>NZ_VPEY01000016.1:0-68736 GCF_013416935.1 Acinetobacter sp. YH1901141 | reverse complement strand
TTGTGCTGGCGACCATAGCAAGAGTGAACCACCTGATCCCTTCCCGAACTCAGAAGTGAAACCTCTTCGCGCTGATGGTAGTGTGGGGTTACCCATGTGAGAGTAAGTCATCGCCAGCTCATTATTCAAAGCCCCCTTGACATAAACGTCAAGGGGGCTTTTTTATACGGAAAGGAAAATATTAAGAAGAAAAGTAGAAGAAAGAAGTTTAAAACAATATATTTACAATAATAAATTATGTGAAAAATATAGCATATATCAAAATATCATAAATTACTGCAAGTCTATTTGGTCGAATTTATCTACAACTTTAGTCTAGGTTTTTAAGAAAATTAACCAGAGTTAAGTTTTTGCTGTAGACAAAAAGTGAATATTGATTCATTTTATATACAAAAGTGAATAACCATTCATTTTTTATAAAATAAAAAGCTCACAATTGGAGGTGAGGGAAAAATGACAGCAACAACAATGAATGTGAATGCTGTAGTGGATCAAGCAAAGTTTAAACCTTTTCATTTAAAAATTGTACTTTGGTGCGTATTTGTCGTTATTTTTGACGGTTATGATTTGGCGATTAACGGTGTGGCTTTACCACTACTGATGCAAGAATGGAATATGACGGCTGTACAGGCAGGTATGCTTGCGAGTACGGCACTGGCAGGCATGATGTTTGGCGCCATGCTGTTTGGCATGTTGGCAGACAAAATTGGCCGTAAAAATGTCATATTAATTTGTGTGACGTTATTTAGTGGCTTTACTTTTTGGGGCGGCTTTGCATCCAACCCAACAGAGTTTGGTATTTTACGTTTTATTGCAGGTTTAGGGATTGGCGGGGTATTGCCTAACCTCGTGGCTTTAACCTCTGAATATGCACCACAAAAAATGCGTAGTACCTTAGTTACCACCATGTTCAGCGGCTATGCCGTGGGCGGCATTATGGCAGCCTTACTTGGTGCATGGTTGACGCCTAGCTTTGGCTGGGAAGTGATGTTCTATATTGCGGGATTACCGTTACTTATTTTGCCTTTATTGTGGTTTTTCTTACCAGAATCTTTAACTTTTTTGGTGAAAAAACAGCAACATGAAAAAGCGCGTCACATCGTCCAGCAAATTAGCCCACAAGAAAATATCAGCCCACAAACACAATTTGTATTAAATGAAGTACAAACCGCAGATGCCTCAATTGCAGCCTTATTTAAAAATAACCGTGGCATGAGTACTTTGCTGTTTTGGTGCTGCTTCTTTATGTGTTTGTTGATGGTTTATGCTTTGGGCAGTTGGTTGCCAAAACTGATGATGGCAGCAGGTTATTCGCTGGGTAACAGTTTAATGTTCTTAATGGCGATGAACATTGGGGCTGTGATCGGAACCATCAGTGGCGGGATTTTAGCAGACCGTTTCCACTTAAAACCTGTGATTATTGGCATGTTTTTATTGGGCGCATTCTCTCTAGTGGGTCTAGGCTTTAATTCACCACAGCCTGTGATTTATTTATTGGTGGGCTTAGCAGGTGCTTCTGCCATTGGCAGCAGTATTTTATTGTATAGCTTTGTTGCTCAGTATTATCCACTTACGATTCGTTCTACAGGTATCGGCTGTGCTTCTGCAGTGGGGCGTGTCGGTGCGATTGTAGGCCCTATTATTATTGGCGTACTTTTGGGCATGGATTTACCACATAAAATGAACTTTTTGGCGGTGGCGATTCCTGCAGTGATTGGTGCAATTGCAGTAGCACTGATTCGTTTACAAAGTACATCACAGGTGGTGAGTGAGCCAAGCGTGGTTAAAAAAGCCAGCCGATCTTATAGTTAATTGATCGTTAGTGTTTTGGGACTTTGAAATTAAGGAGCATTGCTCCTTAATTTTTTGCCTATTCACTTTGTAGAAGATTTAAGTAAGAAAGTGTGTATCGCTACATTTCTACTGTGCACGAGGTACATTTCATTGATTATGATGTCTTGATTAGCACAAGCAAAGATTGAATGAATAGAGGAGCAATTAGGATGCTCAAGATAAATCGGCAATACTATGGATTTATATGTCTAGTTGTATTGGGTTTAACTACAGGGTGTAATGCGCAAGTTGAGCCGAAACAGAACACGGCTGCTTTAGAGTCAAAATCAACTTCTGCACAAAATTTACAACGCTATCAAATACAGCCAATTGCAGATTTTAATGAGCCGTGGGCATTGGCAGAATTACCCGATGGACGCCTATTAATTACAGAAAAAGCGGGGAAATTAAAACTTTTTGATCCAAAAACAGGTCAAAGCTTAGATGTTCAAGCTATCCCTGAAGTCGCCTATGGCGGACAAGGTGGTTTGGGTGACGTCATTTTAGATCCTGACTTTAAACAGAATCAGCAGATTTATTTAAGTTATGCCGAAGCGGGTGCGGGTGGTTACGGTGCAGTCGTGATTCGGGGCAAGCTTGTATTAGATGCCAAACCCACGCCAAAACTCACCCAAATTCAAAGAATCTGGCAGCAAGTGCCGAAAGTATCGGGACAGGGGCACTATGCGCATCGTATAAAGTTTGGTGCAGATGGCAAATTGTGGATAAGTTCTGGTGAGCGACAAAAGTTTGAACCTGCTCAGGATTTAAAATCTAATTTAGGCAAAATTTTGTGTCTAAATGCAGATGGCACAACCCCTTTAGACAATCCATTTCAAACACATGGAGAGATTGCCAAGCAAGTCTGGAGTTTGGGGCATCGCAACCCTTTAGGCATGGCATTCGATCCCGCAGGGCAGCTTTGGGTTGCAGAAATGGGACCTAAAGGTGGCGTTGAGTTGAATCTGATTGTCAAGGGCGAAAACTATGGCTATCCACTGGTGTCGAATGGTGATCATTATAATGGGTTGCCCATTCCAGACCATGCAACTCGTCCTGAATTTACAGCCCCTGTTCTGGATTGGACGCCAGTCATCTCTCCCTCAAGTTTGATGTTTTATACGGGAGATGTATTCCCACATTGGAAGCATAAAGCGATTCTTGGTGGTTTATCTTCAAAAGCAATTATTGTGGTGGATACGCAAGCACAGCCTGTTCGGGAGTTACAGCGTATCGAGATGGGTCAGCGGATTCGTGGCGTACTTCAAGCACAGGATGGCAATATTTGGGTGATTGAAGATGGTCAATCTGCCAGATTGCTTAAATTGGTGGCTCCATAAAATAAATTTCTTCAGGTCTAAACTTATTTCAAAGTAGGACAAAAAACAAATAGAAAAAAGCCCCAACATCATGTCGGGGCTTTTTCAGATTTATGTTTAGGTATTACTCCTGTTATACCTTTCAGCGTCCTGCCGTTATATTATTTATTATTGTTATTCTTGCTTTTAGAAACATCCTGTTTCTGTATGTGTTAAATATAAAATGAAAGCTGATCTTTGCCTAGCGTCAATTTTCTGCAGTGCATGTAAGCTAAAACGTACAACGATATATCGGTAAAATATAGATCAATAAACTGGATTTATTTAATTTTAAGTATTTGATTATATTTAATAATTATCTTATTCAATAAAAAATCTCCCAAATTCATTTTCTTGTACTTGGGAGATTTGAACAGCAGAAAGATGCAGTAAGTATGCAAATTGATTACATCAACTTAATACCTTGTTGTCCTGCTGGGGTCACTCTAAAGATTTCAACTTCAAAGGTAATATTTTTACCCGCTAAAGGGTGGTTAAAGTCTACTTCAGTCACATCATCGTTGACAGATTTCACCACGCCATAGAGGCTTTGTTTGGCTTTATCTTCAAATTCAATCATGTGTCCTTCAACTGGATGTTGCTCAAATTTAACCGTATCAAAAGTTTGTACGTTTTCAGGATTCCATGGACCAAATGCTTCTTCAGGTGGAAGACTCACGGTACGACGGTCACCTGCACGTAAACCAAATAATGACTTTTCAAAACCAGGTAATAGGCTGCCATCGCCCATGACCAAACTTACAGGTTCAGCGCGGCTACGGGTGTTGTCAATTTCTACACCATTTTCAATGGCGACAGAAAAGTGCAATTCGACTTTTGAGCCATCTTCAATACGAGTTTCATCATTTGGATTAATAATTTCAGTCATGTTGCGCCTGCGCTCGTTCAATTCGGTGCTTTTCTAGGAAAAACGTATCAATTAACAGCAGAATGGTGCCAAGTGTGATGGCACTGTCTGCAATATTAAAGGCAGGGAAGTGGCTGTTGTTGTAGTACACGTGAATAAAATCGACCACGTAGCCAAGACTGACCCGATCAATTAAATTCCCAATCGCACCGCCTAAAATCAAGGCAATCGCCAAAGGCAGTACGATGACATTTTTTGGCATACGCATTAGCCAAAATACAAAAATTACAGACACTAAACCTGCCAGTGAGGTAAAGAAATAACGTTGCCATCCACCTGCATCGGACAAGAAACTAAAGGCAGCGCCATAGTTATGCAGTAAAGTCCAATTCAAAAAGGGCAATACAGGCACTGGATCTGCGTAATTCAGATGCGATACTGCAATCCATTTGGTCCATTGGTCGAGAATAATCGCGACAATGGACAAGCCCACCCACCATAAATTATGTGGATAGAACTGGAATAAGCCCTTTTTGTGTTGTGGATTAGGCATATTTTCTCTCTTCGCCTTGACCTGTTGGAAGGTTGATAATACAACGTGAGCATAAACCTGGGTGTGCAGAATGTGTATTCACATCAGGAAGTACATGCCAGCAACGTACGCATTTTTCGCCATCTGCTGCAGAAACTTTCACGTTCAAGCCGTCTAAATCAGAGGCTTCACCTTGTGCAGCATCAAAGCCATTCACAATTACTTGTGAGGTAATGAGGACAAAACGCAGCTCATCGCCTAGTTTATCCAATACGGCTTTGAGTTCGTCATTCGCCCAAAGTTCAACTTTAGCAGATAAGTTGGAACCGACTGTTTTGGCGGTACGTGCTGCTTCAATGAATTTATTGACGGCAGATTTCACTGCAATCAGGGTTTGCCATTCCGCTTCTGCCAAGATGTTAGCTTCAGAAGCCACTGGAATGTCATACCATTCTGCAGTGAAGACATATTTTTCTGATTGCTCAGGAATTAGCGGCCATGCTTCTTGTGCAGTAAAGCTTAAGATTGGCGCCATCCAACGAACGAAAGCCTGAACCAAGTGATACAAAGCAGTTTGTGCAGAATGACGTGCTTGCGAGTCTGCTTTGGTGGTGTACTGACGGTCTTTGATGATATCGAGGTAGAAACCACCCAAGTCATTAATACAGAAGTTGGTCAGCGCACTGGTTACGATATGGAAGTTCATATCTTCATAGGCTTGCTGAATGGTTTTCTGTACTTCTGCGGCACGTTGCAGGATGTATTGATCCAGTGCAATCAACTGATCTACAGGCAGAGCATCTGTAGCGGGTTTGAAACCATTTAAGTTAGCCAACAAGAAACGCAAAGTATTACGGATACGACGATAACCGTCAGAGGCACGGCTAAAGATTTCCTTACCTGCGGTCATTTCATAGCGGTAATCTGCCGATGCAATCCAGAAGCGTAAGCCGTCTGCACCCATGTCTTTAATAATGTCTTGTGGAGTAATGATGTTACCCAACGATTTCGACATTTTGCGACCTTTTTCATCCACTACAAAGCCGTGGGTTAACAAGCCTTTGTATGGTGCGCGTTCATTGATCGCAATTGAGGTGAGCAATGAAGACTGGAACCAGCCACGGTGTTGGTCTGAACCTTCAAGATATAAATCGGCTGGGTCTTGTAACTCTTCACGCTCACGTAGAACTGCATAATGCGTCGTACCTGAGTCGAACCAAACGTCTAAGGTGTCGCGTACTGCATTGTAGTGCTCGGCATCCTCGCCAATGAAGTCTTTGGCTTCACGGTTGTACCAGCCATCAATCCCTTCTTGTTCGATCAGTTTCGCAACTTCTTCGATCAATTCAGGTGTGCGTGGGTGCAATTCGTTGGTGTCTTTATGTACAAAGAATGGAATTGGCACGCCCCAAGTACGTTGACGTGAAATACACCAGTCTGGGCGACCTTCAATCATCGCTTGGATACGGTTTTTACCCCAATCAGGTACAAAGCTGATGTCATTTTCAATCGCATTCAGTGCGCCTTGACGTAAACCTTTGGCATCCATGCTGATAAACCATTGTGGTGTAGCGCGGAAAATAATTGGAGTTTTATGACGCCAGCAGTGCGGATAGCTGTGTTTGATTGGGTGATGTGCCCACAGCTTATTGTTTTCTGCCAAAGTCGCAATAATTTGTGGATTGGCTTTGTAGATGTGTTCGCCTGCAAAGATTGGTGCAGTAGGTAAATATACGCCATTGCCACCGACAGGATTGTCAACTTTTAGGTTGTATTGTAAGCCAACTTTATAGTCGTCCACACCATGTCCAGGCGCGGTATGTACTGCACCTGTACCGCTTGTTGCGGTCACGTGTTCACCTAAAATCACAGGTACTTGGCGTGCTTGAATCAGTGGATGTTGTAAGATCAGGTTTTCGAGTTTGTCACCTGTGAAGTCAGCCAATACTTCATAGCTGCTAAAGCCATAGCGTTCAGTTGCTGACAGTACCAATTCTTTGGCCAAAATAAAGTTTTGTGGTGCTTTTTCATCGGCACGTGCCTTCACCAATTGGTATTCAATTTCGGCATGTAATGCAACGGCTTGGTTCGCAGGTAAAGTCCACGGTGTAGTCGTCCAAATGACGATGTCAGTGGCATCATTCACTTGCACATCCAAACGTGCAGATAAATCGGCTAAATCGACCACAGCAAAACCGACATCAATTGCATCGGATTTTTTATCTTCATATTCAACTTCGGCTTCTGCCAATGCAGAACCACAGTCCAAACACCAGTTCACAGGTTTAAGACCCGGTTCAATATGACCTGCTTTGGCAATTGCACCCAATGAACGCACGATATCGGCTTCTTGCTTGAAGTTCATGGTGAGGTAAGGATTGTCCCAATCACCAAATACACCCATACGCACGAAGTCTTTTTTCTGTAATTCGACTTGGGTGTAAGCATATTCGCGACAGGCTTTACGGAAAGTCGAAGCATCGACTTTTACACCCACCTTACCCACTTTTTCTTCTACTTTAAGTTCAATTGGTAAACCGTGACAGTCCCAACCCGGAACGTAGGGTGCGTCAAAACCATCCATGACACGGCTTTTAATAATAATGTCTTTCAGGACTTTATTGACCGCGTGACCCAAGTGAATTTGACCATTGGCATACGGAGGGCCATCGTGAAGCACATATTTTTTCTTGCCAATACGCGATGCACGAATCTGCTGATAAATGTTGTCGGCATACCACTCTTCTAACCATTTCGCTTCACGTACTGCGAGATTTGCTTTCATTGCAAATTCAGTACCTGGGAGGTTTAGCGTGGCTTTATAATCCACTGCATTTTCAGGAGTTTGCTTATCGCTCATGCAAGTTGTCTTCCAGTTGAATCAGCCCATGGACTGACGCGTTTTACATTAAATATTTAGGGTAAATTAAAAAGGGAAATTTGGATGATCTTGTCGAAATTCAAGAAGTTTTTCAACATCATCATCAATTCCCGCTTTAAGTGCTTCAAGCGAAGGGTAGTTTTTTTCGCCATGTAAATAGTTTAAAAACGTGACCCGCATTAACAAGCCATACAGATTAGCAGAAACATTGGGGAAATGTACTTCTAATCGCCATTCGGGATGTTCTTGCTTGATGGCAGGACGAGTTCCGACATGCCCTGCACCAAATAAACTGTTTGGGCTGTAGCCTGCAACACCTGTTTTGCTAGGATGTGCATTGCTGACTGTGTCGGTTAAGGAGGTGGTTTCGCAGACCACTTCAACGCCATAAATGCCATTTAAGCAGGGTTTATGGCGGTTTAAGCGTACATTAATGGTTGGAAAATCAAGTGTGCGACCAATTTGATCGCCATATTGGACGCGCCCTGTAATGCTATATGGGCGTCCAAGCAGTTTGGCTGCCAGTGCCAAATCACCTGCTTGTAAAGTTTGACGAATACGAGTTGAGCTAACACGCTCACCATTCAGTTCAATGGTGTTTAAATTGGTGACCTGAAAGCCATAGTTGCGTAAAAATTCGCTATTGCCTTGACGGTTTTTGCCAAAATGAAAATCATCACCCAAAACTAAATGTGTGGCATTTAAGCTATTTTTTAAAAGGTGGGCAAAGGCTTCGGCACTTAAACTACGGAAGTGATTGTCAAACTTGGCCACGGCAATATAGTCGATGCCCAATTCAGTCAGATATTCGACTTTTTCCCGCAAAGAACTGATACGTGGCGGGGCATCATAACCTTTAAAAAATTCCAGTGGTTGTGGTTCAAATAGCATCACCACCGTTTTTAGTTGTTGTGCGGCAGCCACTGCTTTGAGTTGTTGAATCATCGCCTGATGACCGACATGCACGCCATCAAAATTGCCAATGGTCACGGCAGTTTGAGCTAAGTCGGTGGTAGAAGATAAAGCATTCAAGCGGAGCAGCTGCATGGTCGAATGAAAGTTGAAAATTTGTAAGAGCTATATATTGCCATATTCTCGCGCTTTCGTCTTGTTGTTGTGTTTTTAACCTGAAAAATTATCGAAAAATCAGGCAAAATCCGACAATTTAATCTGCAAATCGCAATCGGGTTTGCACCGCATTCAAATTTCTTTTCTAATGGGGCGGTTTTAATGAACTGCACGAGTAGATGGCTATGAATTCTGATTTTGCTTTAATTATGGCATTGCCCAGTGAGTCTAAAGGCTTGTTTGAGCAAGCTGGGATTCAGGTGCATTACAGTGGCATTGGTAAAGTGAATGCCGCATTTAAAGCCTTTGAAGTGATTCAGAAAACAGGCTGTAAAACCTTGCTGAATTTAGGCACTGCGGGCAGCTCCCATTTTGATGCGCATGCTTTGGTGGAAGTGAGTCAGTTTGTACAGCGAGATATGGATGTTTCACCGTTGGGTTTTCAGGTGGGGGTGACGCCTATGGATCAGGAGCATCCTGCAGAAATTGAGCTGGAACGCTATTTTGAGCATTTACCTAACGGAATTTGTGGTACAGGCGATAGCTTTGAAACGGGGACACCGAAAGTGCCGTGTCAGCTGGTCGATATGGAAGGCTATGCGATTGCCAAAGTCTGTAAAAAACTAGGCGTGCGCATGTTGTCGGTCAAATATATTACCGATGGTGCCAATGATACGGCACATTTAGACTGGGAAGAAAACTTGTTGCTAGGCGCACAAAAATTATTATCGTTATATCAAAGTGTTAAGTAATACAGTTGCCCAAAACGCCACGACCCTAGTCATAACTAGGGTCGTGAGTAAAAGTGCGTATCTTAGTTAGTGCTGTGCAATTAGTCTTCTGATTCTTGTTCAGGTGTGGCAGTGACCACAGCGGCTTGAGGTGCATCCACTTCGTCCTGACGCGGCATAATACCGTAGAGCATCATGTGAACTGTATGTTGCAAGACACGTTGCAACATGCTGCGGTTGCGCAGGGTTTTACCTGTCACCATTTCCATTTGCGTTGCAAAGTCGGCATAGTTTTGGGTAATCGCCCAAATATTCAAAATAAGCAATTCAGGATCAATCTGCTTAGACAGTTTGCCTTGCTCTTGCCACATGGTAATGACTTTGGCTTTGCGTTTGACCAGTTTTTTCAGAGGACCTTTTAAAATTTCCTGAATATGTGGCGCACCTTGAATCACTTCTAAAGCAAATAGACGTGATGCTTTCGGTTGAGTACGGGAAACCTCAATTTTCTGTAACAGATAATTGGTAATCGCTTCTTCTGGCTCAAGTTCGGCTTCAAGCATTTGTAAAGGCGCAAGCCATTTTTGTAGTACTGTGGTCAGTACTTCAACATAGAGCGCCTCTTTATTTTCATAATAATAGAAAATATTCGACTTATGCATTTCTGCAATTTGTGCGATTTCATCCAAACTTGCACCGCTAAACCCGTATAAGGAAAATACGTCGAGTGCAGCATTGAGAAGCTGATGGCGTTTTTGTGTACTCTTTTTTTGTTCCATTCGTAATTTTAAAACAATGAAAAAAGGGAATTATTAATTGTACGGCAAATCGTCAGTCTTGTGCATCATTAAAAGATGTATTTTTAAAATATTTATAATTTATTCTGTAGTTTAGCTATGCAATCAGTCAAAAAACCAATTAGGGTTGGGGAGTATATTTGCTCATGTATTTTTTGACTAAATGATTAGCGTTTGTTGATTTTATTTGTAAATGGTAAAAGTGAAGTTTTACGGTGCTTAAGCTTGGGTTTGTTTAAAAAAATTAAAGAATGAATCGAGTGCCTTAATCAAGAGGAATAGATGAGCATTTGTATTGCCCTAACAATGGGAGAATCTAGCCCATTGTTAGCGTCAAGATTATTCAGTTGCCAATACTGCACTTAAGACCTGTTGTTCTAATGTGGCAAATTGCACACTTTTTTGGCGTGGTCGTGCCAGTGGCACCTGAAACTGTTGGGCAATACGTCCCTGATCGAGCAAAATAATCCGATCAGCCAGTTGTACGGCTTCACTGACATCGTGCGTGACTAAAATGGCGGTGAAACCTTGTTCGAGCCAAAGTTGCTCTATCAGGTTCTGCATTTCTAAACGTGTCAGGGCATCTAATGCGCCTAAGGGTTCATCAAGCAATAAAATGCGTGGTCGATGTGACAGAGCACGTGCTAAAGCCACACGTTGACGTTGTCCTCCTGAAAGTTGGCTTGGCCATAAATCGGCCTTCGCTTGCAGACCGACCTTTTCAAGTAAGTTGGCGGCTTCTGCATGTTGAGCGTTGGCCAAACCCAGTTGTACGTTCTGTTGGATATTACGCCAAGGCAATAGGCGAGGGTCTTGGAACATGACCCGTATATCATCGGATGTAATGCCTTCTCGAATATGTCGTGCTGACTTAAATTGAATGGAACCATAGCTGGCTTGTTCAAGATCGGCTATTAGACGCAGCAAGGTACTTTTACCACAGCCACTGCGTCCAACAATTGCCAGAAACTCACCAGGCTGAATATGCAAATTTAAGTCGGTTAAAACCTGAACTGAACCATAAAACTTGTGCAGTTGTTCAATGAGAATTTCTGCACCCATTGTATTGTTGTACTGCGCAGTTGGAGATTGGTGAGGGAGGTCTGTGCTGTGTACATGACGTCCCAAGCTTAAATCTGTCATGGGGATAATCCTTATTTTTGATAGGCTGGATGCCAGCGTAGTAAATACTTTTCTAACAGTACCGCGAACACATCGGCCAGTTTACCCAGCAGGGCGTAAAGTAAAATACCCACCAGTACAATATCGGTTTGTAGGAATTCGCGTGCATTCATGGTCATATAGCCAATGCCTGCCTGAGCAGAAATTGTTTCTGCCACAATTAACAGAACCCACACCAAACCAAGCGAAAAACGTAAACCGACTAAAATAGACGGCATCGCCCCAGGTAAAATAATGTCTTTATACAATTGCCAGCGGGTGAGCCCATAACTTTTACCCATTTCCAGCAACTGTGAATCTACAGAACGAATTCCGTGGTAGGTGTTGATATAGACTGGGAAAAACACCCCCACAGCAACTAAAAATAATTTGGCTGTTTCATCAATACCAAACCATAAAATCACCAGTGGAATCAGTGCCAGTGCAGGAATGTTGCGAATCATTTGTAAGGTGGTGTCAAGCAGCGTCGAGGCTGTTTTAGATGAGCCGTTGAGTAAGCCTAACAGCAGTCCTAATCCACCACCAATCAGCAAGCCTAGCAGGGCACGCCCTGCACTGACTTGAACGTGTTGCGCTAATTCACCACTGCTAAGTAACGTCCAAAAGGCACTGAGTACTGCACTTGGTGCGGGTAAAATGCGGCTTTGCAAAAGGCCTGTGCTTGAGGCCAGTTGCCACAAGGCAATTAAAGCGATGGGGAACAACCACGGCAGCAGTTGTTGTCCAATCAATGTTCCACGTGAAACCTTTTGCGCTTTGCCTAAACTTGAGGGTATTTGCTGACTCATTCGACTTGCTCCAGTTTACGCTGTGCAGATGTATGAGCAGCAGGTACATATTGATTTGCTACAATTTCACCAAAAGGACCAGTTAAATTAGGTTGAGCCAGTTTCTTTTGGGTTTCCAGTGGTAACAGTGGGAAAACCAACTCAGCAAAGCGAATAGACTCTTCCAAATGCGGATAACCAGAGAAAATAAAGGTACTGATGCCTAAGTCTGCATATTCCTGAATGCGAGCTGCCACCGTTTCAGGGTCGCCTACCAAGGCTGTTCCTGCACCACCACGGACCAAACCAACACCTGCCCACAGGTTAGGCGATACTTCCAGCTGGCTACGATTCCCTTGATGCAATGCCGCCATGCGACGTTGTCCAACCGAGTCCATAGCTTGGAACTTAGCCTGTGCTGAGGCAATGGTGGCATCATCTACATATTGAATCAGGTCTTCTGCTGCTTGCCATGCTTCGGCATTGGTTTCACGAACAATCACATGCAAGCGAATGCCGTAATTTAAACTGCGTCCTTTAGCAGCTGCCTTGGCTTTTAATAGTTCAAGTTTTTCTTTGACTGCAGCAGGTGGTTCACCCCAGGTTAAATAGGTATCCACCTGTTCACTGGCCAGCTCAATGGCTGCTTCAGAGGAACCACCAAACCATAGTGGCGGATGTGGATGTTGTACAGGTGGATATAGCAATTTAGCATCATCAACCTGTAAGCGTTTGCCATGAAAACTGAACGACTCACCTGAATGTGAACGGCTTAAAATTTCACGCCAAATATGGGTGTATTCTGCCGCTGTTTGATAACGGGTGCTGTGATCTTCATAGAGTCCATCACCTTTGAGTTCTTGTTCATCGCCACCGGTGACCAAATTCAGTAAAAGGCGACCATGTGACAGTCGGTCAAAAGTTGCAGCCATGCGTGCCGCTAACGCAGGTGTGGTAATACCCGGACGTAATGCTACCAAAAATTTGAGCTTTTGTGTGGCGTCAATCAGACTGGCTGCGGTAATCCATGGATCTTCACAAGAACGGCCAGTAGGAATTAAAACCCCTTCATAACCCAAATGTTCAACAGTTAGTGCGATTTGTTTCATATAGGCATGATCGACTTGGCGAGCGCCCTTGTTGGTACCTAAATAACGACTATCACCGTGAGTAGGAATAAACCAAAAAATTTTCATCTTAATATCCTTGTTGTGTATGTTTAAGGTGTAATGTTGTGCTGGTCTTTCCAAACCACACTTTGAATTTGGATAGACTGCGGAATCAGTTGGTCTTGCTGAAAGCTGTTGGCAATGTGTTGTTGCGATTGAATGACCTGATTGTTCAGCGGGTAAATTGGAGAGGGTTTTAAGCGTTGCTGAAATACGGGTGTGGCAATGTGTGGTGCTAAACCTGTACTTTGGGTGTAAATAGACAAAGCCTGATCTTGATGCTTAAGAATCCATTGATCTGCAGCATTCAAGCTTGCTAAAACCTTACTGACCGCGTGAGGGTGCTGCTGTATAAATTTAGGATTGCCAATATAGAAGGCATAACTTTTAGGAAATGCTGTGCCATCAATCAAGACCTGCGCTTGCGCATCGAGCTTGGCAGCACTTAAAAATGGATCCCAAATGACCCAAGCATCAATGCTGTTTTTATCAAATGCTGCACGTGCTTCCGCAGGTGCTAGCCAAATAGGTTGAATATCTTTCCAGCTCAGTTGGGCTTGCTTTAATATCTTGCCCAATAATTCATGTGCACTAGAGCCTTTTTGTACGGCAATGCGTTTGCCTTTTAAATCGTGCACAGATTGAATCGGACTGCCTGTTGGAACAACCAAAGCCTGCGAATTTGGGGTCACCACTTCATAACCGACATAGCGAATATCTTTGCCCGCAGCTTGGGCAAAAATTGGTGGAGTGTTGCCCACGTAGCCAAAATCGACAGCACCCACCGCCAAGGCTTCTAACATTTGTGGGCCAGCAGGAAACTCTTTCCAGTCAACTTTGACATTGGGCAGCTGCTGCTCAAATAACTTTTGTTGACGAGCAACCAGTAAATTTAAAGCAGACTTTTGGTAGCCAATGCTGAGATGTTGTAGAGGGGCAGCAGAACTTTTTGCTGAATCAGCATTGGCTGAAATTTTTTCACAGCCTGTGAAGCCCAGACTGAATAGACCTAAACTGAATAATGTGAATGTTTGTAGCGCTTTCATTTAACTGTCCTAATTTTTGTTTTATGGCGATGTGCTTGTTGTGGGTTTTAAAATTGCAGCTTGAATGTCAATTTTTTGTGGAATTAACTTTTGCTGATAGAAGGCATCTGCAACTTGCTGTTGTTGTTGAACCACTTGCGCAGAAATGTTTTGCACTCCAAAGCCCATACGGGCAATAGAACGGCTCAAAATATCGACCGATAAACCCGTCGGTTTTTCTAAGAGTTGTGCAGCCTGTTGTGGATGTTGTTGAATCCACTGTGTGGTGGTATTCAGTTGCTGCACCACTGTGTTTAACAATTCAGGATGGGCTTCGGAAAATTGACGATCTGCCAAATAAAACTGATGATTGCTCACCAAGTTTTGCCCTGTGGCCAGAACACGTGCACCGAGCTGTTGTTCTGCCGCAGCAAAGAACGGATCCCAAATGACCCACGCATCGACCGCACCACGTTCAAATGCAGCGCGAGCATCGGCAGGGGGTAAATACACCACATGAATATCTTCAAGTTTGAGCTGATGCGCCTGCAAAACTTTTAACAGCAGATAATGCACATTGGAGCCTTTATTGAGTGCAATACGTTTGCCTTTTAAATCTTGGACAGACTGGAGGTTTGAATTTTTGGGCACAATCAGCGCTTCAGCCAAAGGTGCAGCAGGCTGATTGGCCACGTAGACCAAGTTGGCTTGTGCTGCCTGAGCAAAAATAGGCGGTGCTTCTCCTGCTTCCCCAAAAACCACACTGCCTACATTTAAGCCTTCTAAGAGCTGAGGGCCTGCAGGAAATTCCACCCAATTAATTTTGACATTCTGATTTTTAAGGGCGTTTTCTAGTACGGCACGTTCTTTGACAATTGGCAAAATACCGTATTTTTGATAGCCAATATTTAAGGTAATTTGCTTGGCAGCTTGGTTTGGAGTACAGCCTGAGAGCAGCATGATTCCGACCCAAGCCGTAGATGTAAAAATCGTTTTTTTCCAAAAAGATGTCGAAATTGGGTACATGCAAATGTGCTCCTGAAAATAAACCCCAACGGGTGTAGCGGGCTGGATGACACATACGCTAAACAGGTTTGTTTTTTGAAAAAAATAATAAATCGGAAATTTCTAAGCAGAAATTGAGATAAATAAAAAAGTGCAAACCTTATGTTTAAAACTGCACAAATTGTAGGAGGATAGTCAGCAGTATTTATTTTTAAGTTTATGATTTTTATTGCTTATTTTTATTATTGAAGTTGAGAGATAAATATAGTGAATTTACAGCTAAGGCTTTGTTTTCAAAATAGAAGTATTTTTTTGAACTGGTTGCATAAGCTTATGCAAAATTGAGCTATATCGCCTACAGGCAAAAAGTCACTTTATAGTGACTTTTTGCAAACAATGGAGTTGCGTTGATAGTTATATAAGGCCTGACGGGCATCGGGCAGTTCATCGACACTGGCAGGGGAAAAGCCTTGTTCTAAAAACCAATGTGCGGTGCGGGTAGTCAAAATAAACAACTGCTGAATACCCATGGCTTTGGCTTTATCTTCTAAATAATCCAGAATTTGGCGGCCACGGTTCGATTTACGATAAGCAGGATGCACGGCCACGCAGGCAATTTCAGCAGACCTTAATTCATTGCCTGTGGTAGGAATAGGGTAGAGTGCTGCACAGGCTAGAATCATGCCATCTCGCTCAATCACTGCAAATTGCCCAATTTCATTTTCCAGACGTTCACGTGAGCGATACACCAATACACCTTCTTCTTCTAAAGGGCGTAATAGTCGAATCAGACCGCCAACATCTTGAATATTGGCTGTACGTACTTCTTCATAATGTGCATCACTGACCATCGTGCCTGAACCATCGCGGGTAAATAGCTCTTCTAATAATGCACCATCATAAGCATAAGAAATCAGATGTACACGATGCACGCCGTTGAGCGAAGCCTCTTGTGCTGCATTTAAGTGTAGTGCCAATTCAGGATGATGCTGTTGCGCAGCCTGAATATATTGATTTAAGTGTTGTGGGTGAATTTCACGTTGCAATTGCCTTTCGGTATTCACTAATCCGTGCTGTTCGCCTAAGAAAATGAGCTTATCAGCTTTTAAATGAATGGCAGTTTTGGTGGCGACTTCTTCTGCCAAAAGATTAAATACTTCACCTGTGCTGGAATAGCCTGTAGGCCCTAACAACACAATATTGTGGTTTTCTAAATGGCGCTGAATGGCATCGGTATCGACACTGCGGACTTCACCTGTGAGTTGGTAATCGACCCCATCACGGATGCCATACGGTTTGGCGGTAATGAAGTTACCCGACACCACATCGATACGTGCGCCATACATGGGAGAGTTGGCCAGCCCCATCGACAATAAGGCTTCAATTTGCAGACGAATTGAACCCACCGCATTCATCACACAGGATAATGACTCACGTGTGGTGACACGACGTTGCAAATGAAAAGGGGTGTCAATTTGGCTGAATTTCAGATTTTGATTAATTTGTGGACGTGCGCCGTGGACCAAAATCAGACGAATTCCCAGCGAATGCAGCAGGGCAATATCGTGAATAATATGCTGAAAATTTTCATGCAGCACCGCTTCGCCATCGAACATGATCACGAAGGTTTTATTGCGATGGGCATTGATATAAGGCGCAGAATGTCGAAACCAATGCACATATTGTAAGGTTGTGCTGTGAGGGTTTTCTGCTGAAGTCATGCGCTGGCCTATTTCAATGATCGAGTGCTGTCTTTGATTCTAATCAAAAAAATCTGTAGCGGAAGTCTAAATATAAAAAAACACCTGAATGGTGATTCAGGTGTTGGGAATATGCGAACTCATCGTTGAGGCTGAAATATGCTTTTAGCCAATAATGCGAATGATACGATGCGTGCGTTCATTGATCAGGACATAGTCACCATTGATTTTGTACCATTGTTGGTAACGACCTGTATTGGGTAAACGACGTGCTTCACGGTCACTGACTTTATTGCGTGAAATTTCATAGCCACGTGGGAAGTTTTGACCTACACGCCAGTCACGGCTTGGATTCACACGTTTCTGATTATAACGTTTTTGCTCCCATTGCGTATGCTGACGTTGATTGTCCCAGTGGTTGCTGTGATGCTTATATGTGGCATTTGCTTGATGGCGACGGTCATCATAACGGTGGTCTGGTGCAGCCATTGCAGAAGTTGTCAGGATGGCCGTTACAGACAGGGCAAGAATGCTGAGCGCTTTTTTCATGAGTGTTTACCTTCGGTTTCTTTTGAATATTGAGTTGATGCATTCAAATTAATGCAGAACTCAAGAGAAACGATGGTGGATAGTTGGCTGAATTGTGAATTTGATGGAGAAAACTAGGAGAATGGATGTACCACTTTGCAAGATGAGAAACCAAGATGTGCTTGGTTATCTATTCTTTTGAAGGGATTACCGTGGAAAGTAAAGAATCCATAAAGCTCAGGTATATTATTTGGGCTTTATGGTTTTCTAAGATATTGAGTAATATGGGGTAAATTGAGATTTCGTATGGGCTGATTATGTGAGGGTGTAAATAATTCTGTATAAATCACATTCTCGCCAACAAGTACAACCGATAGACCACCAATTTTTCTTGGTGTCGCACTGGCTTTCACGAGACCATCCTGTTTAGTTTTAGATCCATTGATAGCAAGGGAATCTGTTGTTTTTGGGTGATGCTGAAAATATGGTTGTTCATCCTTTAAAGTTTGATCAATATTTTCTGGAGACATTTTTTTTAATTGTTCTGCTGGCAATTCATGCAGGCAAATTGTACTTATCATTTGTTAATTTCACATATTATTTTTATCTAAGTATTGAGCATAACAAAATTTTTAAATTATAGGAAAAGCATGCCAAATACTTCGCAAATCTAACCCCATCTAAAATAATAGTGGTGATACGCAATTCAAGTAAATATTTTATAATAATCAATCTGTTAAAAATAAACCATGATCATAAAATCAAGAAAAATCCAATTTTGAAACAAGTCAGTTTTTAGACAGTTTTGATAGGTCTTACTGATAAATTTAATTAAATCATAATCTTTGGATGCTTTTTAAAGCGTCCAAGTAAGTTAGGAATATCAGTTTACTTTTTCGTGAGAATGAGTGCCCATAAAAAAAGCCCAAACTCTAGATTGGGCTTCTCGATAAAATTCAATTACACATTCATGTGGGTTTATGAACCTGCAATACGCAAGATATGATGGTTTTCCAAATCGACTAAAATATAGTATTGATTGATTTTATACCATTGTTGCTTGCGTTCAGGTCTAGGCAGGTCGTGATCTTGATAATCGACCTTATAGCCATTACCACGATAGTGCTGCGGCATAACATAGCCCGTTTGCCACTTATGTTGCTGCAAGCGTTTTACACCACGTTCTTCACGCATACGACGCTTGTCTTGTACACGCTCTTCCATATTGGCCCGAAATTCACGTTTATTTTGTGCCTGATAACGAGGGTGTTCCGCATGATCCCGATCAAATTGAGGAGCAGCAGTCGCTAAATTACTGCCAAGTAAAGCACTGAAAGACATTGCCAGAACTGTCAAAATCTTTTTCATGTAAACCCCTCATTTCTCATCTCTATTTCACAGTTCATACTTTAGCCATTAAATGCAGAGAAACTGTGAAGAAAGCACATGAATTTTTTAAATAAAGCCTGATGCTACAGTTTAGAGTCTATTCTATTATGCGACAAAAAAAGCATTTTGAATCTATGTGTGTGCAGAAAATATAGGGGAAGGGGTTGGGATGTTATATTTTAGATCGAGCATGACCATAGCAGCTCACTGCTATGGGATGCATCAGTTCCACTGTTCTGCTAAACCTTGTAAAGACTGCACTGCGCTCGCTACACATTCGGCTTTTTCTTTGTCATCTAAGGCAACAATCAAATGTTGGCTCAGTTGTAAAGTTTCAATACTTTGAATCACGGCTGTTTTTCGTTTCATATCCGTCATCGCAATCTACCTCAATACTGTTGAAGATGAGTTTAGAATAGATGACTTATATAGATTTGAAAAACAGTTTAATTTTATAATTTCAATCCAATAAAGCGATTGATGTATTGACCCCGAGTTTGGCAGCTTCACTGGATTTTTAGTAAGCGTAGTTTAAGTCGGTATAGTCGGTGAGTGATTTTTGAATATGTGCATTAATAAATTCACGTACATCTTCAGCTGTCATCGGTGCACCTTGTTTGGTAATCACGTGTTCAATTTCAGGTTGCCCTTCAATTTTAATACGATAGACAAAGTTTTTAACCACGTGATAGCGATCATCCAACTTTTCAATGCCAGTGACATAGTGGTAAGCGTGTTCAAAATTGAGATCGGTATGTGAAAACACAAACTGATCAAACAATTTGATTTTTTGGCCGTTGTCGAGTGCTTGAATATCATCCACGATGCTGGCTTCAAACTTCACGCCGTATTTTTCAGAAATAGGCTGACCATCAATCAGTAAAGACACCATGCCATCATCTAGTGGGGTTACGGTGATGTTATTTAATTCAGTCATGTTGTTCTCTGCAGCGTAAGAGTGGAATAGAAAGGCAGAAGCGTAGCGAGTGAATTCTGTTTATGCAAGATAGACACAGACAATTACTGCGGTGGCCTTTAAGTGCTTATTTTACACAAGATGAAGGTCTGAAAACTGGCAGTATGCTACGTAACCTGCATAAAAAAGAAAGCTGATCTGAATTTGCTGCAGCACTGGCAACAGGAAGGCTAAGCCATGTGTGGGATAGATATGTATCTCCTATATCTATCCCGTGTGGGTACGTTGTGATCAAGCTGTGCTATGTGTGGTGGTCATTAAGCCACTTGTGTTTGAACGATATTGTACTGTGATTTGGCTGCCTCCCATTGCAAAACTGGAACTGCACGGGTAATGGCCAAATTGATTCGCTCATTAAGCAATTCGCTTTGTACGGTATATTCAGGGCTAAAATCTCGGTCTGTGGCATAGACACCAATAGGCAAGGTTTGTGCTTGGAAAAAACTGAATAAAGGGCGCAATTGATGTTCTAAAACCAGTGCATGTCGCTCGCTGCCACCAGATGCAGCCAATAATACTGGCACATCAATCAGTGCATTTTGTTCAACAAAATCAAAAAAATGTTTAAATAAACCTGTAAATGACGCCCGATAGACAGGTGTTCCTACAATCAGTGCATCTGCATTTTCTACAGCAGCTAAATCGTCTTGCACTTGTTGAGGCAATTGATTGCGGTAAATTGCACCGCCTAAAAGTGGTGCAATTTCACTAAATTTAATGAAATGTACCTGAATCGGGATTGCTTTGGCCAAACGCTCTATCAGGGTCTGTAACAGCGCTTCTGTTTTAGAAGGTGCATTGAGCCCCCCTGAAATGGCAACAATATTGAGCGGTTTTTGCTGAGAATATGACATGTGTTGAACAACCTAAAAATAAATTAATTTGGAATGTTGCTATTAATCATGATTGGGCTGTGCACTGTAAAATAAGCAAAAGCTGTAAAGTTATCTCATTTCTAGATATGCACTCTAGGCATGGATTGGGGCTAAAAATAGAAGCATAAGTTGTTAAAATTTATATTTATATTTTATATAAATAAGGTTTTTCGTTTATAGATGGCGTATATATAAAAAAGTGATGCGTATTCAAGCAATTTTAAAAAGTCGAAATATGGCGATTTTTCGCACAAACGTAGTATTAAAAAACGGGAAGCAGAAGCACAGGATTAATCCTGTGCATCAATACTTTGACCGTTCATGTGTAAGCTGTCATCGCCCATTAAATATAAATAGGCAGGCATGATTGCATCGGGTGTTGGTAAGGTTTTTGGATCTTCATCTGGATAGGCTTTGGCACGCATGGCTGTGCGGGTCGCACCTGGATTAATGCAGTTGTAGCGAATATTCGGGTGAACTTGCTCTTTGGCAAATAATTGGCTGACTGCTTCAATCGCAATTTTAGAAACTGAATAAGCCCCCCAGCGTTCACGTGCTTCACGGCCAACCCCTGAACTGGCAAATACCACCGAGGCATGTTCTGATTTTGCCAAGAGCGGCAATAATTCCTGAGTCAAGACAAAAGGCGCACGTAAATTTACCGCCATGACATCATCCCAGACATCTGCAGGGTAATTGGCCAGCTCGGTGCGTTCACCTAAAATGCCCGCATTGTGCAAAATACCGTCTAAACGTCCGAATTGTTTCTCTAGAGTATCGACCAGCAACTCATAGTCACGTGGCGAAGCGCTAGACAGTTGCAGCGGTAAAATAGCAGGTTGTGGTGCACCTAAACTTTCAATTTCATCATAAATGACTTCAAGTTTATTGAGGGTACGACCATGCAATACCACAGTGGCCCCATGCAGGGCATAACTGAGGGCAGCGGCACGTCCAATACCATCTCCCGCACCGGTAATGAGGATAATGCGATCTTTTAACAGATCGGGGCGAGGTTGATATTCTGAGTATTTCATGGTCATCCCTCCTATATTGATTTTTTATTGGTCATGTTTTAAAGGTGATATTCGTGCTTTGACAGGTGTTATAGAATCAACTCAGGCATTGGCATTCAGGCTGCTTGATAATGTTGCGGCTTGCAGCACCAATTTGTCTAAAACCGTATGTAATTCAGCGACTGAATCCACTATACAATCTGCTTGCCACGCTGTTAAGTCATCTTTGTGTTGTAACGGTAAATAACCGTAAGCGGCCAGAATGGTGTACATATTGGCATTGCGGCCTGCATCAATATCACGTGGATGGTCGCCCACATAAATACAATCTTCAGGGGCAATTTCAATCTGTTTGGCTGCCAAATACATGGGTTCTGGGTCAGGTTTGGTGTGGCTGACATCTTCAGGGCAGACCAAAACCGCACAGCGGTCAGTTAAATTCAGTGCCTTGAGTAAGGCTTCACTGAGCCAGCGCGGTTTATTGGTGACAATTCCCCACGGAATTTGATGCTGTTCTAAAGCTTCGAGCAGTGGATACATGCCCTCGAACAAATCGGTTTCTACCGCAATATCAGCGCCGTACAGGTCTAAAAAGCGTTGTCGATGCGCAAGAAATACAGGGTCATCTACTTCAAGTTCTGGATAGACCAGTTTTACCATAGCCCGTGCACCTTCAGACACCTGCGTGCGAATGGCTTCTGCTGCCACAATCTCACAGCCTTTATCGTGGCACATGTCTTGAATGATGCGAATAAAATCTGCAGCGGTATCAATTAAGGTGCCATCGAGGTCAAATAAAACCGCCTTCATTCTGTTGCCTCATTGACCGTGTAGACCATGTAGTTCACATCAACATTAGGTGCCAACCAATAGCGTTTAGTCAGTGGGTTGTAGTGTAAACCCGTCATATCTTTAAGTTTTAAACCCGCTTGGCGAATGTCGTGTGCCAATTCAGACGGTTTAATAAATTTATGATAATCGTGTGTGCCTTTGGCTAACATGCGCAGCACGTATTCTGCCCCAATAATGGCAAATAGGTATGATTTAGGGTTGCGGTTAATGGTCGAGAAAAATACATGACCGCCCGGCTTGACCAGTTTTTGGCAGGCTTGAATAATCGAGGCCGGATCAGGTACGTGCTCTAACATTTCCATGCAAGTCACCACATCGTATTGACCAGCTTGCTCATCTACCAATTGCTCAACAGGAATTTGGCGATATTCAATATTGTGTACGCCTTCTTGTTCTGCATGCAGGCGTGCCACGTTTAAAGGTGCTTCGCCCATATCAATTCCAAGCACATTGGCACCGCGACGAGCCATGCTTTCTGCCAAAATACCACCACCACAGCCGACGTCTAGCACTTTCTTGCCTGCCAAGCCGCCTGCGTGCTCATCAATCCAGTTTAAGCGCAGTGGATTAATCATGTGCAGGGGACGGAACTCGGAATGCTGATCCCACCATATGGCTGCAAATGCTTCAAATTTGGCAATTTCTTGTGGATCAACATTCAAATGCGACATGGGTGCCACCTCAATTGGGTCGTGATAATTGGAAAAATAGATATAAACCCTAGTGTAGCGTTAATTCTAAAAAAAGCGATAAAAGCTGTAAAAAAGTTCACAGAAGGAAAACGAAATCAGCATAATTGATTTATAGTGTTGCCATACACTAAACAGAATGATTTAGAGGATTATAAACGCAATGAAAAAATTCCTTTTAGGTAGTTTGGCAACGGCCATCTTTGCTATTTCTGGTAGCACTATGGCGGCAAATTTTGTAGCAGGTAAAGATTATAGCGTTGTCGCCAACCCGGGTAAGGTTGATGTACCGGGTAAAATTGAAGTGCGTGAGTTCTTTTGGTATGGCTGTGGTCACTGCTTTACTTTAGAACCATATATGCAAACATGGTTACGCCAGTTACCTAAAGATGTGAATTTTGTGCGTACTCCTGCAGCCATGAATCCTGTTTGGGAAATGAATGCACGTGGTTATTATGTGTCTGAAGCTTTGGGTGTGCGCAAGAAAACTCACTTGCCACTTTTCCATGCCATTCATGACAAAGGTCAGCAAATTTTTGACCAACAATCACAAGCTAAATTCTTTGTGAAATATGGTGTACCTGAAGCAAAATTTAACAGCATGTTTAACTCGTTTGCGATCACCTCTAAAATTTCACAAGCTAAACAATTGGCGCGTCAGTACCAATTGACAGGTGTACCTGCGGTGGTGGTGAATGGTAAATATATCGTTCAAGGCGATAACGGCAAAGTGATTCAAGTAGTGAACTACTTGGTTGATCAAGAGCGTAAAGCTAAGAAATAAGCAGATGCAATAACAAGATGATGCAAGGCTGAATCAGCAGCGCATCGCTAAAAACCGCAATGATTGCAACGTCATTGCAGTTTTTTTAATGCAGGTTAAAAGTGTGTTGTATGTTTAATCTGCGACAGGCTGCGGACGTTGCCAGTGGCAAATGCCACGAAATAATAAATGTACTTGAGTAATGGTTTGTTGAATAAAACGCTGCTGTTGTTCAGGTAATTTTTCGGCTTCAAATTGGCGTTCTAAACCAATCCAGCTCATTGCCCAATTTAACGATAAATTAATTAAAATATTGGCCAGAATGTGAAAATCTTCAGCATGCTGAAAATGTTGTACGCTTTCGACCCGTTGTAAATCATTAGCTAAATCTTCAATTAAAAAATCAATTTCACGGGCGATGGCTTGCCGTAAAATGGTCGAACCGCCCCAGCGTTCGGCAATTAAAAAAATCCATTGTTGTGGATGTTGATCGACAGATTTAAAAAATAGGGTCAATGCCTTTTCGGTCTGTGCATCGGGTTGGTATAAATAAGCTTGTCCCAACTGATACAAAATACCTTTAATGTGCAAGGCAACTTGATCGACCAAATCTAGCCCCAACTCATCCATATCTTGAAAATGCCGATAAAATGCGGTGGGCACCAGTCCAATCTGTCGTGAAATTTCTCTTAAGCTAATGCTGCTAAATGCACGTCCTGCGCTGCTGAGTTGCAGCACTGCCTCCATAATTGCCTGACGACTTTGTTGTTTTCGTTCTTCCCGAATCGACATTGTATTTCCTGATTCTGCCAGTGCCGCGCAGTCTAACAAAAACCTGTGTTTCACGATAATACTAAAAGATGAATGAAGCCACTTTGTAAAAATACAGGCAAAATTTACCGAAACAGCACACGTCAAGCTTTGGAAAAGCGACCTGCGCTGTGGCATCTGTTATACTTGCGGGCAATTTATTTGAGCCAAAAATAAGGACACATTATGCGTATTGACCAACGAGCTTTAGATCAATTACGTGAGGTAAAAATTACCCGTAACTATACTCGCTATGCTGAAGGTTCAGTGTTGGTAGAGTTTGGTCATACCAAAGTTTTGTGTACCGCAAGTATTGATAACTCTGTACCGCGCTTTTTAAAAGGGCAGGGACAAGGTTGGGTAACTGCAGAATATGGCATGTTGCCACGTTCAACTCATACCCGTAGTGACCGTGAAGCGGCGCGTGGTAAACAAAGCGGACGTACACAGGAAATTCAGCGCTTAATTGGTCGTAGCTTGCGTGCCATGGTCGATTTGAAGAAACTGGGTGAAAACACCATTACCATTGACTGCGATGTGATTCAGGCCGATGGCGGTACCCGTACTGCAGCCATTACAGGTGCAGCAGTGGCATTGATTGATGCTATGAATGTGTTGCTGGAAAAGAAAAAAATTAAGCATGACCCATTAAAGGGTTTGGTGGCTGCAATTTCTGTGGGCATGTACCAAGACCAAGTGTTATTGGATTTGTGCTATGAAGAAGATTCAAATTGCCAAACTGATTTAAACGTGGTGATGACACAAGCAGGTGAATTTATTGAAATTCAGGGTACTGCTGAAGATAAGCCGTTTAATCGTGTGCAATGTAATGCCATGTTGGAAATGGCAGAAAAAGGTATTCAGGAATTGGTAAAAAAACAGCAGCAAGCTTTAGGTTGGTAAGCTAAGCTTTTTGATGTTTTTCTGCTGTTTAAGAGCGCATCTTCGGATGCGTTTTTTTATGGATGAGATTTAGATTGCGATAGGAAGCGTGAAGCAAAAAGCTACAATATTGCAGGATGCGTTCTTTTAAGATGGAAAACTGTATGCAAAGAGCCTGAATGAAAAGAGGAGGAAAGCATGAAACTATTGATTATTTTAATGTCTGCCATGATGTTGTTTTTAACTGCATGTGATTCACGTACTGAGCGTGAAAATGAAGACAATCGTAGTGTACTCGGTCAAGCTTCTGACAACGACAACGACAACGACAACGACAACGACAACGACAACGACAACGACAACGACAACGACAACAAGGACGATGATTAAATTCAAAATTGAGGCATAAAAAAAGGAGGCTCATTTGCCTCCTTAAAATCAATTTTTGGAAAAAATTAAGGGTGCAGATTGCACCCTTAATTTTAAAAGTAATCGTTTACGCATTAAAACGCATTGATAAATCCACAGCTTTGACATCTTTGGTTAAAACACCCATCGAAATATAATCTACGCCTGTACTAGCCACTGCACGTAAATTTTCAATGGTGATGTTGCCCGACGCTTCAAGTTTACAACGACCTGCCACATGCTTGACCGCATCAATCATTTGTTGCTGGCTAAAGTTATCCAACATCACAATATCAGCTTTGGCTTCAAGGGCTTGATTTAGTTCATCCCAAGTTTCCACTTCAACTTCTACAGGTTTGCCCGGAGCAATGGCATGTGCTTTGGCAATTGCCTGAGTAATGCCGCCTGCTGCCATAATGTGATTTTCTTTAATCAAAAAGGCATCAAATAAGCCTAAACGATGGTTTTGTCCACCACCGACCGTGACAGCATATTTTTGTGCAATGCGTAAACCCGGTAAGGTTTTACGGGTATCTAGCAGTTTGGTATTTAAGCCTTCAAGTTGTTGCACATAGGCTGCGGTTTTAGTCGCAACAGCAGACAGGGTTTGCACAAAATTCAGCGCAGGGCGTTCTACCGTTAACAGGCTGCGTGCAGAACCTGCCAATTTCAAAAAGGCTTCATTGGCAGCAACGTGGTCGCCATCATTTTTTAACCACGTGACTTGCACATTGGCATCGTATGCTTGAATCAGGGCATTTACCCACGGTTGACCTGCCAAAATCATGTCTTCACGGCTAATAATGGTGGCAGTGGCCTGCTCATCTTCAGGGGTCAATAATGCGGTAATATCACCATCGCCAATATCTTCTTGCAAGGCTTGCTGAATATTGATTTGGATGGATTGTTCAAGCAAAGCTGGAGAGATGCTCATAAGATTTTCCGTGTCGATCTTGCCCATGAAAATTGCGCGTTATATTAACACTGTTCTGCGTCAGGATGTGTTTTTTAGCCACGTTCGGGTGTAATTTAAGATGTTCATTGTCACGCGTTGGCATTAAACTGAAATTTCTGTTCTATTTTTCTATTCTAATGGTTTGGGGATTGCCTTATGCAGCATGTGCCGTCGTTTCAGGTGGTTGAGGGTCAATTACAAGGGGCAAGACAAGTCCCATCTCCGAATTTCAACGCCCGTCCGACAGACCAAGAGATTCAATTGCTGGTCATTCACAATATTAGTTTGCCGCCGTCACAATTTGGTGGTGGTTATATTGAGCAATTTTTTCAGAACCAAATGGATTGGTCGCAGCATCCTTACTTTCAGACCATTCAGGGCCTGCAGGTTTCGGCACATTTGTTGATTTTAAGAACAGGCGAGGTGCTGCAATTTGTTAATTTTGCAGATCGGGCGTGGCATGCGGGGCGTTCTAGTTATTTGGCACAGCCTGAATGTAATGACTATTCAATTGGGATTGAATTAGAGGGCAGTGATGACTTGCCTTTTGAAACAGCGCAATATCAGAGTTTGGTGCAGGTGGTACACAGTTTGCAGCAGGCCTATCCGAGTATTCAACAGCATATTGCAGGACATTCCGATATTGCACCGGGACGTAAAACTGATCCGGGGCCGTATTTTGACTGGCAGTATTTTCGTGAACAGTTATCTCAACTTAAAGCTTCGACATCACAGGAAAAATTGATCAATCAATAACAAAACTTTGTTGATGCTTTGATTACAATAGCGACTAAATTTTTAATTGGGTGGTAACGATGGCGCTTTGGCGATCGACCTTTATTGTCAGTGCAATGACCATGCTGTCACGGGTGCTAGGATTAGTCCGTGATGTGGTATTGCTGAATGTGTTTGGTGCAGGTAAAGATTTCGATACCTTTGTGGTAGCGTTTCGTATCCCCAACTTTTTCAGGCGACTGTTTGCCGAAGGGGCGTTTTCGCAGGCATTTATTCCTGTATTGACCGAATATAAAACCAGCCGCACTCATGCCGAAGTACAAATTTTAATTAGTCGGGTTTTTGGCTGTTTAATGACGGTAATGACAGGGCTAACCTTTACCGCCATGGTGGCTGCGCCTGCGGTGATGTATATCTACGCACCGGGTTTCCATAGCGACCCTGAAAAGTTTGCGCTAGCCACCGATATGTTCCGCCTGACCATTCCTTATTTGTTGTTTATGTCGCTGACGGCATTTGCCAGCAGTATTTTGAACAGCTATGGCTCATTTACCACGCCTGCCTTTGCGCCTGTATTGCTGAATGTGGCGATGATTGCAGGTGCATTATGGCTCACACCGTACATGGCAGAGCCGATTATGGCACTGGGTTGGGCGGTGATTATCGCGGGTGCTTTACAACTTGCGATTCAAATTCCAGAACTATGGCGTAAAAAGCTGCTGATTCCCCCTAAAGTTGATTTCAAGCATGAAGGGGTGGATCGGATTATGAAGCTGATGCTGCCTGCTTTATTTGGGGTATCGGTCACGCAAATTAACCTGCTACTCAACACCATTTGGGCATCTTTTATGCAGGATGGTTCGGTGTCGTGGTTGTATAGTGCGGAACGTATGACAGAGCTACCTTTGGGCTTAATTGGTGTAGCGATTGGGACGGTCATTTTACCGTCACTGTCTGCGCGTCATGCAGAACAAAATATGGATAAATTCCGCGGCATGATGGACTGGGCTGCACGGGTGATTATTTTGGTAGGTGTCCCTGCCAGTATTGCACTGTTTATGTTATCAACGCCTATTATCCAAGCCTTGTTTGAGCGTGGTCAGTTTAGTTTTAAAGATACGCAAATGACCGCTTTGGCCTTGCAATGTATGAGTGCAGGGGTGATTTCATTCATGCTGATTAAAGTCTTTGCACCGGGTTTTTATGCACAGCAAGACACCAAAACACCAGTACGTGTGGGTTTAATGGCTGTGGCTGCCAATGCGATTTTAAACGTGGTGTTTATTGGCTTCTTTAAACTGATTGACTGGCAAGCTGAACACATGGCATTGGCACTGGCATCATCAGGTTCGGCTTTGGTGAATGCAGGCATGTTGTATTTCTATTTGCATCAACGCAAGATTTTCCGTTTTGGTGCGCACTGGAAAAAACTCATGGTGCAGTTTGCAGTGGCAAATGCCGTGATGATTGCTGCGTTGTGGTATGCCTTAACTTGGTATAACGGTGATGTATCACAATGGATGCGTGTGGCAGAAGTCACTGCGCTGTGTGTGGTGGGCGTAGTGGCCTATGGAGTTGGATTGTTGGCAACGGGTTTTAGACCACGTCATTTAAAACCTTAATGAAGCGAAGTTGATCTGAAAAAATACCGCAATTTAAATTGCGGTATTTTTTTGTTTAAAGATGATGCGGCTTTGGATTATTTTACAATTTCTAAAAGTTCCACATCAAAAATAAGCGTGCTGTTTGGCTCAATTGCATCGCCTGAGCCAATTTGACCGTAGGCTAGAGCAGCAGGAATAAAGAAGCGATATTTGGCACCAACTTTCATGAGTTGTAAGCCTTCAGTCCAACCTTGAATGACTTGGCTGACCTGAAATTCTGCAGCTTGATCGCGGGCGATAGAACTGTCAAATACCGTACCATCAATTAAACGACCTTCATAATGGACTTTAACGGTAGAGGTGGCTTTGGGTGATTTGCCCGTACCTGCCTGTAAGACTTGATATTGCAAGCCAGACTTGGTGACTTTGACCCCTGCCTTTTTGGCATTATTGTTTAAAAAGGCTTGCCCAATTTTAGCATTGCTATCGGCTACTTTTTTAAGCTCAATCAGTTGTTTGGCTTCGGCTTGCTTTTTGAATTGAGTCAGCACTCGTGCCATTTCTTCATCGCTTAAACTGGCGGCTTGGTCTTGTGTTGCCATTTTTAAGCCAGCAATGAAGGCTTCGAGATCAATATCTTTTAAGGTTTCCGCATTGCTGCGCCCCATTAAATAACCAAAGCTATAACCGACCTGATCTGCAACAGGACTTTTATTGGTCACGGTTTTGGCAAAACTGCCACTGCTGAGCAGTGCGATACACACAAGGGCAAGGTGTTTTTTCATTCTTTTCGTCCTAAGACCATACAGGAGAGCCAAGCTCTCCTGAAAGGGTGATGTTGTTATTTCACTTCAATCAGTTCAACATCAAAAATTAAGGTGCTGTTGGCAGGAATCATGCCTGGTACACCTTGTTCGCCGTAGCCCAGTTTCGATGGAATATACAGCGTAGCTTTACCGCCTTCCTTCATGAGCTGTAAACCTTCAGTCCAGCCCGGAATGACTTGATTCAGTGGGAATTCAATTGGCTCACCACGTTGTACCGAGCTGTCAAATACTTTGCCATCGACCAGTTTACCCGTGTAGTGCACTTTGACCACAGAGCTTGCCGTTGGCTGTTTGCCTGTGCCTTCTTTAATCACTTGATATTGCAAGCCAGAAGCTGTGGTTTGTACGCCTGCTTTTTTGCCATTTTCAGTTAAGAATGAATCACTGGCTGTTTGTGCAGCTTGCGCTTGAGTGGCTTGTTTTTGTTGCAACTCTTGCTGGAATTGCTCATAGGCTTTTTGTAATTCTTCTTCGGTGTAGGCAGGTTGTTTACGCGCATGACCTTCACGCACACCTGTTACAAAGCTGTTGATGTCTAGCTCTGGTGGGGTTTGATGTGCCACTTCATAACCCAAAGCGTAGCTGATTTTTTCAACCGCAGAAGCATTTGCCGACGCTTTAGAGGTCGCCACTGCTGGGTTTTGAGAGGCATAATAAACAGGAACAAGTGCAGCACCGCCTAAAATTACAGCAACAGCGATGGGTAAGGCTTTACTCATAGGTTTTCTCAAATTCATTTTATAGTTAAAAAAGCAGCATTCATCTTAGCAGACTTTTTCACAGACTTTTCTAGTTTGGCACGTGGCTTTGCAGCCTGTGTCGATTCAACTTTTTTAATATATGCTGCTTACGCAGTTTATTCTATAACAGACTGAATATCTAAAACATTTTTTATACATAAATCTTGTCGATTCAGGACTAGATGTGAGTCATTTAAGAAAAGTCAGATTTCGTTTGGTTGTCGGTAAATTTTCATTGTAATCGCATAAATGATCAAGATAGTGTCCTGATGGGTTGTTGTCCAATAATAGGATTAACCTTCGGTTCGACCCACTTTACGAAATATACTTCTCATTCGGCAAAATGAGAAGTTGAAAGCACCGCAAGAAAACTATCTTGCGATGTTGTGCTATTACCACTTATTTATTCGCCATATTAGAACTATTCATCCACAGTTGACTTGCGCTGCAAACAAAGCAGTGCTTGTTTTTGCTCAGGTTGTGGATGACACTTCCGAGTATCCTCATGTGATCTAGGTTTTTAGATGAGCGGTTTTACCTAAATAAAGATAGAAATATATTTGACTATCATGACTTATCTTAAAAGTCAGTCAAAGTCGGCCTTTAACACAACCCGATAGCGTGCCTTGCCCTGATGCAAATGTTCAATTGCCTGATTGATCTGTGACATCGGAAAAACTTCCACCTGTGGGGCAATCTGTTTGCGTGCGGCAAATTGTAGTAATTGACGCAGCGCTGCAGGCGAACCTGTCGATGAACCAGTAACCGATTTTGCACCGCCAATTAAGCTGCCCGCCTTAATTTGCATGGGTTCTAGCGCTACACCTAGCATGTGAATAGTGCCATGTGGTGCAAGCGTACTTAAATAAGCATTCCAGTCCAAGCTTACGTTTACCGTACTTAAAATCAGGTCAAACTTGCCACGCTGGGTTTTAAGGGCAGCAGCATCACGGCTGTTCACTACATGGTCTGCACCCATAGCCAGTAATTCTGCGGTTTTGTCTGGATTGGAACTGAACGCCGTAATTTCACAGCCCCATGCTTTTAATAATTTGATGGCGATATGCCCCAAGCCACCAATACCAATCACCGCAACATGATGTACTGCCTGAATTTGATGTTTCAAGATCGGATCAAATACGGTAATTCCACCACAGAGCAAAGGCCCTGCACTGACAGGATCGACCTCATCGGGTAATGGAATTACCCATTGCCAACCTGCACGGACTTTATCGGCAAAACCACCTGCATGTCCCACAATGGTTGCGGTAGTGCCATTGCTGCACAGCACTTGTTCGCCTGCAATACAGGCATCGCAGTGTTGGCAACTGTCTGCAGTCCAGCCAATGCCTACACGTTGCCCCACGGTTAAGCCTTTGGCCTCACTGCCTAATTGGGTAATCGTGCCAATAATTTCATGTCCTGCCACCACAGGATATACCGAGGAATGCCAGTCATTTTGAATGACTGAAAGATCGGAATGGCATAAGCCACAATATTCGACTTTGACTTCTACCTGATGCGCCTGCAATTCACCCGCATCAAATTGATAGGCTTGCAGGGCTTCACCTGCCTGCATTGCGGCATAGGCTCGAATGGTATTACTCATATTGCACCGTCCTTGTCATCGACTGACTGTATTGATTGGTGATCTTGCTGTTATGGGTTGAGCAGTTTTGAATACTAAAGCTTGGATGTTGTTTTAAAGTGACAGTGATTTTCATGGTCATCGACCATGCCCACAGCCTGCATAAAGGCATAGCAGGTGGTCGGGCCTACAAATTTAAAACCATTTTTCTTTAAGGCTTTCGACATGGCAACACTAGCGTCGGTTTGTGCAGGCGCAAGACGATAGTCAGGTACATCATTCCTAATAGGTTGCTGTGCAACAAAACCCCAAAGCCATGTCACGACGTTTATATCGGCGTCTTTTAGTTTTTGCCATGCACGTGCGTTGTCACGAATTGCTTGTAATTTACCTCGATGTCGAATCAATCCAGCATCTTGTAATTTGAGCGCAATATCATCATCACTGAAGGCGGCAATTTCAGCAATGCTGTATTGGAAAAAATGCTGACGATACGCTTCGCGTTTTTTTAATACAGTAATCCAAGACAAGCCTGCTTGCTGTCCTTCCAAACACAGCATTTCAAATAAATGCGCTTCGGCAAATACAGCTTGTCCCCATTCTAAATCATGATAGGCAATATAAAGCGGATCATCGGAACACCAGCCACAGCGTTGTATCGTCATGGGTCATGCTCCTTGTTGAATAGATAGCTGAATAGATGTGAATGGGACGGACTTAAAGCTGAAATGCTGCCCATTGGTCATGTTGGTTATCCCAATAATATAGTTCTGCCTGTTGCAGATCGTGAAAGGAAATCCAGTTGTCTTTACCAACTTTATCTGAATAACCTGTGCTGATGAGCAGGGCATCTTCAGTAATTTCCATGACCCAGCCTTGATGGACTTGTCCTGCCAATACAATTTTTTGTTGATTGCCAGATTCTGCAAATTCCACCAATCGATTTATCAAGGCTTCAGACATGAAATGTTCCTAACAAAATTAACGTAAATAAGGATAAGGATTGACCGCACCGCGTCCTTTACCATTTAAATAAAGTCCGTAATGCAAATGTGCGGCAGTGTGTCGGGCGTTGCCTGTATTGCCGACATAGCCAATATGCGTTCCTGCCTTGACATAATCGCCCACGTTTAAACCGCGTTTATGTCCATCCAAGTGTGCATAGTAATGCCAAGTGCCTGCAGGCCCTAATATCCAAATTACTTTACCACCTAAGCGATTATCGCGTAAGTCTGCAATTAAACCTTCTGTAGCGCTATACACTTTGCTGCCTTTGGCGGCAAGAATATCAATGCCTTCATGCAAACGTCCGCTACTACGAGATGCACCCCAAGTGTCATTCAACTGATGCGCTTTAATGCCCTGCACAGGAATGGGCAAGCGAGTTTTTAAACTCATTTGATTGAGTTTTTGCACCAAGGTAGGCGGGAGTGGGGTACTGGGACGTTTCGGTGCAGAACTACAGGCCGCAATCAATAAGGTAAAGAGTGACAGGCTTAAAACAGCAATCCATCGAAACATAAGACATCCTTGTAATGGCAGTGAAAGCAAAGATTTCATTCATCACGACGCTTGACTATGTCACAGATTGATTGCCGAGATCAATTTTTTCATGGCCGTCGGAATGCCCAAATCGCTGGCTTGTTGCGGACTATACCAATCTGCATTCAGTTCTATTGCCAAGTGTTCTTGTAGATCAGCATCGACCTGAAAACACAGTGCTTCAAGCTGCCAAGTGAAATGGGTAAAGCTATGCGAAATTTGTGCGCGTTGCTGTACCTGTTTAAGGCTTAAGCTTTGACACAGTTGCTCAAAAGCCTGTGCATCTTCAATAACAGGCAAACACCATAGCCCGCCCCAAAGTCCTGTATTGGGACGTTGTTGCCACAACCATTGATCTGCACATTGCAGCACCAAGACTTGTGCAGATTTAACAGGCACGGCTTTTTTGGGTTTTTTAAAGGGCAATTCCTGCTCTAAACCTTGTTGATGTGCTTTGCAGTGTTGTTGCATTGGGCAATATAAGCACAGTGGCTTTTTGGGGGTACAAATGGTGGCGCCCAAATCCATAATGGCCTGCGTATAGTCATGATTACGTACTTCGGGGCAGAGTTGTTCTGCCAGTTGCCACATGGCACGTTCATGCACAGGTTTGGATAAGTCATCGTCAATAGCAAAAAAACGTGCTAAAACCCGTTTGACGTTGCCATCCATAATGACGCCGTATTGGCGTAAACCCAGCGACATCATGGCACCACCCGTAGAGCGACCAATGCCCGGCAAAGCCATCCACTGTTCGAGCGTACTTGGAAAATGTCCTTGCTGTGCCACAATGGCTGCGGCTTTATGCAAGTTGCGGGCGCGGGCGTAATAGCCTAAACCTGCCCAATACGGTGCAACTTCATCCCAAGTTGCACGTCCTAAATCTTGCACTGTCGGAAAGCGCTGCAAAAAACGCTCAAAATATTGCAATACGGTTTTGACCTGAGTTTGTTGCAGCATGATTTCAGACACCCACACCGCATAGGGATCATCGGCGACTTGCCACGGCAGGTCATGGCGTCCGTGTTGATCGAACCACGTGAGGAGAGCATCGGAAAATGAAAAAGCAGTCATGCGAACCCAGTTTGTAAAGTAGCGGCTTAGTATAGCCAAACTGGCGTGGGAATTACGTGCATAAAAAAAGAAGATGAGCGTGCATCTTCTTCTTTAGGTTTGGTTTCACTTGGTTTGGGATAAAACGAGTCGTGGTTTAAATTTGACCGCTCATACCCCAACGGTTATCCAATTTTAAGGTCTGACCTTCATAGCGTGGAATAATGTGGATGTGTAAATGCTCAGATTTAGCATCAAACACATCGCCATCATTAAAACCCACATGGAAACCTGCAGGTTGATGACGCAATTGCAACTCATTGCGCGCCAATTCTAATAAAGACAATAAACTTTTACGTTCTTTGTCTGTAATGTCAAAAAAAGAGCCGACGTGACGTAGCGGAATGATCACGCAATGTCCTTTAGACAGGGCATTGGGTTCAGGCAAAATTACCCCAAATTCATTTTTTGCCAAAACATCATAATCATCAAAATTGCAATAAGGGCATTGCTCAGTCATTGTTATATCCTCTTCTTTAAAATTTTCTTGGCTTGCGTTGAGTATATGCTGCGTAATGTGAACAGCAGATTAATCTGCTAAACGACGATCCAACACTTCATACATGGCAGCTAAACCTTGTTGCTCTGCCGATGCGTTATAGCCTAAATCGACCCCATTGGCTTTGGCACGTTCATCGGCTTGAGGGTTACTAAAGCCGTGTTTGGCATCTTCAAAAATAATCACTTCATGCTCTACTTGAGCCGCGTGCATTTCTTCACGGAAACTTGCGACGTCGTCTAAAGTCACCATGCTGTCCAGTTCACCATGCAACACCAAAATCTCGGCTTGTACCTGACCTTGTTGTGCAGGGGCTTTCGGGCTGAGGTTGGCGTGGAAGGTCACCACTGCTTTTAATGCTGCGCCAGAACGAGCCAAATCCAGAACGACTTTGCCGCCATAACAGAAACCAATTGCAGCGAGTTTATCGCGATTTACTTCAGGTTGGGCAGCTAAAGTGTCCAAAGCTGCAGACGCACGAGTCACAATTGTGTCAGCATCTGCAAAAGTTTGCATCATCCATTCATTGGCTTGGGCTGCGGTGGTGGTGACTTTTTTATCGCCATACATATCAATCGCTAAGGCTGCAAAACCATGTTCAGCCAATTCACGCGCGCGTTGTTCGGTATATTCGTTACGTCCCCACCATTCAGGTGCGACAATCACCCCCGCGACAGCTTGTGCTGTTTCTGGTGCAGCAAAATAACCGATCAGTTTGCTGCCATCTGCAGCCGTATATTCAATTTCGCGAGTTTTGATTGCTAAAGCCATGCCTTATTCCTTATCGTTTTCAATGCCATGATTAAAGCATAATAATATGGCACGCATTTTTAAAAACAGGGTAAATACTGCCTATAAATGTGAGAAAATATTTTTAAAATAGCCAAATTGGCATTTGTTGCGTAAAAAGCGGACATAAAAAAAGAAGGAAAAATCCTTCTTTTTTATCTGATTTTTAGGAATTTATAGACGAGGTCACTAGATTTTTCCGCGAGAGAGGAAACCAACAATTGCCAAAATCACAGCAATCACCAATAAAATAATGGCAAAGTCTTTGGATAAACCTGCGACACCACCAAAACCAAGTAAACTCGCGATTAACGCAATCACTGCGAAGATTATAGCCCAACGAAACATAATTGTTCTCCATGTGTTTTTATAGCTTCTGAATTTAGTATAGGGAGCTGAACGCAGCACACTGTTTTGTTTTTGTGTATTAAATGTTCAGTTGTTTGAGTTAAGTGTTTGATTCATTTAAAGACTAAACAAAAGCAACAAGTTGAAACAAGGCTGTTATAATGACGCAGTTTTGTTATTTTCTGTGCGCTATGTCTGATCAATTACGACCTGAATTTTGGAAAAACTATCCGCTGAATGCCTTAAATACTGCGGAATGGGAAGCCTTGTGCGATGGTTGCGGTTTATGCTGTTTGGTCAAACTAGAAGATGAAGACACGCAAGAAGTGGCCTATACCAAAGTGGCGTGCAAGTTACTGGACTGTAACACAGCACGTTGTTCAGATTATGCCAATCGCTTTGACTTTGTGCCCGATTGCATTCAACTTACCCCCGAAAAACTGGAAAAAATTCACTGGTTGCCGCCAAGTTGTGCCTATCGTCGTTTAAAACAGGGCAAAAATTTGCCATCTTGGCATTACTTAAATACGGGCTCACGCCAAAGTGTGATTAAAGCCAAAAAATCTGCGGCAGGGCGTTGTATTTCAGAACTGGATGTTGCAGAAGAAGATATAGAAGATTATGTGGTGCGTTGGGTGCGTTAATTCATACTGCAGAATAAACTTTGAATCGTGTTTTAGCGATAAATCGGTACGATTAGAAATACTCCAAAGCTTGAGATCATAGTAGACTAGGTTGAAGTCAAGTATAGAAATAACAAGATGTCAGAGAGTCATATTCCACTGCCTGAGCGTTTGCGTCCACGCGATTTATCGCAAATTATTGGTCAAGATCATCTTTTAGGTGAGCAAGCGCCGTTACGCCAAATGATTGATCAGGGGCATTTGCCTTCAATTATTTTCTGGGGGCCACCAGGGGTGGGGAAAACCACCATCGCTTTGCTGTTGGCGCAGGCGGTAGATCGTCCTTTTATCAGCCTTTCTGCCTTGAATACTGGGGTCAAAGAGCTGCGTGAAATTATTGCCGAAGGCGGCGATTTGCTCACACCAGTGGTGTTTATTGATGAAATTCATCGCTTTAATAAGTCGCAGCAAGATGCCTTATTAAATGCGGTGGAAAAGGGCAAAATCACCTTAATTGGTGCGACCACTGAAAATCCATCTTTTGAAGTCAATAGTGCGCTGCTTTCACGTTGTCAGGTCTATACCTTAAAGGCTTTAGATGCCGATTCGATTCAGACTTTGCTTACTCAAGCCATTCAGCAAGATCAATTCTTAAAAGACCGTTATATTCAGATTGAAGAATTTGATGCTCTGATTCAGTTTGCTGCAGGTGATGCACGCAAGGCTTTAAACCTACTGGACTTGGTGGCAAGCACCTTTGAACCCGAGGTGGAAAATATCATCACCAACGCGATTGTGGTCAAGGTTGCGCAACAAAACATTGCCCGTTATGACAAGTCAGGCGAGCAACATTATGATTTGGTATCGGCTTTTATTAAGTCAATTCGTGGCAGTGACCCCGATGCTGCATTGTATTGGATGGCGCGCATGCTCAAAGGCGGTGAAGCCCCGAGCTTTATTGCGCGTCGCATGTTGATTGCTGCTTCGGAAGATATTGGCAATTCAAATCCGAATGCCTTGTTATTGGCAGGCGAGTGTTTCCGCTCGGTACAAGTGCTGGGTATGCCCGAAGCGCGGATTATTTTAGGACAATGTGCAGTATATTTGGCGACCAGTGCCAAAAGTAACAGTACTTATTTGGCAATTAATAAAGCCATGGATTTGGCTGAAAAAACCGCCAACTTACCTGTGCCACTGCATTTGCGTAATGCACCGACCAAACTGATGAAAGAACAAGGCTATGGCGTAGATTATTTGTATCCGCACAATTACCCAGAGCATTTTGTGCTACAGGACTATTTGCCGCCTGAACTGAAAGGCACAAAGTTGTATGAGTCGGCACGTAATAAACGTGAAGTGGAAGGTGAGCGTTTACAACAACGTCGTTGGCAGCAGACTCAATCCTAAGCGATTTGGTATAGCTGAAAAGATATTTGTAAAAGTATTGGCATAAAAAAAGCTCAAGAATCAACTTGAGCTTTTTTAGATTTGTTTGCAGCCTTGAGTGCTGCATTCAAAGGCTTAAAGCGGTTTGATGTTTACAGCATTCGGGCCTTTTTGACCTTGCGCAATGCTGAATTCAACTTGCTGACCTTCGTGTAAAGTCTTGAAGCCTGAGTGTGCGATTTCGCTGAAATGCGCAAACACATCTGGACCAGATTCTGGTTGAATAAAACCAAAACCTTTAGTTTCGTTAAACCACTTTACCGTGCCTTTCATTGTCGGATTTGACATAGGGAAATATCCTGCTGAATTTTAATATGTTGCAATCTAAAAAAGATTTGGAATAACTGGGAAAAAGATGCGACTTAAAATCTGAACAAACGAAGGATTACAAAATAAAACTACGGACTTAGACGATTAAAACGAACTTCATATTTTTCTAGTATGACAACAAGCATACACGGAATTGCAGAATACACAATTTAAATTCAGATAAATTTAAAAATAGGCAGACAGACTGGGCATTGTGGATGGGGCGATTTTTTCAAAGATTTGGTTTGTAAACCCTGTTTGGTCTACAGCAAAATACAAAAAACCGAGCAATGTTGCTCGGTTTTGGGAATTCAGCTTTTAAAATTGAAAAGCTTGAATTAGATATTGTCTAAGTCGATGCCTAAACGTGCAGCAACTTCTTCATAAGCTTCAACCACACCGCCTAAACCTTGACGGAAACGGTCTTTGTCGAGTTTCTTCTTGGTGTCTTTGTCCCATAAACGGCAACCGTCTGGAGAGAACTCATCACCCAACACAATACGGTCGTGGAATACACCAAACTCAAGTTTGAAGTCGACCAAAATCATGTTACCTGCATCAAACAATGCTTTTAATACATCGTTGACTTGGTAAGTTAATTCTTTCATTTTTGCCAATTGTTCAGCATTGGCCCAACCTAAAGCAATCGCTTGAGATTCGTTTACCATTGGGTCGCCAAGAGCGTCATCTTTAAAGAACAATTCAAATGTAGGTGGGGTCAGTTCTTTACCTTCTTCTACACCTAAACGACGGCAGAGTGAACCTGCAGCGTAGTTACGAATAACGCACTCTACAGGAATCATGTCTAACTTTTTCACCAATACTTCGTTTGGTGTAAGTAGTTTTTCAAAGTGAGTTTCGATACCCGCTTCAGCCAATTTTTCCATGATAAAGGCGTTAAAACGGTTGTTCACCTTACCTTTACGATCTAGTTGTTCGATTTTTTCGCCATTGAACGCAGAGGCATCATCACGAAAGACTAAAATCAGGTGGTCTGCACTGTCTGTGGTATAAACAGATTTTGCTTTACCAGTATAGAGCAAGGTTTGTTTTAACATGAGGGAACCTTTTTCAAAAAAAAATGCCTAGTACGGCTAGGCTGGCCAATTTTGGTAAATCTGGGCCAACAGATCTGCAGCTTTTTCTTGATCTGCAAAGCTGTTATCGGCATTGAATACAGCTAGGTTGTTGCTCGAACCGACAGAGGTCAATCTTAAGACATAAATCTGTTGATCGACCTTAATGGTTGCCTCGTAACGGTTCTTACTTTGACCAACAATGCTGTAATTCAGACTGCTGAGGGTGGCAAGTGTGTATTGCCAAATTGTAGCAGAATTTCCATCAATTTTGAGCAACGGATTTTGGTTTCCGTCAACTACGGGTTGAGGACGTCCAATTTGCGTACTGTCTTGAACTGTGTTGCTGCTGGCTTGCATGGCTTCAGGACGTGGCATCGCAAAACGGTTGCCACGTGCATTTTCAAGCTTAGGTGCATTTGCCGTTGCTAAAGGGTCAACGCTTGGTGCAGGATACAACGGTGTTGCAGGTCGAACCACAGAACCTTCTGGATATTGAAGTGGTGCTAAAGTAGCGGCGTCTTTATAGTCCAATGAACCATTATTGATGGCAAGAGAACTACAACCAGCCAAACTCAATACTGAAAGTGCGGCGATCAAACCAAAACGTAATTGCATCATACTAAGCTCTTTTATTGAATGACACCCGCAGCCTGAAGGGCTTCGCGTAACGGTGCACGATATTGTTCTGCAAGCGGAGTTAATGGCAGGCGAATTCCTGTACCAATTAATCCCATTTCATGAAGTGCCCATTTCACAGGAATTGGGTTCGATTCACAAAATAGAATATTGTGTAAATTTGCAATCGCACTGTTTTGTTGCTCTGCACCTGCAGCATCACCTGCGATTGCAGCCGCGCAAACTTGGCTCATGGCTTTTGGTGCAACATTGGCAGTTACAGAAATATTGCCTTTTGCACCGTGCAGCATCAATTGATATGCCGTAGCGTCATCGCCTGAATACACCACCATGTTTTTGCCTGTTAAGCCAGCCAATAATTGCTGACCACGTGGCACATCGCCCGTTGCATCTTTTACGCCCACAATATTTGGGATGTCTGCAAGACGGATGACCGTTTCATTTGACATATCTACACCAGTACGACCCGGTACATTATATAAAATGATAGGTAAATCAACTGCTTCTGCAATTGCTTTATAGTGCTGGTATAAACCTTCCTGAGTTGGCTTATTATAATAAGGCGTTACCAATAAGGCCGCATCTGCGCCCAATTGTTGTGCTTCTTTGGTCAGTTCGATGGCTTCATGCGTTGAGTTTGCACCAGTACCAGCAATGACAGGAATACGCTTATTTGCGACGCGAATAATTTCTGCGATCACTTTGGTGTGCTCTTCCATACTTAAGGTCGATGCTTCACCAGTTGTACCTACAGCAACAATACTGTTGGTACCTTGTTCTATGTGCCACTCAACGAGCTTCTCGAGACCTTTCCAATCTACGCTGCCATCTTCTAACATTGGGGTGACAATTGCGACAATTGAGCCTTGAATGGTCTGTGCTTGCTGAGTCATTTTTTAAAAAGATCCTATTTTTCCATCCACAGAGGTGTAGAAAAGGTAGATGTGGATGGTTGCAGTATTTTGATTTGGGTCAAAATTCAATCAAATTGATTAAATAATGCTTAGCCAAATTATGACTGATTCAGTGTGTCAGAACAATATGCTTTCGTCAAAGCAATCATAAACTTTGTTTAATTTAGTATTTTAGGATCAGCAGCTTGTTGTTCAAAATAAAAAAATAATAACCATCTCCTTTGTACCCAAATTTTCATTGATATGGCGCAACCCTCATCAGCACTTTTTTAGCCACAGCCTTTCAGGGCGAGCATATTTTTTGCTGCTATTGCGTTATGTGCCAGTCATTTAGAATGACTAAATTTCCTGTCTCATGCCTTATATCAGCTAAAAAATCTTGCGAGATATATCTCTCACGTCGCAAACATAGATGAATTGTCAACAGACCCTAGATATTTATATAAAAAAACGCTCAATTCAGACCTTATAGCTCTTATATCTGACTGTTTTAATCGGGATATTTTGATTTTTGATTCTTAAGAATAATAGCTTTTAAGTCTACCTATGTTGTCGCTGACTTCTTAAATGGTGAGAAATCTTGCGCTGAATTTACTGCTTTAAGCGGGAAAATAGCGTGTAATTTGCCAGATTTATTGTTTTTTTCGCTATGTTTTTTTCTACATGCTGCGCAACACGTTTGCGCTGATCTGAAAAAATTCACTTTGGTCTAACACTTATTGATAGCTATTGCTGCAGTTTAAAACTGCGCAAGATGCAGGCTTTCACATGGCTATCTAATTCTAGTAGAGGGACCCAATGGATAGATCAACACAACATAGCGATCAGCGGCATGCGGTTATTACCGTCGCGATCTGCTTTTTAATTGCAGTGATTGAAGGTCTGGATATTCAGGCAGCAGGTATTGCTGCGGCAGGTATCCGTGAGCATTTTGGTTTAGACAGCTCGCAGCTTGGGGTATTTTTTAGTGCGGGTATTTTAGGTTTATTGCCAGGTGCTTTGGTTGGCGGACGTTTTGCAGACCGTATTGGTCGTAAAAAAGTATTAATCTGGTCTACAGCAGTCTTTGCTTTATTTACCTTATGTACGGTGTGGGTGAATAGCTTTGAAAGCCTATTGGCGGTGCGCTTCTTGGCAGGTGCGGGTTTAGGGGCAGCCATGCCAATTTTAATTACTTTGGCATCTGAAGCTGTTTCGCCACAAAACCGTGGTCGTGCTGTGGGCTTGATGTATTGTGGTATGCCTGTGGGTGCAGCCATTTTATCTTTAATTGCCAGTACAGATTTTGGCTCAAACTGGAAAAACATTTTCTATTTGGGTGGTTTGCTGCCATTTATTGTCATTCCATTGATGATGTGGTTATTGCCAGAATCACGTGAATTCTTAAAAGCACAAGCGGCAGGTAAAGATGTCACAGCACAAAATGCTGCGCCAAAAGCATCTTTTAAAGATTTGTTTAATTCACAAAACTTATTGCGTACCTTATTTATTTGGGTGAGTTACTTCTTTACCTTGATGGTGGTTTACATCATGTTGAGCTGGTTACCATCTTTATTTATGGAATTAGGTTTCTCGCGTAAAGAAGGCAGTACTGCACAGTTCTATTTCATGGTGAGTGCGACAGTCGGTACTGTAATTTTGGGTATGCTGACCGACCGTTGGAAAAAAGCCTACGTGATTTTATTGATGTATGGTGGTATTTTGGCAGGTTTATTTGCTCTAAATGCAGCGGGTTCACTCATGCAAATGTATATGGCTTCAGCTTTGGTCGGTGCTTTTGTGATTGGCTGTCAGGGCGTGTTATATGCTTTTGGTAGTATTGTCTACCCAACCGAAGTACGTGGTACTGGGGTCGGTGTTGCCTCTGCTGTTGGTCGTGTAGGCGCAATGCTTGGCCCTGCTATTGCAGGTCAGTTGTTGGCAGCAGGCTTTGGTGCGGCTGGGGTTATTTCAGCAGCCATTCCATGTATTATTATTTCAGCCATTTTCATGTTGTTATTGGTACGTCGTATTCAAACTGTTTAAAAGGATGAGAACAGTTGAAAGACCAAATAGCCTGCACCTGCAGGCTATTTTTTTGTATGTTGATCGCTGATTTTTGAGAGAAAATGCTCGAATGAAGTGTGACAAGTACTGTCGCAAAGCTGCCTGTTCTACTGGGTGGCAATGACGCAAGCAGGGTATAATAAGTCCTAAAAAACAGTAAATATAAGAGTATCATTTGAAGCAGAAAAAATTGATTGCAGAATTTCAGTTGGATCAACAGCAGTTTTCGCTGTATCTGATTGAATATGAATTTATTTTAGAACTGAAACGCCATTTTCGAGCAACACGGACTTCTCCAAAACAAAACGCGTGGCTGGCGTTTGCAGATCAAGCCACTTATGAAGATGTCAATGCTGGGATTGATGCCTTTCAGGTCATGTCTTTAGCCCGACAACATTTGGTGAATTATTTGACTCGGCATCCACTGCCTTATTTTTATTTCCATGCTGCCACAGCACGTAAAGCCAAAGTCTATCCGCGTTTTGTACGGCAGTTATTGTCACAATTACCTGTCTATCAACATTGTGGGGAACAGGGTTCTTTTTATTTTTATCAAAGTGATACAACTCAGGTTTAAATTTCAGCTATGCTGATGGCAGTGTTTAGCTTTGAAAAGGAAACAGCATGCAGCAGGTCAATAGCGCCCTGATTGTGGTGGATGTGCAAAACGGATTTTGTCCGGGTGGAAATTTGGCCGTTGCCGACGCCGATCAAATCATTCCCTGCATTAATGCGCTTGGGCGCGTGTTTCATAATATTGTGATTACGCAAGACTGGCATCCTGCAACGCATGTATCCTTTGCGGCAAACCATGCGGGCAAGCAAGCTTATGAACAGATTCAGCTCAGCTATGGTGAGCAGGTACTTTGGCCTGTGCATTGTGTGCAAGGCACAGCTGATGCTGAATTACACCCAGATTTAGATTTGCCTACAGCACAATTGATTATACGCAAAGGTTTTCACGAGCAAATAGACAGTTATTCTGCCTTTATGGAAGCAGACCGCAAAACCACCACAGGCTTGGCGGCCTATTTAAAAGCCCGTGAAATTGATACGGTTTATATTGTGGGCATTGCCACCGACTTTTGTGTGGCGTGGACGGCAATAGATGCCTGTGAGTTGGGTTTTAGCACCTATGTGATTGAAGATGCCACCAAAGCGATTGATTTAAATGGCTCTTTAGAACAAGCATGGCAACAGATGTTGGCACAAGGAGTACAGCGAGTACAAAGTCAGCACTTACTTGGCTAAAACTAGATAACGAACTGGCCGCGAAAGGGAAGGGCGAAATCTTCCTTTTTGCTATAAAAATAGATTAAATGTAAAATAAAATAAATAAAAATCAATTTTTTACATATACCCAATTTTGACGAAATGTTCTGCGATTGATCGTGGGTGTAACATGATTGTCATAATCTCTACCTACCATGCCTTGCACAGAGGCGAAATAAGCAGACTGTCTTAAAAACAGCATAGAGAAGATATGGAACACTTTCAGCATTCATCTGATACTTATTTTAATCGTGAACTCTCTTTAATTGAGTTTAACCGTCGGGTCTTGGCGCAAGCTTTAGACCCAGAGTTACCTATTTTAGAGCGACTCAATTTTTTAATTATTTTTTCACGTAATTTAGATGAGTTTTTTGAAATTCGCGTTGCAGGTTTAATGAAGCAACTCGATTTGAATGCCATTACCCGTACCCCAGATGCCATTCCGACTGAACAGGTCTTGGTAGAACTGTCTGATAAAGTGCATCAGGCGGTGAAGCAGCAATACGACACTTTAAATTATGCCATTTTGCCGCAGCTGCAAAGTTTAGGGATTCACTTTATTCAATACCATGACATTGTGGATAAACATAAAGCGTGGATTGCCGATTATTTTGCCCGTCAGGTACAGCCTGTTTTAACGCCAATTAGCCTAGACCCATCGCATCCATTTCCGCGTTTGGTCAATAAAAGTCTGAACTTTATTGTCAGTTTACAAGGCAAAGATGCTTTTGGACGTGAAATTGAAATGGCGATTGTGCCTGCGCCACGCTCTTTGCCACGTTTAATCAATTTGCCAAAAGAAGTGGCAGGTAGTGCGACTGAACATATTTTCTTGACTGCGATTATTCAGCAGCATATCAATGATCTGTTCCCAGGCATGAAAGCCACAGGTTGCTATGCGTTTCGAGTGACCCGCAATGCCGACCTGATTTTGGCCGAAGATGTCGATGATTTGGCAGTTGCCTTAAAAGATGAATTATCGTCACGTCGTTTTGGGCGTGCGGTACGTTTAGAAATTGAAGATGATTGCCCGCAAGATATTATTGATTATTTGCTCAGAGAGTTTGATTTAGATGAGCAGCAATTATATCGGATTAGCGGGCCGATTAACCTGTCGCGTCTGACCAGTAGTTTTGACCGACCTGAATTGAAATATCCACCTTTTGCACCTGTGATTCCAAAAATATTTCGGAAGCAAAAACCGATGTTTGAGATTCTGAAAAAGCAGGATGTGTTGCTACATCACCCATTTGACTCTTTTCAGCCGGTGATTAATTTACTCAAAGAAGCGGCGAAAGACCCAAATGTGTTGGCGATTAAGCAAACGCTGTATCGTAGTGGCCCAGATTCTGAAATTGTGCAGGTACTTGCAGAAGCCGCACGTAATGGCAAAGAAGTCACTGCCGTGATCGAGCTACGCGCACGTTTTGATGAAGAATCCAACATTATGGTCGCCAACGTCTTGCAAGAGGCAGGCGCAGTGGTGGTGTATGGCATTGTCGGCTATAAAACCCATGCCAAAATGATTTTGATTGTGCGTCGTGAGCAAGATCAGTTGGTGCGCTATGTGCATTTGGGTACAGGCAACTATCATGCGGGCAATGCACGTATGTACACCGACTATGGTTTGATGACCACACATCCTGATATTTGTGAAGATGTGCATCGGGTGTTTCAGGAACTCACAGGCATGGGCAGATCGGCAAAATTAAAAAACTTGCTGCATGCACCATTTACCTTGCACAGTGAATTGCTCAAACTGATTGAACAAGAAATCGGGTTTGCACAAGCAGGCAAAGCTGCCCGAATTATCATTAAAGTCAATGCATTGACTGAGCCTGAGTTAATTACGGCTTTGTACCGTGCTTCGCAGGCAGGGGTACAGGTCGATTTAATTATCCGCTCGATTTGTTGTTTGATTCCAAAAGTGAAAGGTATGTCTGAGCGTATTCATGTCCGTTCGATTGTGGGACGCTTTTTGGAGCATACCCGCGTGTATTATTTTGAGCATGGTGGTGCAAAAAAATTGTACTGCGCCAGCGCAGACTGGATGGGGCGCAACTTATTTTCACGGGTGGAAACTTGCTTCCCTATTTTGGATGAGAAAATTAAACAGCGTATTGTAGAAGATGGCTTGCTGAGTTATTTGCATGACAATCAAAATGCGTGGGAGCTACAAGCCAATGGCGAATGGCAGAAAGCTGCTGTGGTGGGGCAGGCTGCTGTACACAATGCGCAAATGTATTTGGTCGAGCAGAAGCAGTTGAATGTGTAAATTGGGCTGCAGTAAATGGATGTGATCTAGCATCTGTGAGTATAAAAAACCTGAGTATGTGTGCATACTCAGGTTTTTATGCTTTTAAGGCATCTCATGGATTATTTTAAGAAGCTCTTGAATGTTTGCCTTTTAGAATTTCAGTTCGCAGGCTTTGCGCCAACTCAGCCGATTGGCTGTCCATGCCATTAACCATAAAGGCATGGCGCATCAGCACATTGGTCGGATTTGGCATACTCACTAATTCATAATGCGTAGACAGTTCATCTAGTAATTCATTCGGTAAATGCACTGCATTTTCACGAGCAGATAATTGATGCACCAAACGCTCTGCTGCCTGCACTGCAGATAACTGCATGGCTTCGACTGCGGTTGATAAACCACTGCGAGTTTGCAACACAAAACGCTTTTCTTCACGATAACGCTTATACAGCACTTCAGACAATAACTGGAACACCGTGCCAATCATGGCCATACAGGCTGCTGCATTTGGTGTATTGGCTGCAATACTGAGTGTTGCGCCATCTTCATGGAATGGTTGTACTGTTTGAATGTCGGAACGGTTTAACTTGTAGTGTTGTACGCACAGTTCAATGCTTTTGTTCAGGAAAATCTGACATAAGCTAAAATAAGGCACAGACACACTTTGCGTGACCGTGTCTAATAATTGTTTCGGGTCATAAAACTGAATATTCAGCGCAATGTTGTTTTGCTCTTGGCTTTGCTCAATGGCTTTGTTTGCTTTAGGCGACATCACAGGTTTAGGCTGTTGCTGTGCCTGCGCAAGTGCCAAAGCCGTTTGATGTTTTTCTTGTTCAAGGGCTTGCGTCAATAATTGTAATTCGTGTTTAAGGCGAGATTCATTATTAATGCGTGCTAAATATTCACTACGACTTGGACGGGCAATCGCGCGATAAGCCAACCATAACAAGCCATGAACCAATAATGATAAAAGTGTCGCTAACCATTGGGTACGCAGAATTTCACCAATACTTGGCTGAATTAAGGTAATTTCAATGCTGCCGACTTTCTTTTCATTGATGATTGCATCGCGGACAAAGACTTCACCTTCACGGGTACGTGACTGTCCACCTGTCGCCAAGACCTGATTTTGCGCATCTAAAATACGAATAGAAGCAATGCTTGGATTGGTGGCATAACGATTCACCAATAATGCCAGTGATACTGTATTGGCAGGTTCCAGCTCAGAAAGGCTGTCTGTGACCAGTTGGCTGGTCATTAACTGCCCCTGATTGGCGCGGTTTTCATTTAATTGGTGTGTTGTTGCAAGCACCAATAAAAAGGTGTGAAAAGCAAAACTTACAATCAATAGGCTAGCAAATAGCCCTTGTCTAGGCGCATTCAAGGTAAAACTTCCAAGGCATTTATATTCAATTTAGATTATGATTCTCACAATAGTTGTAGCTCAGACCCGAGTCAATTCATGCGAGAAATCATTCTTATATCATTTTTAGGACCTGACCAACCTAATCAGTTTACTCGATTAATGCAGGTATTGTCCGCTCATTCCTTACAAATCTTAGATGTTGGCCAAGCTGTTATTCATAATCAACTGACTTTAGGTATTGTTGTTGCATCAGAAGACCAGACTGCAACTGCTTTAGCCATGAAGGAGATTCTGATTTTAGCACATGATATTGGCTTAACTGTGCGTTTTAAACCAATCTCTGCAACTGAATATGAGCAATGGGTCAAAGAAGGCGGTCGTACCCGTTATATCGTGACTGCACTGGCACCAGAGCTGAATGCCTCACATTTACAGGCGGTCACGCATATTGTATCTAGCCAAGGTTTTAACATTGAAACTGTAACCCGTTTGTCGGGTCGCCCACAGCTTAATGTAGCCGAAGATGAACCTAAACGTGCTTGCATTCAGTTTGGATTAAGTGGACAAATGCTAGATGCAGTTGCCATGCGTGCTGCGTGTTTAAGCCTGTCGAATGAACTGAGTGTGGATGTCGCGGTACAAGAAGACAATGCCTACCGTCGTAACCGCCGTTTGGTGTGTTTTGACATGGACTCAACGCTCATTGAACAAGAAGTGATTGATGAGTTGGCGATTGAGGCAGGTGTGGGCGATCAGGTGGCGGACATTACCGAACGTGCCATGCAGGGTGAACTGGATTTTCAGCAAAGTTTCCGCGCGCGCGTAGCATTGCTCAAAGGTTTAGATGCTGCTGTGTTGCCTAAAATTGCCGAACGTCTGACCGTGACCGAAGGTGCTGAACGCCTGATTTCAACCCTGAAATCTTTGGGTTATCGCACCGCTATTTTGTCGGGCGGTTTCCAATATTTCGCAGAATATCTGCAGGAAAAATTGGGGATTGATGAAGTGCATGCCAACATTCTAGATGTGGAAAATGGCATGGTTACAGGCGAAGTAAAAGGTCACATTGTGGATGGTGCGCGTAAGGCATTATTGCTACGTGAACTGGCAGACAAAATGGGGATTTCTTTGGAACAAGCCATTGCGGTGGGTGATGGTGCGAACGACTTACCAATGCTTTCTATTGCAGGTTTAGGTGTGGCGTTCCGTGCTAAACCGTTGGTACGTCAAAACGCCAATCAAGCCATTTCAAGCGTGGGCTTAGATGGTGTGCTGTACTTATTGGGCGTGCATGACAAAGACTTGAACCGTGCCTAATATGACAATTCAATGAAAAAAACGCAGCAGTCATGCTGCGTTTTTTGTTTGTATAATCAGCAGATAACGATGAACGGTAAACAAAAACTGTCGATAAAAACCGCAACAGCATTGAATGAAAAAAATATTTTTTAAGGCAAAAAAATAAGGTGTTTTTTTGTAATGACACGCGAATAAAGAGCTAGCTTAGCTTCCCGAAAACTACAAAATTTAAAAAATGTAATGACAATATAATATTGCGACAAGGTGTGTCGCTTTATAAAAATACAAGTCTTTTTTTATCTAGAAAACGCAGCATAATGCAGACATAGAATTTAAATCGACATCCATTATTTATTTAAACGGTATTTGAAGTCGCAGACCAATTCAAAAAGAGGCTGCATCTTTAGACGGAGGTTTTTATGCTAACAGCGAATTTAGCGACCATTGTAGGCTTAAGCCTCGTCGCAGCTGCGTTGATTGCTGTTTTCTTTTCGCCTTATCGTCGCTGGTTAAACTTTATGTTGGCAGGTATGGTGTTTTGGGGTTTATTGGAAGTGGTGCGCTACAGTGTGCAAAGCGTATTTGAACTGCCAATTACCTACAGTTACTTGTCGGCAATTTTCTTGGCGATGACTTTGGTGACTTTATTATTATTACGAGAAGACCGTCGGGCAGAGCGTGCTTTGGCAAAACGTCGCTATATCGAACATACCCCAGTCTATGAAGACGATCAGCAGCAGTGCTCAAGCCGCTAAATCGTACAGACTAAATTCAAAAACTTTAAAAAGATGCAACTGGTTTGCATCTTTTTTGCTTTATCTGTACGGCAGTTTGCGCCATCCAAACAGCGACAAAATTTTAACACCCTCCTAAAGATTGTTATACAAAGCCTTGCAGCAAAAAGCGGGAGTTGTGATAGGATGAGTCTGTTCATTATCCAACAATTACAATAGGCTTTACTGTCATGAAACTTTCTGCAATTCCTGTGGTCAAACTTCCTTTGGTTGATGTCAGCACCGATCCACTTGACCTTCTCGTGGCAGGTTTGGCATTGCGTATGAAACAACTGGCACGTACCAGTCCAAAATTTATTGAGTTGGTGCATGAACGCCAGTTCCGTATTCAAATTGGCACAGACTTGGGTATGGCGCGTCAAATTATTGTCAACAATGGACATATTGACACTGTGGCAGGCGATGCAGAAAAAGCCGATTTTATTTTGCAGTTTGCAGACAGCGAGCAAGGCGTAAAAACCTTAATGAAAGGTGATCCAACTGCATTTATGACAGGCATGCAAAATGGCAGCATTAAAATGGAAGGTGATTTTGGCTTATTGGTGTGGTTTAACCAAGCAGCGAAATTGATTCCACCTAAACTACCAAAACCTGTAAAAGAAAAAATTAAAATGGCACGCCAGTTTATTAAACAAAAAACGGGTAAATAAGCTGCTCAGACCCAAACAAAAACCTCTGATCAATTTTTGACAGAGGTTTTTTTATATGTGATTTACTCGACTTCCAAACAAAAAGTCACAGGCCCGTCATTTACCAAATGCACTTTCATATCGGCAGAGAAAATACCTGTTTCCACCCTGTCAAACTGACTTTTGGCATAGTCCACCAATTGTTCATACAGCGCTTTGGCATCGTTTGGGGGCATCGCAGGGCCAAAATCAGGACGTAAACCTTTTTGAGTCTGTGCCATGAGGGTAAATTGTGAAACCAATAACACACTGCCATTGGCCTGACTGACATTCCAACCCATTTTGCCTTGTTCATCATCAAAAAAACGATATTTTAAAATTTTATCAATCAGCTTTTTGCCTTTCTCAAAATTATCGTCTTTGCCTAAGCCCAAAAATACCAAAATACCCTGTTGAATCTCGCCAGTGATTTCACCATCGACCACGACTTTGGCTTCAAGAACTCGTTGTAATAATGCGCGCATGGGGGACTAATTTTCTCAGTGTGGGGGATGGCTGCAGATTGTAGCAAACTTAGGCACTTTGGCGTGCATTAACATCAATCACGAAAGCATCAGAACGGTAGCTGCCCGCAGAGAGGTAAAATATCTTGGGAAGGCTACACTTCAGCAAAGTTGTAACAAGATTGTCGATAAAAGCCCTTTTTTGCTGAATAAAGTATGCTTTAATGCAAGAAGTACCGCGAAATGATGATCCCTATGACCCCCATTATTCAATCTCTGCTCGATACTGATTTATATAAATTCACCATGTTACAGGTGGTGCTGCATAAATTTCCGCAAACGCACAGTGTGTATCAATTCCGCTGCCGTAATCTTGAAGATACCGCGTATCCACTGAGCGATATTTTAGCTGAGTTGAATGCGCAGCTTGATCATTTGTGTCAGTTGAAATTTAAAGAAGATGAATTGCAGTATTTGCGTAATTTACGCTTTATTAAAAGTGACTTTGTCGATTATTTAGAATTATTTCAGCTCAAGCGTCGTTTTATTCACGCCAGTATTGATGCGCAAGGTCGTTTGGATATTCGGGTAGAAGGCCCGATGGTACAGGCCATGATGTTCGAGATTTTTGTCCTGGCAATTGTCAATGAACTGTATTTTCAGCGCATCCGTAATGATGAGGTTTGGGCAGAAGGTGAGCGCCGTTTACAGCAAAAAATTGCCCTGATTCAAAGTTACCAACAGCAGCAACTGCCTGAAGATCCACCATTTTTGGTTTCAGATTTTGGTACGCGCCGCCGTTATAGTTTTGCATGGCAAAAGCACGTGATTGCGGCTTTTCATCAAGCTGTACCTGAAGTGTTTCGTGGTACTAGTAATGTACTGTTGGCTAAAGAATTAGGCATTACCCCAATTGGGACAATGGCACATGAGTTTTTACAGGCATTTCAGGCGCTAGATGTACGTTTACGTGACTTCCAAAAAGCCGCACTAGAAACTTGGGTGCAAGAATATCGGGGTGATTTAGGCATTGCCTTGACTGATGTGGTCGGGATGGATGCTTTCCTGCGTGATTTTGATTTGTATTTTGCCAAGTTATTTGATGGCTTGCGACATGACAGTGGCGACCCGTATGTGTGGGGCGATAAAGCTTATGCACATTATAAAAAGCTAAAAATTGACAGTAAAACTAAAATGCTGACCTTCAGTGATGGCTTAAATGTCGAAAAAGCATGGGCCTTGCATCAGTATTTTAAAGACCGTTTTCAGGTTAGTTTTGGGATTGGTACCAACTTAACCAATGATATGGGGCAAACTGCGCTAAATATTGTGTTGAAATTGGTGGAATGTAATGGTCAGTCGGTGGCGAAATTGTCCGATAGTCCGGGTAAAACCATGACCGATAATGACACCTTCTTGGCATATTTACGCCAAGTTTTTGAAATACAAACGCCTGTTTAAAACCTGAGCACATTGAAAAAACCGAAGAAAATCTTCGGTTTTTTTCTAGATTAAAGCATGTGATTGTTAAAATTCTGCGAAAGTTATGAAAAAAACAGCATGCTATCAAAAATGACCTATACTAAGTTAAAGTTGATTGCCAAACAGACTGAACCGCATAAAAATGAGCACTTCTCCATTCAATTTTGGACTGCTGATTGAAGCAGAAGATTTAGTTCCCTTTTTAGGGCATGAAAAATTGCGCATTGTCGATTTGAGCCGCAATTCGGTGTACGAGCAATTGCATCTTCCGCATGCTTTACAGGTCAAACCGAGCATGTTGCTACGTCAGGATGAAGATACATCGGGTTTATTGCCTGAACCCGAGGCTTTACAAGACTTGATTCAGTATTTGAGTATTTCCCCTGAGCATCATGTGGTCGCCTATGACGATGAAGGTGGCGCATGGGCAGGGCGTCTGATTTGGAATTTACACTGTTTAGGCTTTGAAAATACCAGTTTACTAAATGGTGGGATTCACGCATGGTTGGCAGCAGGTTTTCCAACTACTTCTGAGGTTGAACCGCTAACACCCGTCAGCATGCTTGTTCCTGTTGCCGAGCAAAATCAGTATAGAATTCAATATGATGAGCTATTAGAAAAGTGCCAAAACCAGTCGGTGCAACTTTGGGATTGCCGCACCATAGATGAATATACAGGGCTGCGTTTGGCTGCACGACGCGGCGGTCACATTCCTGGGGCATTGCATTTTGAATGGAGTACTGCCCTTAATCGTGAAAATCATTTAAAATTGCATCCCTTAGAACGCACACGACAGCGTCTGGAACAACTCGGATTCAATTTAAACGAACCTGTAGTGGTGTATTGTCAGTCACATCACCGTTCAGGTTTGGCCTACATTTTAGGGCGTTTATTGGGTTGGAAAATTCAGGCCTATGATGGTGCGTGGAGTGAATGGGGCAACCGCCCTGACAGTCCTGTTATTACTGGAGAGTTGCCGTCTTGAGCCTCACATCACGTTTAAAAAAACAAATTTTCATTCAGGCACAACGCGTTGTGCCACAACATCAATTATCACGTGTTGTGGGTAAACTTGCAGCCAGTGAGCATCCTGTGCTCAAAAATGCGGTCATCACTGCATTCAAGGCGCAATACGGCATTGATATGTCTTTGGCAGAACAAAGCAATGCCTTGAAATATAAATCTTTTAATGAATTTTTTACCCGTTCTTTAAAGCAGGGTGTGCGGGAAATTGACAGCAATCCGAACAGCATTGTATCGCCTGCAGATGGGGCGATTTCACAGTTGGGTAAAATTGAAGATGGGGCAATTTTTCAGGCCAAAGGTCAGCAATTTACTGTTGAAAACTTAATTGCCGACCCGCAATTGGCTGAACCATTTAAAAATGGTCAATTTGCAACCGTGTATTTATCTCCGCGCGATTATCACCGTGTACACATGCCTTTTGCAGGCACACTCACCGAAACTTTATATGTGCCAGGTGAGTTGTTTTCTGTCAATCAAACCACAGCCGAAAATATTCCGGGTTTATTTGCCCGCAATGAGCGCATGGTGTGTTTGTTTGATACCGAACTGGGGCGTATGGCAGTTGTTTTAGTGGGTGCCATGATTGTAGCGGGCATTGAAACCGTGGCGACAGGCAAAGTGAAACCATCAGGGCGTTTGGAGCTGAATCAGCACCAATTATTCCTTGAAAAAGGTGCAGAATTAGGACGTTTTTATTTGGGTTCAACCGCGATTGTTTTGTTTGAAGAAAATAAAATGCAGTGGGATGCCGAATTCAAAGCCAACTCTGTGGTGGAAATGGGGAAAAAGTTAGGCTTTTTACTTTAATTTTCAATTTATAACGTTACAATTATCCCTCAATATTAAATATCTGCCTATTTTGTAGGCAGATGCATTATAAAGTGAGGGTTTTATTTATGTGGTTATGGATTTTACTTGCCTTAATTGCAGCGATTATTTATTTGGTTCTTACTTCTTATAATTCGCTGCAGCGTAAGGCGCATGATATTAAAGAGTCTTTATCCAATATTTCTGTCTCAATTAGTAAAAAAGTTAATTTAATTAATCAGCTTATGGATGTTGTTCGAGGTTATCAAGAAAGTGAGCAATTGACACATTTAACAGTAGTTAAAGAAACAGGAATGAATGCTATCTATTCTAGTTATCAAGATAGTAATATGATGTTAACGAACTTACAGGGTATGGCTGAGAGATACCCTGATTTAAAGGCAGACCAACAATACCATCGCTTAATTACAAATATTGAGCAATGTGAGCATGAAATTTCTCAATGGCGCAATGAATATAATGCTCGCGTGAAAGCTTATAACTCACATCGTTCATCTATCCCTACGATTTTTGTTGCTAACGGGATGGGTTTTTCTGAAGCACCATATCTTGATTTAACAATAGAAAATGCAGAACAAACTATTTTAAAAGATTTTAAAATGGATGATGGAGAGCGTTTGAATGCTTTATTTAAATCAGCAAAAGATAATATTGTAGATGGTTCTAAAGCCTTAGCCTCAACCTCTAAAGTTGTATTGGATAAAGCAGCAGATACAAGCAAAAAAATTGCGTCTAGTGAACAAGTACAAGGAATTGTAGATAAAGCAAATGTTTATATGGGGAAGCCAAGTACAACTAAATTCTTCTATTTATTATCTGATTCGACACCAAAAGGTCCTGTAAAAATAGAAGAAATTATTATGTTGGCTGAAGATCCAAATTGGGTTGAACAAGTCCGTTTATCAGAAGTCGGGACAGAACAGTGGATGAGCTTTGAAGAATGGACTACGCTTCATACACAACCAACACTGCAATTACAACAACGTGATATTTAACTTAAATAGACTCTCCCTTCTATTATAAGAGGGGAGAGTTTTCCTATTAAATCTCGTAATACAAACGCTCTTTCGGGAACACAGCTTTGAATATAGAGCCTTGATTTTCTTTAGATTCGACTTCTAAGTGTGCATTATGCTGCATCAAAACGTGCTTCACAATTGCTAAACCTAAACCTGTGCCGCCTGTTTGTCGGCTACGCGCGCTGTCTACACGATAAAAGCGTTCAGTTAAGCGTGGTAAGTGTTTCGGATCAATCCCGATGCCAGTATCTTCTACAGTAAAATAGCCTTGATTGCCATTATCATGCCAGCCAATGGTAATCGTCCCGCCTTTTGGGGTGTATTTAATTGCATTGGTGATTAGGTTGCTAAAGGCGCTGGCCAATTCTACATCTGAACCAATCAGATCATAATGACTGTCAATATTTAAGTTGAGTGTATGTCCATAATCGACGTTATAGGCATGTGCATCGTCAAATAATTGATTCATTAAACTTGGCATTTCAATAATTTGATTTTTGGCGATGGTTTTTTCATTTTCCAGACGTGACAGCAGCAGCAGGTCATTTACCAAAGCGTTCATGCGTCGGGTTTGTGACTGCATTTGCTCAAAAGCACGTTTCCAACGCGGGTTAATATCTTCCTGATCGGTAAAGGTTTCGATATAACCACTCAGCACCGTTAGCGGAGTGCGTAATTCGTGTGAAATATTATCGACAAAGTCTTTACGCATTTGTTCTAGGTTATGCATACGCGTCATGTCGTAAGCAAATAACAAACGGCTATCGCCACCAAACTGAGTCATTTTGACTTGCACATATTGCCCTTCATGCACGCTAGATTTCATTTTTAAACCGTCAGGTGCTTGATCAATATGATTAAAATATTCAATAAAACTAGGTTGGCGCAAAATAGTGAGGATGTTGCGTCCACGGTCTAAAGGCTGAATACCCAATAGCTTTTCAGCAGCAGGGTTCCACCATTCAATTTGATGATTTTCATCAATCAGCATCACGGCTTCATCCAACGCGACCAATGAAGACTGGGCGCGATCAATCAACCCGACCATTTCGGCCTGAACGATACGTTCCTGACGTTGTGAGCGATAAACATTGAACAGTAATGCACCCCAAATACCATGCAGATTTGGCGGCACATCATAAGGACGATTGGAAATCCAATCATTAACTAAATAGAGGGAGCGCATTTGCTGAAGAAAAAACAGCAAAAAGGCGAGGCTAATACAAATCCAAAAATACCCAATCCCAAAACCAATCAAGCTTGCAATAATTAGGAAAAAGGCCAATAAACGAAAATCTTGTTTGGCAAAAGTCCATAAACTGCTGTAACGAACTTGTTTGAGGTCACGGGCGAGTTCAGGGACTGGGTAAGGTTCGTACATAAAATAATTTTAGCCTAAAGCAACATCCGCACGTGTCGAGAAGCGATAGCCTGTACCACGTACCGTTTGTACAAAACGGTCTACGCCATACGGTTCTAAAACTTTACGTAAACGACGAATATGCACATCAATAGTTCGGTCTTCAATATATACATTGCCGCCCCAGACTTGGTCAAGCAATTGCGCTCGGGTGTAAGCGCGCTCTGGGTGCGTCATAAAGAACGCCAATAGACGATATTCGGTTGGGCCCATTTCTAAAATATTGTCACCAAAACTGACACGCTGGCTGACTGGGTCCAAAATTAAACCGTTGGCATCAATAGTTTTTTCACCGCTTAAGGCATTGGCACGACGTAAGACCGCTTTAATACGTGACACCAGTTCACGGGTCGAGAACGGCTTAGTCATGTAGTCGTCCGCGCCAGCATCTAAACCTTGAACTTTGTGATCTTCTTCGCCACGTGCAGTGAGCATAATCACAGGAATTTCAGCAAGGTTGTCATCGCGTTTTAGGCGACGGCACAAGTCTACACCGCTGACACCGCCTGGCATCATCCAATCAAGCAAGATAAGCGCTGGACGTTGATCGACAATCATCTGATGAGCTTGTTTTGCATCTTCTGCTTGTAAGCACTGAAAGCCTGCCATATCTAAAGAGGTATGGATCATCTCCCGAATTGGAAGTTCGTCATCGACGATTAAAATGTAGTCATCTTTCACAACGCAATATCCTATAGATGTTAACGGTGGACCGTTTTATTTATGACAGGCTTATTACAAAGATTAATTATGACAGTATCATTGCAGAAAGGGTTGAATGGGCTATTTTTGCAATAATTTGTGACAAAATAGTGTCGATTTGATGAAAAAACTGAATAGATTCAGTCAAAGTAAATATTGTCTGCTGACACTTCGTCTATGTTTGCGACGTGAGAGATATATCTCGCAAGATTTTTTAGCTGATATAAGGCATGAGGCAGGAAATTTAGTTATTCTAAGTGACTGACTCATAACGCAATAGCGGCAAAAAAATATGCTCGTTCCGAAGGACTGTAGCTAAAACTTTCTCAGATTGCGTTATGAAACTTGGCAATAGACCCACTATTCCCTGCGTTTCATGCCTGATCTGCTCAGTTTTAGCCTACAGCGCAAGCCATTTATGAAATGTCAGCAGACCCCTCTGAATTTGAAAAATATTATGAATATTTTTCGATTTTATGACAATGTCGAAGAATCTTTCACAAAAGCTTGCTCTTTTTCCGAAAAGGTCTGTAATAACGATAAAAATACAATACGGCAAGAAGACAAGACATCTTCCATGGATTGTTTGAAATCGCTCATCACCCAGCGAATCGCAATTTGGGTGACATAACCATTTAAGCCTGTCGCTACCAGTGAAATTTCTCGGTTGGGGCGGTCTAAATGCGGCATCATCAGCATGACAAAGGCCTGAATCATGCGGTCAAAACGCGACATAGTTTCGTGAATGGTGGCTTGGTTATGTAGTTCTTGCACCAGCATGGCATCAATATAAATAATACGTGCCATTTGCGGGTTATTTTTTAGCGTGGTCAGTAAAGCAGTCAGTCCTGCATCAATCATTTTTTTAGGATCAGCCGAGGCTTGCATAATGGCTTGCATGACATTTTGCTGTAATTCATCAATCAATTTTAAAAAAATGGTCTGAAACAGTTCTTCGCTTTTTTTAAAGGATTCGTAGAAATAGCGCTCGGTTAGTTTGGCTTCGGTACAAATATCTTTTACGGTCACGGCAAAAAAACCATGCGTGCCATAGGCTTGAATACCTGCCTCAATCAGTTTTTCACGACGCGCCTGTTTGCGCTCAGTTAAAGACAAGCCTTTAAACTGACGTTCTTTTTGTTGTTTCTGGGTGGTTTTTTCTGTTTCTGCAGTCACGGGCAGTTGTTCTGTCATGTTCAGTTAAGCCAAATAAGAACCGTAATTAGGCTTTATACTAGCAATAATTATCTGTTAAACCTATGTTTTCAGATTCATTTGCGATATTCGTACTGGCTTATATTGACAATACTTATTGTCAAAATTATATTTAAACCACAGCGCATCGCACAGCCCTACAAAACAACAAGCAGGTCTGAACTGTGCACGCCACATACTCAAGGAAATCACATGAAAAATTTTAAAAATAAAGTTGCCGCAATTACAGGCGCAGGCTCGGGTATTGGGCAGCAATTGGCTGTTCTATTGGCGAAGCAAGGCTGTCATTTATCGCTCAGTGATGTGAATGAACAAGGTTTGGCGCAAACAGTGGATTTGCTCAAAGACAGTAATGTGCGCGTGACCATTAAAAAGGTGGATGTTTCTAAATTAGAACAAATGCGCGAATGGGCAGCTGAAACTGTGCGAGACCACGGCTCGGTCAATATGATTTTTAATAATGCAGGCGTGGCGTTGGGTTCTACCGTAGAAGGTGCAAGTTACGAAGAGTTGGAGTGGATTGTTGGTATTAATTTCTGGGGTGTGGTCTATGGCACCAAAGAATTTTTGCCTTTAATCAAACAAACGGGAGATGGTCATATCATTAACATTTCCAGTTTATTTGGTTTAACTGCACAGCCAACGCAGTCGGCTTATAACGCAACCAAATTTGCGGTGCGCGGTTTTACCGAGTCTTTGCGTCAGGAATTGGATTTGGAAAATTGTGGTGTGAGTGCGTTGAGCGTGCATCCAGGCGGGATTCGTACCAATATTGCCAACAATGCTAAAATGAACGACAGCATGCGCACTTTGGGCATGAATCCTGAAAAATCGGCACGTGCTTTTAATAAATTATTGCGTTGCCCGCCTGAAGAAGCGGCGCGCCAAATTTTAGGAGCGGTACAAAAAGACAAGCGCCGTTTATTGATTGGTAATGATGCCAAAACTTTGGATTTAATCCAGCGTATTGTTCCAACGGGTTATCAGAAAGTTACCGCATGGGCGACTAAGTTGGGCAAGAAACGCGGTTAATCTAACTTACAAATATAACAGACCATTCAGACCAAAACCTGAATGGTTTTTTTCTTCCAGACAAATTGATAATACGCACCTTGACCGATGCACAGACTCACAAATGCCAAGGCATAGGCATACCAAATTCCTTGCAAACCCCACCACTGACTGAAGAAATAAGCACACGGTACTTCAATTAAAACAATCGCTAAAATATTGATGATCATTGGAACATTGACCGTGCCACTGGCGCGCATAATGGAGGCAAAAATTGCACTGGCACCAAAAAATAAAATGGCCCATAACACAATAAATAAGAGCTGCTGACCCAGTACCACCACCGCCGGATCGGTAATAAACAACGCCATCAGATATTTAGAAAATAAATAACCCAAGGTGACTAAAATACCTGTAATCAGCAAATTCATGCCTAAGGCTGTACGGGTCACTTTAGCCAGTAATTCGGCTTTGCCTGCACCAATGGCTTGTGCAGCAAAAATTGAAGCGGCAATTGCAATAGATAGCGCAGGAAATTGAATATAGTTCAACACCTGATTAACTGCGCCATAGGCGGCAGTGGCCTCAGCACCATGCCGATTGACCAAACCAACAATCACCAAACCCGCCATAGAGGTGGTGACCATTTGTAAGCCTGTAGGAATCCCTAAGCGTAAAATCACCTTGCTTAAATTGGGTTGATGCCGAATTTGACGTAGTAGATGCACATCCATTTTTAAGGGATGATTCTTTTTATTCAGGTAAATCACCAAAAAAATTAAAACAGCCAGATAGCCCAGAATGGTGGCAATTGCAGGGGCAATAATGCCCAAGCGAGGAAAGCCAAAATAACCTGCAATCAGGATGGGGGTAATCACCAATCCCATTAAACTAGTCAAACTCAGGGCAATGAGTGGCGTAAGGCTATCGCCCACTCCACGTAAAATAGAGGTATAAATAATATAAACAAACAGCAGTGGGCTGCCTGCCAACATCCATTGCACATACGGCAGGGATAGATGCATCACTTTAGGGTCTGTGCCTAATAATATTAAAATTTGTTCGGCAAAAATCACCCCCAAACAGGCAATGAAACTGCCGCCAATTAGGGTCATAAATAAAGTCGAACCGACAATACAACGCACTTTTTCGACATTTTGTGCGCCCCACGCTTGCCCGACCAACACGGTCGATCCTGCCGAAAGCCCAATCACAAAGGCCATCAGGCAAAAAATAATGGGAAAAAATACCGACACCGCAGCAATGGCTTCCACACCGAGCATTTGCCCGACAAAAATCGTGTTAATGGTGCCCGAAAGATTTTGCAAAATATTGGTGGCAATCAGTGGCAATAGAAACACCAAAAAGGTTTTCCAAAGCTGAGGGTGATCGACCAGTGCCTGAGGTCTTGCCATGCCAAATCCTGCGCTTCAATATGCGGTTGTTTGAAATTTCACCCTAGCATGATTTGGTCATAAAAAGCCTTAGCTTTTCAGTAACTCAGTGACATTTCAGTGGAGCTTCATCGCTTAAATTGCCGATAAAATTTCACCTGCACGCAACAGGGTTTCGGTTTTTTTAGCAAAGCAGAAACGGATTAAACGTAAATCATCGGGTGGGGTTTGATAAAATGCAGACACAGGAATACCGACAATGCCGTGCTGCTCGGCTAGAAAATGGCACATATCGACAGCATTTAAGCCGGGACGGATATTGCTGTAATCTAAATTTTGAAAATAAGTGCCTTGTGCAGGGCTGAATTGAAAGCGTGAATTGGCAATGCCTTGATTAAACAAATCACGTTTGTCCTGATAAAACTTTGCCAGTTCTGCAATATGTTCAGGGTGCTGCTGCATATAATTTGCCAAAGCCACTTGCACAGCGCTAACTCCGCAGAAATTAATAAATTGATAGGCTTGGCGAAAGAGCTGCATTAAGGCAGGTGCAGCCGCACAGTAGCCTGTTTTCCAGCCTGTGACATGAAAAGTTTTACCAAAGGAACCCACGACAAAACTGCGTTCCCTAAGCTCAGGAAAAGACAGTGCAGAGCGGTGTTGATGCGCATCAAAGACCAAATGTTCATAGACTTCATCGGACAGCACCACAATATTATGTTCCTGAATAACATCAATTAAATGCTGCCAATCTTGCGCTGACCATACTGTGCCTGTGGGGTTATGTGGTGTGTTGATGATGATCATGCGGGTTTTGGCATGAATCGCATCTTTGACCATATTCCAGTCCACCTGAAAATGTGGAGCCTGCAGCGGAATATGAACGGCTTTTGCACCCAACAATTTTACACAGGGTGCATAACTGTCATAACTTGGATCAAAAATAATGACTTCATCGCCTGCCTGCAGCACGGTTTGCATGATGCTAAAAATAGCCAGTGTTGCCCCTGGGGTGATGGTAATTTCACTGATCGGGTCAAGCATTAGCTGATCACGCTGTAAAAATTGCTGTGCCAGTTGTTCGCGTAGTGGCAAGTAACCATCGCCCGAAGGATATTGATTGAAGCCTGCGTGTGTGGCTTGGCTTAAAGCATCCAGTAATGCTGCAGGTGGGGGAAAGTCGGGAAAACCCTGCGATAAATTTAAGGCATTCAGTTGTTGTGCCAAGTTAGACATGGTACTAAAAATACTCAGACCTTGAGCAGGCAGTTTCGCGTGAATATCGAGCATAGTGGGGTTCTGGTTGTGGCAGCAGCTTGTTTTACATCGTAGCGTTTTCAGGGGGGAATGCAAATGGGGTAAAGGGTGATGATGTGGCTTGAATAGATCGTTCGAGGCGTTATTTTTGATTGAACACCTCAAGATCGACTTATCAAAAAAATTTCATCTCAAATCAACTCCACCAATGCCCGAATAATCCCCAATCCCAGACCAATAAATGCACCTACCACTACACCATTGACCCGAATCATGTGTAAATCACCACCGACTTCGTTTTCAATTTTGCCAATCATTTCGCGCGAGTCCCATTCATGAATGCGCTCACTAATAAAGCGAATTACTTTTTCACTATATTGATCTGACAAGTTCACCGCAATCGTACTCATTTTTTCATTCAGTAATTGACGTACTGCGGTATTGGCAATGATATTTTCACCGACTTGCTGAATAGCAACACGCAGGTTTTGTGCAATTCCCGAATCAGGTTTTTGTAAATCTTCCTTAATCGCATTGCAGAGAATCACCACTGCACCACTGATAAAATTCAAGACTTGTGGACTGTCTAATAGGGCATTTTTAGTGTCATTTAGACGTAGACTGGCACTGCTGTTGTTATCTGCCAGTTGTAACATCAGTTGTTGCCCAGCCTCTTCAATTTTTTGTCGCCAAGGGTGTTCAGGGTCTGCCAACATAGATTCGACCCGTTGCAGTAAAGAATCTATAGTGCGTTGCTGCACATCAATTCCAATCCAGCTCGCACCTTTGGCCAGTTTCCACACGCCAAGTTCTTTAAATAATTGACGGGTCAATTCACGGCTTTTTTCAGGATGTTTCAGCATCCAGTCATGGGCAAGGTCTAAACCGTGTTGCAGCACATCCTGATGGAAGTCATTTTCCAAAACCGCACGCAGCATTTCACTGGCCAAGTGGTTGACCTGAGTATTGCGAACCCATTGCACACTGTTGCTTTGAATAAAGCGCCCAATTTGTTCTTGCCCGACAAATTCAAAAATTTTCGGTACAGTTTGCTGAATGACTTGGGTCACTTGCGCATTATTTTGCGGATTCGCCAACCATTTACCCACGGCTAAGGATAAGTCAGTGCTATGCAGGCTTTTTTGTACCACTTGGGGCGATAAAAAGTTTTCCTGCACAAAGCGCCCCATCGACTCGGCAATACGGTCTTTGTTGCGTGGAATAATTTCGGTGTGATCACGTAAGAATTTAGGAATTGGCATTTTGCCAAAAGGATTGCGAAACAGCACCGTAATCGCATACCAGTCTGCTAGCCCACCCACCACGCCTGCTTCGGCAGACAGCATTAGAATGTGAATCAACCACGTATATTCAGGCAGTAATTTTGCGGTCAGCATTAATGCCAGCCATGCCAGCACGGCAATCACTAAAGCAATGGTGGCAAAGCGTTTACTGCGTTGCAGGCTCGGAGAGCTATGCTGCGAGCTGCTCGCTAAAGTGTGGTCAGACGCTGTATTCATGCAGGCATCCTTATCTCATTAGGGCGCGGCAGGGGCAGAGGTTGGTGGGGGTAATGGTTGTCCTGTGGGACTTAAACCATATTTTGCCCCCAGTGATTGTAAAATTAGGCTCGCATCAAAGGCATCTTCAGGTGCAGATTTTTGATCTTTAAAACACTGAATGGTGTAAGACACTTGAGTCGGATCGAGGGTCACCACTTGCGGCATATCATAGAATGGGTCAGGCCAGAATGGTGCGCGACGATGATAATATCCATACGGCGAATAGCTATACGGATAGTAACTTGGTGCAGGGTAAACCACGGCTTGTCTAGGTGGTTTCTGGCTACGGTTACTCGGATCATCTAAAACTTTAAAAAAGCGAAAACCGTGTTGCAGCGTGGTTTGTGCTGCTTTCACCAAAGTAATTTCTTCTGCTGTGCCAAAACTCATGTTATGACCCGCTAAAAAACTAATCCGATAGGTTTGCGCATTGAGCGGTGTGGTGCTGTATTGCCCCAACTGTTCAAAGCTGAGCGGTTTAGAGGGTGTCGTGGCACAGCCTGTAAACAGCAAACTGCTGGCAAGGGCAAGACCGAGTAGGGAATATTTCATGTGAAAGCTCCTGTACACATCAACCAGCCAAGACAAGCTCGCCAGTTAGAAACTGCTATTGGGTTGGGTTAAAAACTCAAGTTCTTCTGCACTCGAAGGACGTCCCAACACCTGATTCCGATGCGGATAACGCCCAAAACGGTCAATAATCACTTTATGTTTCAGTTCATAGCCCAACACGGTGGGGTCATTCAAACTTTCAAACAGCGTCAATGCGACTTCGTGAATACGTTTGGATTCACTGTGCATAAACGGCATATATAAAAAACGGCGTTCGGTTGGGTTTAAGTCCTGATCCAATTTTAAGTGAATCATTTCCTGTGCCAACACCAAGGCTATTCCATCTTGGGCAAAGGCACGCGGGTCATTACGGTATAAATTACGTGATAATTGATCTAAAACAATGATTTCAGCCAAACGACCTGCGGGTGTTTCGCGCCATGTCCATAGTTCTCCTTGTGCCGCTTGTTGCAGTACATCGGTAAATTTTTCTGCAAGCACGGCATCAAACTCTGCGCTTTTGACAAACCAGTTCGGTTCAGCAGCAGGAGAAAACCAAAAATCTAAAAAATCCTGATAATTCATACGCTTTATTATTTACCTCTGTTCTTTTGATTATAAAATCACAAATTTAGCATGTCTTATAGTGCAACTTTGTGATAAAAAATTGCCAAATTAAAATTTATTGACGTTGACCACTTTATTAAATGTCAGCATGCCCCAAAATCATCATTTTGTTAGAAAAAACAGCCCAAGCGCATGTGCTGATGCCAAATCAAGTTATACTTGAACGGTAGCAATTTCATCTCAGATCATCTGCATGATAGAGAAAATTGCCACCGACCCAAAATCAGCCTGTGGTTTATGTCGTATTTGTAGTGTATTGGATTAAGCGAGAGTGTAATGAGTCAACCCGAACCAAATGCGCAAGATGTTCTACCAACATGGGTAGACGCTGCGTTGCTTCAAGGGATGTTGCGCGGGATTGAACGCGAAAGTCTGCGTATGCAAAGCGATGGCTTCTTGTCGCAGCAAGCACATCCTCAAGCCTTGGGTTCGGCACTCACACATCCGCATATTACTACGGACTATTCCGAAGCGTTGATGGAGTTCATTACTCCACCGCAAAGCAGCATTCAACACGCGCTTGATTATTTGCGAGATATTCATAGCGTGGTGCATCAGCACTTAGGCGAAGGTGAAAAACTTTGGCCGCTGTCGATGCCATGTATGCTTGATGAAACCGATGACGGTATTCCACTGGCGCAATATGGCAGCTCCAATATTGGGCGCTTTAAAACTTTGTATCGCCGTGGTTTAGGTGTGCGCTATGGTCGCCGTATGCAGACTATTTCAGGGGTGCATTATAATTTATCCTTCCCTGAACATTTATTTGCCGCCTTGCAACAACATGAAAGTGATGAGCAGCTCAAAGCACTGAGTTTGCAAGATTATCGTAGTCATCGTTATTTAGGTTTAATTCGTAACTTTATTCGTTTAACGCCATTGGTGATGTTTTTAGTCGGTGCAAGTCCATCGGTTTGTCAGTGTTTTATGACGGGGCGTGAACATCATTTGTTGCCGTTGTTAAGAGGCACGTTGTATTTACCGTATGCGACTGCGTTGCGTATGGGTAACTTTGGCTATCAAAACTCGGCGCAGAAAAAACTTGGTATTCATTACAATGACTTAACAGGTTATTTAGATGGTTTGCAAAAAGCCGTGAAAACCCCGTACTTGCCATTTAGCCGCTTAGGTTTAGATGATGCTACGGGTGAGCCAATTCAAATTAATGACCATGTGCTGCAAATCGAAAATGAGTACTACAGTTTGGTGCGCCCAAAACAAGTACCACAAGAAGGTGAAACCCCATCTCAAGCACTTGCCAATCGTGGTATTGGTTATGTCGAATTACGTGCGGTAGATGTTAATCCGTATAGCCCAATTGGGATAGATGAACATACCGCAGGCTTTTTGGAAGTCTTAGCATTGTATTGTTTGTTGCAAGACAGCCCAGCCTTGTTAGATGCGGAACAAAGCATCATCGAAAAAAATCAGGCCGAAGTGGTCAATCGTGGGCGTGCGCCAAATGCGCACATTCAAGAGAGCGATGTTAAAACCCCAATTGAAGCGTGGGGACAGCAGTATGTCACCGCCATGCAACCTTTGGCTGCTTTACTCGACCAAAGTTATGCGACGCAGCTGTATTCTCAAGCTTTAGAACGCATGATGGTGCGTTTGCATGAAGTCGATGAAACTCTGTCGGCACACATGATTGCCGATACTATTCGTCATGGTGGTACGTGGGGCTTTGGCAGTTATATGGCACAGCAACATGCACATGCGTATGAACAACATACGCTTCGTCCTGAAACACAAACATATTTTGATGAAATTGCAGTGCAATCTATTCAGCAACAACAACAACTTGAACAAGCACAAGGTCTGAGTTTTGCAGACTATGTCGCACAATATAGATAACAGTTCAGGGATTTAAACATGCAATTGAGTTATCGTCTGCTAAGTGGTGTTTTATTTTTAGCCAGTGTCATTGGGATGACATTTGCATTGTATTTGGAGCATGTGCAAGGTTTAGCGCCGTGTCCACTGTGCGTTTTTCAGCGGGTGGGCCTAATTGCATTGGGCTTGGTTTCACTGATTGCCTTTGTGCATAACCCTAAATCTAACGTGGTTAAGCGTATTTACGCGCTGTTCGGCAGTATTGGAATTTTATGGTCAGTGGGTGTGGCAGCACGGCATGTGTGGCTGCAAAACTTACCGCCCGATCAAGTGCCAAGCTGCGGTCCAGGGCTAGATTATTTGGTAGATGCCTTACCCATGAAAGCCGTATTGCAACAAGTACTGTCGGGTTCAGGTGAATGTGCTGTGATTGACTGGACGTTCTTAGGGCAGTCTTTACCTGTGTGGTCATTGCTGTTCTTTAGCGTGTTGGCGATCATTAGTTTATGGCAATTGCTGCGTAACTATCCTTTTGTGGCATCGACTACATTTGGCAAAGTGAAGAAAAAATAAATTCCGGGAGCCTACCCACTGAATTGATAAAAATGCGTCATCCATAAAATTGCGATGGCGCATTTTTTTTGTGTATCTGTTGATAATCTATCTATAGTCAAACTACTTTATTATTCATACAAGATTCGAAAAAAACTCGAAATAACTCATCGACTGAGTCGATCAACCATTCTTTACGCTTACGTTTAACCCATGCCCACATCTGTTCTATAGGATTT
>NZ_VPEY01000015.1:0-71804 GCF_013416935.1 Acinetobacter sp. YH1901141 | reverse complement strand
CAAACGAACAAATAGAGCAGATAGAATTTGCACTCAACCATCGTCCTAGAAAAACACTAGGTTGGTATACACCGAGTGAAGTTATGGCTGGTTTTTATACTGTTGCACTTGCCGCTTGAATCCGCCAATTAAGATAATTATACTCTTTAATATATCAACAAATTTTACACCCATTTTCATCATGACAAATTTACTTAATTTAGAAAAAACTTTTTCTTTATTATTAGCTCTATTTTTCCTAACTTTTTTTGTAAACTTAGTGATTGATGATGGAGTTAATTGGTCTCTAAACTATGTTTTATTGACACTATTTATAATTTTCATTACTTTACAAAAAAAAATATATATTAGTTTACCTATTTTTCTAACCTTAGCCCTTCCATTTATTTCCATATATATTATCAATCTATTCTTCCATAATGACCAAATATCAAATAACCATTTTTTCGATCAAAAACTAGCCCCTGATATGAACAATCAGTTCCTATATGCACTTGCTTTTTTAATGTTACCAACCATTCTATTAAATATTAAAAAAAGTGAAAATATTTTTCTCTATATTATAAATATTGGAGGAGTTTTTTCTATTATATTTAACGGTTATTTCAATATCATATACAACTTTGATCGAGCATTATTAGTAAAGAAATTTGACGCTATAATATTATATGATGCTTCTATAGCTTCTTTATCCATACTTATGTTAGTTTTCAACCTTGGGAAAAATCAAAAATTTTCGAATATTTTAATTGTTTTATCTCTAATTAACTTATTTCTAATAGTCGCACATGGCAGTAGAGGTACTTGGTTAGGAATACCATTAATACTAATCATCCTGAGCTTTTACTATTTTAAGTCTCAACGATCAAAAGTCTTATTAACCTTATTAACATCGTTCATCCTTACAGGTGTTTTGTTTTTTCTACCTAACTCACCCATTCAGAAAAGATTAAATGCTTTTCAACAAGATACTTCTCTAATTGAAAAAAATAACTATCACTCTAGTACTGGTACTCGTATATTCTTATGGAGTTATGCTGTTGACGAAATGTTAAAATCTCCTATATATGGTGTTGGAGCAAAAAAATTCAGAGATAATATTTGTGAGCAACAAGCTAAAGGACTCTTACCTGCTTGTAATCCACATGCGCATAATATTTTTTTCCAGTTCCTGGCCTCTAATGGGCTAGTTGGCTTATTAGGTATTATTTCTGCATTTTTAATTCCTTTAATTTTTTATTTTTATAAACTATTTCAACCTTCAACATCAAAATCTCAGCATCTTTCATTAATGGGAATTTGTTTTACAATATTTTTTTCTATTTGTGGATTAACAGATTTTTTGTTTTTCATGCACTTCCCAACCATGTTTTATTTTTTAATAACAATAACACTTATGAGTTTATTAGAAATGTATCACCTAGAATCATCTAAGAATCATGTAAAGTAAGCATATATGCCCTTTACCTTATCTCATGCTGTACTTGCGCCACCGCTAGCTAAACTCTCAGGACAACGGCTACCTATTGCTGCACTTGCAATTGGCTGTATGCTGCCAGATTTACATCGCCTGTTTACCCTACGCCAAGACCCAACGCCACATTTATGGTCGGCCTTGTTTTATCCAAACTTATTCTTGGGCCTTATATTCTGTGCACTTTGGTATCTGGTATATCGCCCTGCGTTGTATCGCTTTGTGGGAATACATCACCCTCTAAATTTGAATCATGCAACATCCGTATTGGGCTTTGCTTTGGTGACTATCTTCAGCTTATTACTGGGGAATGCCACGCATTTAATTTGGGATGGTTTAACCCATCACGACTTTCGCAGTTTTGCCTTTCAGGATTTTTTAGCACAGTCGGTACAATGGGGAGCTCAGACTTATCCGATGCACCGCATCTTGCAAATTGGTAGCTCTATTTTGGCCCTGCCTTTTTTATTGTGGATGAGCCTGCATTATTATAAGAAGCATCGGCAAATCAAACCTGTCAGCATCAAAGTTCGGGGCTATGCAGTCGGCCTTATTACACTGTCTGTCGCTTTGGGCTGTTTCTCTCTTTGGGATTATGCACGGCATATCCCCGATGCACTTTGGCAGGAGGAACTGTATTATTTTACAGGGCGTGCCATCAATGAGTTTAGCCAAGGGGCTTTACTCATGTTCAGTTTAGGTTGTCTGTTATTTTTGTTTTTGGATCGGTAAGGGTAGATAAAATAAAGTCAAAGCTCATCACTTTATCCTGAATCTTGCTGCATTATCCTATTTCAGACACATTCCTTGTAAAAACCCACTGTTTTTGCAGCAGGTTCTTGTAGCCACATGCCCAAAGAGGCATAATCCTACCTTTGCTAAAGGCGGTGCGCTGTTTACGTATTCGCTTCCTTAACCCATATAGTTGGATTTTTAACGCTATGATGCGAACTCATTATTGCGGTTCTTTAACCGAAGCTCAAATTGATCAAACTGTTACCCTATGTGGCTGGGTGCACCGTCGTCGTGACCACGGTGGTGTGATCTTCCTAGATATGCGTGACCGTGATGGTCTTGTGCAAGTCGTGATTGACCCAGACACTCCAGAAGCATTTGCAACTGCAGACAAAGCACGTTCAGAATTTGTATTAAAAATTACAGGTCGTGTACGTCGTCGCTATGCAGGCACAGAAAATGCCAATATGGTCAGTGGACAAATTGAAGTTTTAGGCAAGGAAATTGAAGTTCTTGCAGCATCTGAAACGCCTCCGTTCCCATTGAACGATGAAAATACCAACATTTCAGAAGAAATTCGTTTGAAATACCGTTTCTTGGACATCCGTCGTCCAGAAATGTTAGATCGCTTACGTTTCCGTTCTAAAGTGACCAACCTGATTCGTAACTATTTAGACGATCATGGTTTCTTGGATGTTGAAACCCCAATTTTGACACGTGCCACCCCTGAAGGCGCACGTGACTACTTAGTGCCAAGCCGTGTATCTAACGGTAGCTTCTATGCGCTGCCACAATCTCCACAATTGTTTAAACAATTGTTGATGGTGGGTGGTATTGACCGTTATTACCAAATCGCAAAATGTTTCCGTGATGAAGACTTGCGTGCAGACCGTCAGCCAGAATTTACTCAAATCGACATTGAAACATCGTTCATGAGTGACGATGACATTATGGATTTGATGGAAGGCATGACCGTGAAGATGTTCGATGAACTTCTAGGCGTGAAATTCGACAAATTCCAACGTATGCCATATTCGGAAGCGATGCGTGATTATGCGTCTGATAAGCCAGACCTGCGTATTCCACTGAAATTAGTAGACGTTGCAGACTTGATGCAAGACGTTGAGTTCAAAGTATTTGCTGGCCCAGCGAAAGATCCGAAAGGTCGTATTGTTGCGCTTCGTGTTCCTGGCGCGGGTTCATTGCCACGTAGTGCAATTGATGAATACACTAAATTTGTAGGCATCTATGGTGCGAAAGGTTTGGCGTATATTAAAGTCAATGAGCTTGAAAAAGGCATTGAAGGCTTACAATCTCCAATTGTGAAATTTATTGAGCCAATCGTGCTTGATTTATTAAAACGTGTAGGCGCTGAAAATGGTGACATCGTATTCTTTGGTGCAGATAAAGCCAAAGTAGTAAACGATGCGATGGGCGCACTTCGTGTCAAAATTGGTCACGATTTAAACCTTGCAACCTGCGAATGGGCACCGCTTTGGGTCGTTGATTTCCCAATGTTTGAAGAAACTGATGATGGTAAATGGACCTCTGTGCATCATCCATTCACTTTGCCAAAATCAAGCGTTGAAGATGTGAAGAGCAATCCAGGTGAAGCTTTATCTGTCGCGTATGACATGGTATTGAACGGTACTGAAATTGGTGGTGGTTCACTGCGTATTTATACTTTAGAAATGCAAAAAGCGATTTTTGAAGCTTTAGGTATTGAAGAAGAAGAAGCCGAAGAGAAATTCAGCTTCTTACTGAATGCATTGAAATACGGTGCGCCTCCGCACGGTGGTTTGGCATTTGGTTTAGACCGTTTGGTGATGTTGATGACAGGTGCTTCGTCTATTCGTGATGTGATTGCCTTCCCGAAAACTAAGACGGCTGAATGTCCATTGACTCAAGCACCTGCACCAGTTGAGGCGACTCAATTGCGTGATTTAGGTATTCGTTTACGTGACAAACCAAAAGCAGAATCTCAAGAATAAGTTTTGAGCGTTTCAGAAAAACCCTGCAAATTTGCAGGGTTTTTTTATGAATTGAGATATGGTCTAGCTAGTGGCATAATAGCGCTTCGTTTTGAATTTTGAGTTGAGCGTTACTATGGCTATGCGTCCTGCAGTTCGTAATCGTGGCATTATGCTAATTGTATTTGCTGTCGCTCAATGGTTGTTCATGCGTTATATTCTGGCCAATAACCTGTTTGCCTTAGACACCAATGACCGCATTTTGTACTTTAGCTTAAGTTCTATTGGCGGTGCATTTGTGATTTTTGTGGGGCTGATTTATATGGTATTGGCGGGGAATGCGGATAAACAATAATTTCTATATATAGCGCTCAGATTTCTATTTATGTATGCTTTGCTGAAGAATTTTTCTCGTCTTCCGTTAAGAATCATTCAATCTATTGCAAAAGCTGTAGGTTCCCTGCTGTATTATTCAAATTCTTCCGCAAGAACCACCACCGAAATCAATTTAAAATCAGCTTATCCTGAACTTACAGATGCAGAAAGACAAAGCCTAACTAAAAAAAGTCTTAAAAGTCAGTGCATGACTTATGCTGAATCTGTAAAAATTTGGGGCTCATCTACAGAATATGCTCTTTCGTTGATTAGAGATACTCATGATGCTGATTTATTTTTAAAAGCTTTAGAAAACCCAAATGGCACTTTGGCTGTTGTTCCACATTTTGGAACTTGGGAGCTGCTCAATGTATGGGTCAATCAGCATACATCTCCTGTCATTATGTATAAACCTAGCAAAAATAAAGATTTAGATCGGTTTATGCTAGAAGCACGTCAGCGTTTGAATGCGACTTTAGTCCCTACCGATGATACAGGTGTACGCGCGCTATTTAAGCATTTGAAGCAAGGTGGCTTTTCTGCAATTTTACCTGACCATGTACCTAAAGAATCTGGGGGTATTTACTCTCCTTTTTATGGTCAAAATGCTTTGTCTTCAACTTTACTTTCTAAGCTTGCTGCAAAAACGCAATGTGCTGTGATTGGTTTAAGCTGTTTAAGACGTGATGATTTATCGGGTTATGATATTTATGTAACCGAATTATCAAATGATATTTTATCTAAAGATTTACAACTTTCTGTAGATACTTTAAATAAAGAAATGGAGCGCATGATTAATGTCGCTCCAGAACAGTATTTGTGGGGATATAAGCGCTTTAGGAAGTTGGAAAATGACAAAAGTTTATATTACTCATAGTAAAAATTAGCTACTTAAATTAAAACTTAAAAATTAGGTTTAAAATGAAAGATCAGAAAAAAATTCTTTTTATTATTGATCATCTTAAAGGTGGTGGTGCAGAAATTATGACTCTTAATCTTGCAAAAAAACTGCAAGAGAGAGGCTATGAAATAAACATCATAACCTTAATTAATATAAATAATTATAAAGAAAAGACTAAGAGCTTCAATATTCAATCTATTGATTTTCCTACTAAATTTGTTGGTGGAAAGTTATTAATAGACAAAAAATTAGAATCTAGTAAGAAAGAACAACTCCAGTCTCTTATTGATGAAATAAAACCTGAAGCTGTTATATTAACTATTTGGTATGCATATTTAAGCATATCATTTATTAATCATCCAAATATATGGATATGGTCACAAGCAGACATTCTTCCTGAATTTAATAAAACTTCAAATCCGATTAAAATATTAAGAAATATATATAAGAAGAGAAAATTTATTAATAAATTTAAGGAAGTGTTTTCAAACAAAAATTTTATCGTACTTAATAAAGATTTAAAATTGAAATATTCTCAAATTTTAGAGAATTCTAATATAAATGTTATTTATAATGGATTAAATTTAAAAGATACAATACAATCTGAAAAGAAAGAAAAAGTATGGGATATTTGCTATGTTGGTCGTTTATCACCTTCCAAACAAATTGAACATGCTTTATTTGCTCTAAAAAATTCTCATATTATTAAAAATATGATTATTATTGGTGATGGAGCAAGAAAAGACAAACTTTTAAAATTAGTCAATCAACTAAATATTAGCGATCGTGTTCATTTTACTGGCTGGGTGGATGAGCCTATCGAGTATATTAAAAAGAGTAAAATATTAGTTCTCCCTTCTCAGACAGAAGGCTTCGGTCTTGTTATTGGAGAAGCTCTATTAAATGGCACTCATGTCGTTGCATATAATTGCAGCGAAGGAGTATCACATCAATTTTTTACCCCTGATATGCAACGCGGTCTAGTACAACCAAATAATCGTGCAGAATTAAAAAATTCTATCGAAGATATATTAGAAAATCCATATCAAATTCCCCCAAACTTATCAAAACGTTACGATATTAAAGAGATGGCTGATAAATTTATTAAGTTAATCGATTAACCGTATATATTCCGCAACAGCATAACTTTGGGTAAAAGATGGATTCAAATTTTTTGAATAATTATCTACCTCTTTTAATGCTTGATTGATTTTAAGCGAAAGTTCAAAAATATTGCCTACAGCAACGAGATTATTAGCTTGTAAAATTTCATTGGGACCTGAAGGGCAATCAGTACTTATAACGGGAATACCCAAAGCTAAAGCTTCTAAAATTACTAAACCCAACCCTTCAAAATCAGACGACAAAACCATAAATTTTGCATGCTTAATATATGGATAGGGATTTTTTTTGAAGCCTGTAAAAATAACCTTGCCTTCTATCCCTAAATCTTTAACCAATTTTTTAGAAGTTTCTAATAGTTCACCAGTCCCGACCAAAACCAGCTTTTCTTGAACATTGGCTTTTGCATAAGCTTTAATTAAAATATCATGTCGTTTCTGTTGCTTAAACTTTCCAACATTTACAATATATGGTTTTTCAATATCAGGAATATATTCATTTGCTGTTGAAACCACTTGTTCCACATCAATCGGATTATAAATTGTAGTAATCCGACTTTTTGAGCCAAATACTTTAATAAAGTCTTTTTCGACACCCTTACTTACTGCTACACAAGGCTTGGCTAAATAAACTTTATCCAACTGTTTTTTCATTCCCTCTAATCTTTCACCATATTCTAAACTCGTCGTGTTATGAATGACTAAATGAACATTCGGTAACTGACTTTTTGATAATATAAAATCAACAGGAAATAAGTTTGATAGGACAAGATCAGGGATCCCAATATTTTTAATAACAAACCGATCAAATGCTTTTGCTGCAAAACTGGCACGCATAAATTTAGGAATTGCACGATACTTTTGATAATCAAAAAAGTGAAGTTTTACGCCCTCAGGAATCGGTAAATCAATAATATTTTTAAAATAAACAATATGTGCTTCATGACCTGCATCAATTAGGCCCTTTGCCAAGGTTAAAGCAAAACGTTCAGCGCCATTTCCCTGTAAAGTAAAAATGGCTAATACGATTGTTTTTTTCATGAAGCACTAATCCTGAATAAATTTTTCTTGATCTAGATTGATCAATCTTTTTTCTGCCTTTCCCATGACCTGCAAATATCGTATAGCCATAGTTATTTGTCCCGCTAACCGCCTTTTTTTAAACTTGTATTTTTCTTTGATAGAGATGAATTCAGGTTTAAAGTGTTCAGAGCGCCCAATGGTCGAATCAAAACTCTCTTGTTGTAAGAGACCATAAGCGCCAAGCTGGTCTTCTTGAATAATCACTGCAGGTTCAACTTGCAAACACTGTAACTCATAAGCCGAAAATATAAATCCATCTGCAATTGCTGGTGCTGTTTGCGCCAAACGATTTAATAATTTTTGCGCGCCACTCGGGTAGAGGATATAACCTGCTGCTCCAGTACGATCTTGATATAATTCATATAATTTGACCTGAGTAGAACCTAAGATACACACGGGTGTTCGACTAATAATTTTTTTACGACTTCTTACTTCTAGATTAATTAAGTCCACATCTGAAAATTGATGCTGTTCAATTTCGTTTAAAATTTCTTTTGTATTGGAAGCGAATACGGCATCATCTTCAAGAATTAAACAGGGCTGATTCCTTTTTATTACTTCTTCCCAAGCTTTTTGGTGACTGAGAAAGCACGCTACCTCAACTTTACGCAAAGGCCTTTGCCAGCCAAAACCAAATTTTTGGTATTGTTCTTCACTCAGATCAGCAACTGAAAATGCTTCTAATATTTCAAAATCCAGTCCTAATTTCCCAAATTGTCTTTTTTGAAAATCACGACGATCCTGTGAACTTTTTAAATTGATAATTAAAGTATTCACAATTACCACCACCTGGTTTTTTCACGCGTATGACGCTGCTTAAAACGGGAATAGACATTATTATTTTGCTCAAGCTGAAGCCGATCAAAAATTTCCAGTACAATTTGCCCAAGTGGATGAATATCGCAGATCTGTTCCAAACGCCAGCGCATATTCCGTAAAGTATCATCTGTGCCTACCGAAAATGCAGATGTACCGTCAAATAGTGCATAACGCTGGTTTTGTAATAAATGCTGATGTTGCTGATTTACTACTAAAGACTGATCACATAAAAAACGCTCAGTTTCCTGTAGTTTTAAAGTATTAATAAGAACCACAGCATTCATAAGAATCGCTTTTAAAGCAATATCTTCATCAAAATCAATAAAAGTATCACATGCTGAAATTAGCCAGCGGATATTTAGCGACTGTATAAGAAAATCCCGTTCAGTCATCCATAATGCTTTAAATTTCGCATAATTATTTTGAGTATCAACCTCACGGCGAATCAAGACAATCAGACTGGCATGGTAATAATTTAATTTAGGCTGCCCAATAAATTCTGATTGCAGCTGTCCGATATGTTCATTGAGATCTTTGGCTGAACCATGCGTATAATTCGGAGTATCGCCCGCGATCATTTCAGTTTTTAATTGCTCAATATCAATATCATCGAATTGGGCATAAACCTTGTCAGCACCAAAGCGACGCTGATGTCGGCTAAATGAAAACCATTGTTCAAACTTACTTTTCTTTCTTACAGGCATAAGTATTCTCTAAAGCTTACTGCCAAGCCTCTTTAATCCAATCCGATGGTAATACATAACGATACCATTTCCCCCCACCACCATGAATTGCATCAGGCGGGTTAATTTCACCATGGAAGATAATAATTTTTACACCATCTGGCTTTACAGGTGGCTTAAAATAAGCCATCGGAATTTTTTGCAAACAATGATATTTATAACTTTTGCACCAACTGTCTGGCCAGTAAGTTAACTTTTTCTCTTGATCTACATACCAAGATAAATATGCTTGCTCATTACGGAACTTTTGGCGAATTTCATCAAAATGTTCACGAAAATATGGCAATAAACCAGGAAATGCACCTAACTTAAAACGATATACTGAACTGTTGCCCGTAATACGCCACGGACGCTTCCAGTCATGAATAATCAAAAAATCACCTGGATGGGTAAAAAAACCATCAATATTATCAACAATCACCACATCTAGGTCTAAAAACAGAGCATTACCTGTTAAACCATATAAATCTGGCTCAAAGGTCGAAAGCTTGTTCCAACCACGTTCAGGTGCACCTTCAGGCAATGCAAGTGGCGGAATCGGGAAACATTCTACATTTGAATCAATACCTTCAGTACGATCTGTCAAACACACCATTTTAAAATCGACTGTGGTATGTCGCTTCACCATATTATAAAGACGATTCACATACTCAGACCCGTATTTTGTGCCCCATTTCATACAGATCACAACATTCTGCTCAGTCAAATTATCTACCTGAGCCTTTAGGTCATTTTGATTCATGTTCATGCATCCATTATCCACCCGTGCAATTTCAATATCATACCATTAACACGCCATAACTGAGATGCTTGCTTTTCATTTCTGCACAGTTTAACGCAAATCTTTCATAGAAATATAAACTTCACCAAACCGTCATCGAGCTTGAATAATTTTTCACCACATTAAAGGCATATAAAATCTACAAAAATCTATATTAAATATGAAAATTGCGATTGCAGGTACAGGTTACGTCGGTTTATCTAATGCCATGATTTTTGCTCAACATCATCAGGTCGTGGCTTATGATCTCTTAGAAGAAAAAGTTAAATTACTTAATCAAAAAATATCTCCTATTCATGATCCTGAAATTTCTGAGTTTTTAACAAAATCAGAATTAAATTTTCAAGCCACACATTGCAAAGTCGATGCCTATCAGCATGCAGATTTTGTGATTATCGCTACGCCTACTGACTACGACCCAGATACCAATTACTTCAATACGCAAAGTGTTGAAGCAGTCATTCAGGATGTATTGGCTATTAATCCTTTGGCAACCATGGTGATCAAATCCACTGTACCTGTAGGCTTTACCCAGCAGATTAAGAAAAAATATCACACCGAAAATATTATTTTTTCACCTGAATTTTTGCGCGAAGGTAAAGCGCTACATGACAACCTTTATCCTTCGAGGATTATTGTGGGTGAAAAATCAGAACGTGCCAAACTTTTTGCGAATATGCTGTTAGAAGGCTCCATCAAAAAAGACTGTCCGGTGCTGTTTACCGACGCTACCGAAGCCGAAGCCATCAAGTTATTTGCTAACACCTTCTTGGCCATGCGTGTTGCCTACTTCAATGAATTGGACACTTATGCTCAAATTTATAACCTAGACACGCGACAAATTATTGATGGTGTATGTTTAGACTCACGTATTGGTCAGTTTTACAACAATCCATCCTTTGGTTATGGCGGATACTGCCTCCCTAAAGACACCAAACAACTGCTCGCAAATTACGCACAAGTTCCGAGCAACTTGATTAAAGCAGTAGTAGACGCCAACCAAACCCGTCAAGAATTTATTGCAGAATCCATTCGTAAGCGTGAACCTAAAATAGTCGGAATTTATAGACTTACCATGAAAAGCGGTTCAGATAATTTTCGTGCCTCGGCAATACAAGGCGTTATGCAATATCTCAAAGCTTACGGGATTAAAGTAATTATTTATGAACCGGGGCTACAGCAGAAAAAATTTCTCAACTCTAAAATCATTCATGATTTAGCCGAGTTTAAACAACGTGCCGATTTAATTGTCTGTAACCGTAAATGTTCATTGTTGCAAGATGTACAAAATAAGGTTTATACGCGTGATGTATTTGGAATGGATGATTAAAACACGCATACAACTCATCCCTTAGCACACGAATTTTAAATATAAGGTACGCTCCAGCAATTACTCCCCCCATAAAAAAGCCCTTATATAAAATAAGGGCTTTTCAAGATAAAGATTAAATTAAAACTTAGTTCTTTTCTTTATCTACAATCTTGTTCGCTTGGATCCAAGGCATCATTGCACGTAACTTGTTACCAGTTACTTCGATACCATGTGCAGCGTTTTGACGACGACGTGCAGTCATAGATGGATAGTTCAACGCACCTTCTTGGATGAACATCTTCGCATATTCACCAGATTGAATACGTTTAAGCGCATTACGCATTGCTTCACGAGACTGTTCGTTAATCACTTCAGTACCAGTGACATATTCACCATATTCAGCGTTGTTAGAAACTGAATAGTTCATGTCTGCGATACCGCCTTCGAACATCAAGTCAACGATCAATTTAAGTTCGTGTAAGCACTCGAAGTAAGCCATTTCTGGCGCATAACCAGCTTCAACCAAAGTTTCGAAGCCCATTTTAACCAATTCAACAGCACCACCACAAAGAACCGCTTGCTCACCAAATAAGTCAGTTTCAGTTTCTTCACGGAAAGAAGTTTCGATGATACCAGTACGACCACCACCCACGCCTGAAGCGTAAGAAAGTGCAACATTACGCGCGTTACCAGAAGCATCTTGGTGAATCGCGATCAGGTCTGGAACACCTGAACCACGTTGGTATTCAGAACGTACTGTATGACCAGGTGCTTTAGGTGCAACCATGATTACGTCTAAGTCAGCACGTGGAACAACTTGGTTGTAAAGAACCGAGAAGCCGTGTGCAAATGCAAGTGTCGCGCCTTGTTTGATGTTTGGCTCGATTACGTCACGATAAAGTTGTGATTGAAACTCATCTGGAGTCAAGATCATCACAACATCAGCTTGAGCTACAGCAGCAGGAACTTCAGCAACTTTAAGACCCGAATTTTCTGCTTTTTTCCAAGAAGTAGAACCAGCACGTAAACCTACAGTTACGTCTACACCAGAATCTTTAAGGTTAAGCGCGTGTGCGTGACCTTGTGAACCGTAACCAATGATTGCTACTTTCTTAGACTGGATGATAGATAAGTCGCAGTCTTTATCGTAAAAAATTTGCATTGCTGTCTCCGCTAAAATGCTTTGGATTCCTATCTTGCTCAAATGCAGGTCTATTCGCATTTGAGCAAGCTCTCCATCCTTTGAGATGGAATGAATTCGATGAATAAAATTAACTAAATTCAGTTAAATGGTTAAAACTTTTTCGCCACGTGCAATACCAGACACACCTGAACGCACAACTTCTAAGATCGTATTTTCTGCAATCGCATCAATAAAACCGTCAAGTTTTTCAGTTGTACCCGCAAGCTGTACAGTATAAGTGGTCGGTGTAACATCTACAATTTGTCCACGGAAGATGTCTGCTGTGCGTTTAATTTCAGCACGTGCAGCGCCAGATGCTTTTACTTTAATCAGCATCAATTCACGCTCAATATGTGGACCTTCTGACAAGTCGACCACTTTCACCACTTCAACCAATTTGTTTAATTGCTTGGTGATTTGCTCAATTTTATGATCATCACCATACGTGGTCAGTGTTAAACGTGAAAGCGTTGGGTCTTCGGTTGGTGCAACGTTTAAAGTCTCAATGTTATAACCACGCTGAGAAAATAAACCCACTAAACGAGAAAGCGCACCTGATTCGTTTTCAACGAGAACGGAAATAATGTGTCTCATTCTGTACGCTCCCCTTTACCTAACCACATATCTTTCATAGATTGACCCGCAATTTGCATCGGATAAACGTGCTCTGTACGGTCAACCATTACGTTAATGAATACACATTTATCATTAATCGCCATTGCTTCTGTAAGCTTAGACTCAAGCTCATCGGCATGGTTAATCTGAATACCCACATGACCATAGGCTTCCATCAATTTAGGGAAGTCTGGCAATGAGTCAACATAAGAACTAGAGTGACGACCTTCATAGTTCATGTCTTGCCATTGTTTAACCATACCTAAAGCTTGGTTATTCAAGCACAAGATTTTTACGTTTAAACCATATTGCTTACAAGTAGAAAGCTCTTGGATACACATCTGAATAGATGCTTCACCTGTAATACATACAACCTGTTGATCTGGATAAGCCAGTTTAGCCGCCATTGCATACGGTAAACCTACGCCCATTGTACCCAAACCACCAGAGTTCAACCATTGACGTGGACGCTTGTACTTGTAGTAGTTCGCGCCAAACATTTGGTGCTGACCTACGTCAGAAGTAATGATCGCATCACCATTGGTCACTTTGTCTAAAGCTTCAACTACTTGTTGTGGCTTCATGCTGCCATCAGTTGGCTTGTCATATTTCAGACCATGAACTTTGCGCCACTCATTGATCTGATTCCACCATGCAGCAATTGCTTCTGGATTTGGCTTAGAAACATTTAACTGTTTCAGCTGCACTAGCATTTCCTGAAGTACAGGCTCAACTGCGCCCACAATTGGAATATGTGCCATAATGGTTTTTGAAATCGTCGCAGGGTCGATATCAATATGAATCACTTTGGCATTTGGACAGAATTTTGCAGGGTTATTGGTTACACGGTCATCAAAACGCGCACCAATACATAAAATCACATCGGCATTGTGCATGGTCATATTGGCTTCATACGTACCATGCATACCCAACATACCAATAAATTGTGGATCATTGCCCGGGAACGCACCCAAGCCCATCAATGTATTGGTTACAGGGAAACCTAAAATGTGTGCAAGTTCAGTCAATTGCTCAGATGCATTGCCTTGAACCACGCCACCGCCTGAATAAATAACAGGGCGTTTTGCATTCAACAATTCATCAATTGCTTTACGAATTTGACCTGAGTGACCACGATGCGGTGGCTGATACGAACGCATCTTCACTTTTTCTGGATATTCGTAAGCAAATTTTTCCGCTGGGTTGGTTGCATCCTTTGGAATATCAACCACAACAGGACCCGGACGGCCTGAAGATGCAATATAGAAAGCCTTCTTAATCACTGAAGGAATTTCACTTGCATGGCGCACTTGGAAACTGTGTTTTACAATCGGACGTGAAATACCCACCATATCGGTTTCTTGGAAGGCATCTTCACCAATTAAGTGTGTTGCAACCTGACCAGACAAAATCACCATTGGGATTGAGTCCATATACGCAGTTGCAATTGGAGTTACTGTGTTGGTTGCACCAGGACCTGAAGTCACTAGCACTACACCAGTTTTACCTGTTACGCGCGAGTAGGCATCTGCCATATGACCAGCAGCTTGCTCATGGCGCACGAGGTAATGATTAATTTTGTCTTGTTGAAAGAACGCATCGTAAATATGAAGTACTGCGCCGCCTGGGTATCCAAAAACATGCTCAACGCCTTCGTCCGCCAATGCGCGAACGAGCATTTCACCACCAGATAAAAGTTCCAACGTGATTCACCCTAGTCTTATCACTGCAAAATGGGAGACACCTGCAGTGTTTTGTTCATTAATTCCTGCACTGTTATAGCACACATATTTCATAGTTTTCATGGCAATAGGAAAAATTTCTGATCTGATTACCGTATAAGCAATATGAGATCTAAAACGTGTTGGGGTAAACACATTTTATAAGCTTTGTTCAGCTTCTCGGCTAGAGAAGTTGCCCATTGCATGACATGACACTTATTCGAAGGGTGATCGATCTAAGGCACATAAAACTAAAGTGTGCATTTTTGTAGTTTACCCGACTAAAGTCAAGTTTAAAAATCGGCTTTTTCTGCTTTATTTATAAACTGGGTATTTTTTGCGCTCTGTGTCATCCATCACAATTTAATCCAAAGTCTAATATTTCCATATAAAACAAATAATTTCAGAGATTTGCTGAATTTTTTATAATTTTTTCATATCACATACATAAAAATAAAGAATGAATTAAAAAATATATAAATCGCTTGGTTATGATTCACCAACGCATTTCAGCTTATTTTAACTTGCAAATTGGCAAGCCAATGCTCCAATTTTGAATAGGCACTATTGCAGATAAAAATCATCGAAAAATTGTCAACAAACCCTAGCTTCATGGGGAATTATTGCTAAAATTTAGCCAACATGATTTTTGTAATTGGTTTTCTGCCATTACTCTTTTTTGCTTAGGACTTCCAAACATGAAAACGCCAATGATCCGCTTGAGTTGTCTTTCTGCAAGCTTGATTTTAATTTTTGCCACTAGCTCAGTTTCTGCAAAACAATATTACAAGTGGGTCGATGCAAATGGTTCAACCCATTACACCACGACACCGCCGCCAAAAACTGCCAAGAAAAAAGGTAAAGTCGATACCTATGGCTGGAGAAACTCAGCACCGACTGTTGCCATTCCTGCAAATTCTACTGCGAACCCTGAGCCTACTGCTGCAAATACAACAAACCAACATGCGACACCTACCACAAATCATCCTGCAGGAAATCCAGCTATGGATCAGCAACAACGTGAAGCCAATGCAGCTTTAAATCAGGCACAACAAGAACGTGCCAACCCACAAGTTTTTTAAGTTTTAAGCCATAAAGTACGACTCGCTTAAATTTTCCTGCACAATCCAACGCGCAAAATTCAATTTAGCTGCATTTTGCGCTATGCTGTGTGACACACTTTTTTTAACCGTTTATTCCTGATTTAACCTTATGACTACTCACATTGACCCTGAATATCAAGCCAGTGCGATTGAACCCCAAGTCCAAAGCGACTGGGAATCTCGTAAAGCCTTTAAAGTTGCCGACACAGTCGAAGGTCCACATCGTTATATCCTCTCGATGTTCCCTTACCCAAGCGGCAAACTGCACATGGGTCACGTGCGTAACTACACCATTGGTGATGTAATTAGCCGTTTTCACCGTTTAAAAGGTGAAACAGTCTTACAACCTATGGGTTGGGATGCGTTTGGCTTACCTGCTGAAAACGCAGCGATTGCGCATCAGGTTGCCCCAGCTAAATGGACTTTTGAAAATATCGCCTACATGCGCGACCAATTGAAAAAACTAGGTTTGGCAATAGATTGGGATCGTGAATTTGCCACTTGTACTCCAGAGTATTACCACTGGGAACAATGGTTATTCGTGCAACTGTATAAAAAAGGGTTAATTTATCGCAAACTCTCGACAGTCAACTGGGATCCTGTCGATCAAACAGTTTTGGCCAATGAACAGGTCGAAAATGGTCGTGGTTGGCGTTCAGGTGCATTGGTAGAAAAACGCGATATTCCAATGTACTACTTCCGCATTACCGATTATGCCCAAGAATTATTAGACGATTTAGAAACTTTAAAAGATGGTTGGCCACAGCAAGTCTTGACCATGCAGCGCAACTGGATTGGGCGTTCGCAAGGGATGGAAATCACATTCCCATCGGCAAATCCTGAAATTTATGCAGATGGTCTGACTGTATTTACAACGCGTGCTGACACGTTAATGGGTGCAACTTATGTGGCTGTTGCTGCAGAACATCCTATGGCGTTAAAAGCAGCAGAAAACAATGCACAATTAAAAGCCTTTATTGAAGAATGCCGCATGGGTTCTGTGGCAGAAGCTGACCTTGCCACTGCCGAGAAAAAAGGCATGGCGACTGGCTTATTTGTGAAGCATCCAGTAACAGGTAAAGAATTACCTGTGTGGATTGCCAACTATGTGTTGATGTCTTACGGTTCTGGCGCAGTGATGGCTGTACCTTCACACGATGAGCGTGATTTTGAGTTTGCCAATAAATTCCAATTGCCAATTATTCAGGTGATTGATGCCAAAGGTGCAGACGATGCGGACTTTGACACAACCCAATGGCAAGAGTGGTACGGTTCTAAAGAAGGTAAACTGGTCAACTCAGGCGAATTTGATGGTTTAGATTTCCAAGCGGCTTTTGATGCACTTTTAGCGAAATTAGAGCCACAAGGTTTAGCCAACGTAAAAGTACAATTCCGTTTACGTGACTGGGGTGTTTCACGCCAACGTTACTGGGGTTGCCCAATTCCAATGATCAACTGTGAAAAATGTGGACAAGTTCCAGTTCCAGAAGATCAGCTTCCTGTCATTTTACCTACCGATGTTGTGCCAGATGGCTCAGGCAACCCGTTAAATAAAATGCCTGAATTCTATCAAACCACTTGCCCATGCTGTGGTGGCGAAGCACGTCGTGAAACCGATACCTTAGATACTTTTGTAGAGTCATCTTGGTATTACGCACGTTACGCATCTCCAGACTTTACAGGTGGCATGGTCAAGCCTGAAGCTGCGCAAACTTGGTTGCCAGTTAATCAATATATTGGTGGTGTAGAACACGCCATCTTGCACTTATTGTACGCGCGTTTCTTCCACAAACTTATGCGTGATGAAGGCGTGGTACAAGGCAATGAGCCATTTACCAACTTACTGACTCAAGGCATGGTCTTGGCTGACACCTTCTACCGCGAAGCAGAAAGCGGCAAGAAAACTTGGTTTAACCCTGCCGACATCGAACTTGAAAAAGACGAAAAAGGCCGTGTGCTTTCTGCAAAATATATGGGCGATGGTCAAGCGGTCATTGTTGGCGGTCAGGAAAAAATGTCGAAATCGAAAAACAACGGTATCGACCCGCAAGCGATTATTGACCAATACGGTGCAGATACTGCACGTGTGTTTATGATGTTCGCAGCACCACCTGATCAGTCTTTAGAATGGTCAGATGCAGGTGTTGAAGGTGCTAACCGCTTCTTAAAACGTGTATGGCGTTTGGCGGCAGGCTTCCTTGAAAAAGGCAGCAATGCAACAGCTATTGAAAGCAGCAAACTTGCTACAGCAGCGCAGGACTTACGTCGCAAAACCCATGAAACCATTCAAAAAGTGGGCGATGATATTGAGCGTCGTCATGCATTCAACACTGCAATTGCAGCCTTGATGGAACTCTTGAATGCTTGCAACAAGTTTGAAGCACAAGATGAGCAAGACCTCGCCGTTGAGCGTGAAGCGATTGTGACCTTATTAACCTTGCTTGCACCTTTTGCACCACACTTAAGCCAGACTTTATTGGCACAGTTCGGAATTGAGTTAACTTCAACCCTCTTCCCAACCGTAGATGAGTCTGCCTTAACCCGCAACACACAAACGATTGTGGTGCAAGTCAATGGTAAATTACGTGGCAAGCTAGATGTGGCTGTAGATTCATCTAAAGAGGACATCCTTGCACTGGCCAAAGCTTTACCAGAAGTACAACCTTTCTTGACTGGTCCAACCAAGAAAGAAATTGTAGTACCAAATAAGTTAGTGAATTTGGTAGTTTAAATCCTTAAGTTCCCTCTCCTTTTAGGAGAGGGCTAGGGAGAGGTAAATATATACCCCCTCATCCTCTTGCGGAATATATTCCTCATCCCTGAGGAGAAGGAACTTTCTGAAGGATTTCACAATTTCCAAACAAAGCCCGTTGTCAGTCAACGGGCTTTGCACCTACAATCAAGATATTCTCAACTTCCGCTTTTAAACCTTCAAGAATATTACAGAGGACAACACATGCACTTTAGCCAACGTTTAGCAGTCATTGTTTTAACTTGCGGACTCAGTGCTGGTTTAGTCGGCTGTGGTTTTCATTTAAAAGGCACCAATCCAAGCATTGCGCCAGTGGCCTATTCAAAAATGAGTCTGGCACTCCCTAGCAATGCCGAAGAATTAGAAGAAAAGCTCTCTATTCACATGGGCACAGCAGGCGTCCAACTCAGCAATGACCCTAATGCCTATGTACTGCGTGTACTTGACTATACGCCACGTCGCTTGGAATTGAATGGCAAACTGGTAGAAACCTTATTGCGTTTGAGTGTGACTTTCCGTATTGAAGATGCGCAAGGCAACCCGATCACCGAACCTCGTACCGTCATGGCAACGCGCAGTTATCAATACGATGTCGCAACTGTGAATACCGATGATCAGGAACAAAAATTCTTAAAAGAAGTCATTATTGATGATGTAGCACAGCAAATTGTGCGTCAAATTTCATCTAATCGTTTACCTTTGGTCAACCCACCTGTGTATTCAAACCCTAAATAAGTTTTCGAGTGCGAATTTTTTATGAAACTTGACTATCTACAAGCCCTCAAACGTGTGGATGAAGCACGTGGCGTATGGATTTTGCATGGTCAAGAACCCTTACTCGAACAAAACTTGCTGGATGCTTTTCGTGCCAGTTGGCAAAAACAGGATATTGAACGTCAGCGTTATGATTTAAATAGCGTTAGCGATTGGAAAAATGTATTCAATGCCTTAAACAGTCTGTCACTGTTTTCGAGTCAATTGGCGGTTGAAGTACACGGCAATATCAAGCCTGATGCCAGCACACTAAAACAACTGAAAAGTTATATTCAACACAATGAACAAAACTTGCTGTTGGTGGTAATGCCGAAACAAGACAACAATAGTCTGAAATCCAGTTTTTTTCAGTTGATTGATGCCAATGGGGTCAATGTTGCGCTTACGGCGAATTATCCTAAAGATCGGCAGCAGATTTTAGGTTTGGAAGCAGAAAAGCTTGGCATTCAATTAGGACATGATGCGTGGCAATGGTTGGAACAACATCATGAACACAACCTTTTGGCTGCCAAAAATAGCTTAATGCGGGTCAGTGACACCTTTCCTGAAATTCAGCAGATTCAGATTGAACATTTACATGCCTGTTTACAAGATCAATCTCGTTATAGCACTTATGATTTAAATGATGCTTTACTGACGGGAAATCTAGCGCAAGCTATGAAAATTTTTCAATACCTCATGGCTTCGGGTGAAGCCATGAGTTTAATTTTGTGGAGCATCAGCAAAGAAATGCGCTTACTGATGCAATTATTTGAACAACCACAAAATGCTTTGCAACTGGGTATTTGGAAAAATAAAGTCAGTGTTTATCAACAGGCCTTACGGCGTTTAAACCCAAACTGTTTTTTGTACTGGCCAGCTTTATTATTACGCATTGATGCTGCAATTAAAGGGATGTCCAAAGAAAACCCTGAACATCTGGTGCTTCAAGCGATTGCTGAATTGTGCGGTAAAACCCTGTTTGCGACATCACCTGCCTAATAGCTTAAGTTAAATTCTTAATTTAGACGGTTGATGAAAATTCAAACCTAGCTAAAGAAACGCGCAAACCAACTTTTACCTTTCTTTTGTTCTTGCGAACGCAAATAATGCAGCATATTGTCACGCACAGCATCGACATAGTCCTGATCATCATGCTGAATATGGTTAATCAACCATTTAGACAATAAACGATACAAATCATTTTCTACCGATTCACCATTGGCAAAACGCTGACGGCAATCATTCAGACGTTTCACAAACAATTCATGAATACCGCGGTGCGAAGGCAAATATTGATAATTCACCTGCGCCAATAAGTTTTCTTCAAAACTAAAATGCGATTGTGTGTAATCAATCAAATCATCTAAAACTTCTTTAATTTGTTCACGCGCACCTGTGGCCCGAATTTTTTCTAGCGCATTAATATAGTCCAAAATTTGACGATGCTGATTGTCAATCACATCAATTCCAATATTAAACTTTTCACTCCATTCCATGATTTACCCCTCAGATTTTTTGATTAAAGTCGTGTTTTATCGCATCATCCGGATGCCGTATTATCCTAATGATTAAAGCCATAACTATTTTATGGAATTCGATACTAGCTGCTTTTAATTTTTAAATCCATATAGAAAATAAGTTTTTTTTAATCATCTTAGACCATAGTTGTAGTTTCAACTAAATTTTAATTAAAATTCATAAAAATATCATAGAGATGAACTAAAATAATGCAGGGGTAAATTGACCTAAATTAGGGCAAATTTATGTCACTATGTGGTGCAATTAAAAAGCACTTTAATCCCCCCTAAATCAGATAATAATTCTCATTTGCAATTTCTTTAAAAAATTCACGATTTATCCTTATTTCGCTTCTATAATTCCCTTAATTTATTTTTCTGTTTTTTGACTCATGCCAAAAATAAAATCGACCAAACTTATTCTGGGAATTGTGATTGCCTGTTTAGTTGCACTTGCAACATGGTATTTTTTCAAACCAAAAACAGAGCAGCCGCAATACATCACCGCTGAAGTTAGCCGTGGCGATATTGAAAGTGCGGTTCTGGCAACAGGCGTACTTGAAGCCACCAAAATGGTCAGTGTCGGTGCGCAGGTTTCAGGTCAGGTCAAAAAAATGTATGTCGAGCTGGGTGATCAGGTCAAACAAGGCCAATTGATTGCCCAAATTGATTCGGTACGTCAAGAAAATGAATTTAAAACCGCACAAGCCAGTATTAAAAATCAACAGGCTCAATTGGCAGTCAGACAAGCCAATCTCGCCAAAGTCGCAGCAGAATATCAACGTCAACAAGCCATGTATGCGCAAGACGCCACTTCACGCGCTGAACTGGAAAGTGCTTTAGCCAACTATAAAACGGCACAAGCCGAGATTGCTGCAATTAACGCTCAAATTGAACAGTCCCGTCTAACCTTAGACACTTCTAAAGAAAATTTAGGCTATACCCAAATTCTTGCACCCATGGACGGCACTGTGGTGGCGATTGTGACCGAAGAGGGTCAAACCGTAAACGCCAACCAAAGTGCACCCACCATTGTCAAACTGGCTAAATTAGACACCATGACTGTAAAAGCAGAAATTTCTGAAGCAGATGTGATGAAGGTCGAAGAAGGTCAAACCGTTTATTTCACCACTTTGGGCAACAGTGAGAAAAAGCATTACGCAGCCTTGCGCCAAGTTGAACCTGCACCAAAATCCATTAATACCGAAACCAGTAATAATAGCTCTTCATCATCTAGCAATGCGGTGTATTACAACGCCTTATTTGATGTACCCAATGAAGATGGCAAGCTGCGCATTAACATGACAGCACAAGTGTCGATTGTATTGGCCGAAGCACGTAACGTACTCACAATTCCAGCTGCTGCCGTGCAAGGCTCCAATCGCTCACGTGGTCGTAGCAACAATTCAGACACACCTGCACGTACTGAACGCAACAAAACGGATGAAAAATTGCCAAATCGCCCTGCCCGCTTAGAACTCACGGCCAATGAAAAAGCACTTATAGATCAAGGCAAAGCGTCTTTAGGCACAGTACGTGTTTTACAGGCCGATGGTTCAGCCCAGCCGCAACCTGTATTGCTCGGGCTAAACAACCGTGCAACCGTACAAGTCATTCGCGGCTTAAAACTGGGTGATCAAGTGATTATTGCCGATGGTTCTGATACATCCAACGATGCAGCGAAACGTAGTGGACGTGTTGGCCCTTCGGTGAGAATGTAATATGAGCATGCCGCAGCATCAAACACAGCCACTCTTAGCGGTTAAAGACCTGACCCGAGAATTTCCTGCGGGTGAATCGACCGTACAAATTCTCAAAGGCATTGATCTGGAAATTTACCCAGGTGAATTGGTTGCTATTGTGGGGCAATCGGGTTCTGGTAAATCCACGCTTATGAATATTCTAGGCTGCCTTGACCAACCCACTACAGGCAGCTACAAAGTTAAAGGACGCGAAACCCGACAACTCGAAGCTGATGAATTGGCACAACTACGGCGTGAGTATTTTGGCTTTATTTTCCAGCGCTACCATTTATTGGGTGATTTAAGCGCTGCGGGTAATGTCGAAGTTCCCGCAATTTATGCAGGTGCCGATGCCGCAGAACGCCAAGCACGTGCTACCGCATTGCTGAGTGATTTAGGCTTGGCAGATAAAACCCAGAACAGACCAAGTCAACTTTCAGGCGGGCAGCAGCAACGTGTGTCCATTGCTCGTGCCCTGATGAATGGCGGTGATGTGATTCTAGCCGATGAGCCAACAGGTGCACTCGACAAGAATAGTGGTATTGAAGTCATGCGTATTTTGCGTGAGCTGAATGCCAAAGGTCACACCATCATCTTGGTCACACATGACCATAATGTCGCTAAAAATGCCACACGGATTATTGAAATCAGTGATGGGCTTATTATTTCTGATCAGCCCAACACACCTGCCGATCAGGATGATATTACTCAACAAACCTTGCAACATCCGCCACAAAAAAGAACTTCAGCTTGGCGCTCTGTATTTGATCGTTTAGGTGAAGCCTTCCGCATGGCGCTACTGGCGATGAATGCACATCGCATGCGCACCTTTTTAACCATGCTCGGGATTATTATCGGGATCGCTTCGGTTGTATCTGTTGTGGCACTGGGCAATGGTTCACAGAAACAAATTTTAGAAAACATCAGCAGTTTAGGCACCAATACCATCACCGTATTTCAGGGGCGAGGTTTTGGGGATACCTCTCGCTCCTCTCAAGTCAGAACACTGGTTCCTGCCGATGCCGATGCTTTAGCAGAACAACCTTATGTAGATGGTGTCAGCCCTTCAGTCAACAGCAATGTCACAGTCCGTTTTAAAGACACGGAAGCTTCAGCCACAGTCAATGGGGTAAGTGAAGACTTTTTCTATGTACGCGGCATGAATTTCCAGTCGGGTCAGCCTTTTGACAAACACAGCGTGCTGGAACAAGCGCAAGATGTGGTGATTGATCACAACACCAAAAATACATTTTTTAGTGATGGCAGCAACCCTGTCGGGCAAGTAATTTTATTGGGCAGCGTACCCAGCCGTATTATTGGCGTGGTCGAAGAACAAAAAAGCATGATGGGCAATGCCGACAGCTTAAATGTGTATTTGCCCTACTCTACGGTAATGAGCCGCATGCTTGGCCAAAGCCATGTGCGCAGCATTATTGTACGAGTCAAAGATGAATATCCAAGTGCTGCAGCAGAAAATGCCATCCTAAGTCTGTTGGTACAGCGTCATGGTGCGCAGGATGTATTTACTCAAAATGCCGACAGTATCCGTGAAACCATCCAACAAACTACCGCCACCATGACCTTACTGGTTTCTGCTATTGCAGTGATTTCACTGGTGGTCGGTGGAATTGGCGTAATGAACATCATGTTGGTCTCTGTCACAGAACGCACCCAAGAAATTGGGGTACGCATGGCAGTCGGCGCACGACAAAGCGATATTTTGCAGCAATTTTTAATTGAAGCCATTTTAGTGTGTATTTTAGGCGGTGTACTTGGCGTCTTGCTCGCACTCGGAATTGGGCAATTGATTAATCATGTGGCAGGTGGAACCTTTCAAATGGCGTACTCCACCACCTCGATTGTAGCCGCTTTTGTCTGTTCAAGCCTGATTGGAATTGTGTTCGGTTTTATTCCTGCACGTAATGCTGCCCAACTGAACCCTGTCGATGCGCTATCTAGAGAATAAGGAATTAGAGTAAGGAATGATGATGCGATTTAACCAGAAGTCACGACAATTCAGCCAACTCGTCACTGCGCTTTTTCTTGGCAGCAGCTTAGTGGGTTGTGCAGCCGTAGTCAAAACACCTTATCAGGCACCTGCTGTAAATATTCCTCAACAGTTTGAGCAGCAGCAAAAAAGCCAGCAAGTCCTTGCACAACTAAATACAGACCGTTGGTGGACACTCTTTCACGATGCTGCTTTAAATCAATTGGTTGAACAAGTCTTGGCGCGTAACAGTGACCTCGCGGTTGCAGGACTGAATTTACAACAAGCCAGATTACAAGCCAAACAAAGCCAAAGTCAGCAAGGTGTCCGGATTGGCAATGCAGGTATTTCTACAGGGCATCAATTTAGTTTAGAGGGCAATGGTGATACAGCGCGTGGGATTTCGCTGAATTATCCCGGACTGAGCTATGAATTGGACTTATTCGGTAAACTTGCCAATCAGACTGAAGCTGCACGTTGGGAAGCCTTAGCCACCGAACAAGACTTACAAGCCACCGCACAAAGCCTGATTGCAACCACTGCCAATTTATATTGGCAATTGGGTTATTTAAATGAACGCTATGTTGTCGCACAACAAAACCTTGCCAGTACGCAAAAAACGTATCAATTGGTCAGTGCGCAATATCGCGCGGGTGCAGTTTCAGGATTGGATTTAAACCAAGCCGAACAAGCCCTGCAAAGTCAAAAATCAACCTTGAGCCAAATTGCACAGCAAAAAGTTGAAACACGCACCGCCTTGGCAGTTTTACTGCATCAACCTGTGCAAATGTTGAATATCAATGAACCACAGAGTTTAGCCGCTGTTCGTTTACCGAATATTACTGCTGGCTTACCTGCAGAACTGCTGTCACGTCGTCCCGACTTACGTGCAGCCGAATTACGTTTACGTAAAGCCTTGGCCAATAAAGATGCCAATCGAGCCAGTTATTACCCATCCATCAGTCTTACAGGCACACTCAGTACAGGTGTCGGTACAGGCGCGCATACCTCTTTAAGCGATGCCCTAAAAAACCCAATTGCCACTTTAGGTGCAGGTTTAACCCTGCCATTTTTGCAATGGAATGATATGCAGCGCGATCTAAAAGTGAATGCTTTGGAATATGAAAAAGCCATTGTGCAATATCGACAAACTTTATATAAAGCCTTTGCCGATGTCGAAAATGCACTGTCAGCACGAACCGCGCTGAATCAACAAGTCGCGCTGCAAAGCCGCAATTTAGCACTGGCAGAGAAAACTGAACGCTTAACAGAGGTGCGTTATCGGCATGGTGCGATTGCCTTAAAAAACCTGCTAGATGCACAAGAAACCACCCGCAATGCACGTTTAAGTTTATTGCAGACCAAGCAAAACCAATACAACGCCTATGTGACTTTATTGCAAGCGTTGGGTGGTAGTCCGATTCAAAACATTCAATAATGCAAGAGTTGATCTAAATTGATCACGATAAAAAAAGCCTGTGGATGATTTTAAACATCCACAGGCTTTTGCTTGCTTTGTATATAAACTTTGAAATTAAGTTTTCTCAGATAATAACGCTTCTTTACTTAATACTTGATGGCTACTGGTCGCAATTGGCAAACTGACTTTAAAAGTCGTTCCCACACCTTCTTTCGATTCCACCACAATTTGCCCGTGGTTCAAATCGACAAAACGCTTACACAACACCAAACCTAAACCAATACCCTTTTCACCTGCAGTGCCTTTAAAACTAACAGTAAGTTTAGGCTCGAACAGCGTTTCGAGTTGTTGTGCAGTCATGCCCAAACCCGTATCTTGAATATAAATATCCACACTGGTTTCTGTTTGCTCTGCACGTAAAATGACTTTGCCTGTGCCATCGGTAAAGGTAAATTTCAGCGCATTCGACACCAAATTTTGAATCACCGAGGTAATCATATTGATGTCGGCATAAACTTTAATGCCTTCTTCAACTTGATCAATCAGTTCAATATTTTTCTTGATTGCCAAACTTTTCAACACATCGCAAACAATTTTGGTCGATTGCTTTAACTCAAAATTAATTGGGTGATACACAAAGCGTCCACCCTCTGCCATCGCCCAATTCAATAAACTTTCTAGCAAGTTATAGGTCGATTGTGCTGTGTCGAATAAATAGTCGGCAATATTTTGAATACTAGAATCATCCAAAGTTTCGCGCTCTTGCGCTAAAACTTCCGAAAACCCCAATAAGCCATGAAATGGCGCGCGCAAATCATGCGCAATAATTTGGAAAAATTTGGTTTTACTAAAATTCAATGCAGACTGCTGTTCATACAGTTCTTTTAAGCTTGCATAATCAACTTTTAATTCAATATAACGCACCAAACCTGCAGCAAACTCCGCCACTGTCGGCAAAGCACCTAAACTAAACGCTTCTTCACGATGATCAAATAACAACAACTGCCCAATCGACTCGCCATCGGTTTTGAGTAAATCCAGTGCGATTAGGCGCGCGGCTTCTATCCCCAAACTTGCGATGTGCTGCACAAAATTTGCATATTGAGGATGTTGAGGTTCAATCAGTTGCTGACCTTGAAAGAAAGCGTCTAACCGTGCGTTTGGGTTGGCACGAAAGGCTTTAAAAACTTGATTGGTGGAATACCAGATGTACGGCTCATTTTTAAAAGTCAAAATGGCATGATCTACTTGCAGCATTTGACGGGCAAACTTCAAAAAACCATCAATTTGGTTACTTGGCGTATGTACACCCAATAATAACGAGAGTGTGCAAGCACTGAGTTGCTCCGTTTCAGGACCAATTTCCAGCAACTGTATTTTCATTTTTGCCTCGTTAATTAAAGTGTGCCGCGCCTATGAATTATTTTGTCTACAAAACTCATCCACTGAATTCAGAGTTAACCTACAAACTTTAACACAAAACACAAGCTTTCAAACTAATTTAAAAAACTGCGTAACAACTCGGCATTTCTTCTTTACTACTTGATTTTTCATCTATGGATTAACAAGGGTTTAGCTCACGCTTGATTATGATTTTTGATGGATCAAACGGTGCTACAAACCCGCTAAAAAATACGCTTATTTTTGTAAAATTTGGACCATAAAAATAGATCTAAACTTTTAAAATATAAATCAGGCTTTTTATCTGTAGATTTCCCTCCGTTTTTGAAGAAAATCTCAACTTCTATACAAGAGTTTACATTGCATCACACTGTAAAAAATAGAAGCAACATATTGATAAACATATAAAATAAATAGAATAAATATATTCACCTATCATTTTCATCGGTTATTTATCAAACATTCGACTTAAGTCGAACCCTCAACTGGTTAATTTATAATAAAATATACATATATTTTTGATGTCATATCTTCATCATACGATTTGATTAGTATTTCAACAGTAAATACTCAAGGCGATTTTTAGGTTTAAATAGGCTCATTTTTACATTAAGCCGTGTCTTGACTCGCACAAATGCGACACATCATTTCGTAGCGAAATGGCGTCATCACTGTAATTACGTTGACTGAAATGCATAGAGAGTCGATACTCTCAAGGTTAAATTAGGCAAATCGGTTCGCAGGGGCTGAGTCATCATCTCGCTCCTAAAAAACTCAATCAAAGCAAGGGGCTATATATGGCTGGTGGAAAGTCAAAAATCATTTACACACTGACCGATGAGGCGCCATTGTTGGCGACCTACTCTCTACTGCCGATCATTGAGACCTTTACTAAGCCTGCTGGCATCGAGATTGTCAAGAGTGATATCTCTGTAGCAGCACGCGTACTCTCTGAATTCTCGGAATACCTAAGCGAAGAACAGAAGGTAGCCGACAACCTCGCAGAGCTTGGACGTCTCACGCAAGATCCAGATACCAATATCATCAAACTTCCGAACATCAGTGCTTCAGTTGCTCAGTTAATTGCATGTATCAAGGAATTACAAGCAAAAGGCTATGCAATTCCTGACTATCCTGAAAATGAAAATACTGCAGAAGATAAAGCTTTACGCGCTCGTTTTGGCAAATGCTTAGGCTCAGCAGTAAACCCTGTATTACGTGAAGGTAACTCTGACCGTCGTGCACCTGCTGCAGTGAAAAACTATGCGAAAAAACACCCGCACTCTATGGGTGAATGGAAGCAATGGTCACAAACTCACGTTTCACACATGGATGAAGGTGACTTCTACCATGGCGAAAAATCAATGACGCTTGACCGCGCACGTAACGTAAAAATGGAACTCATCACTCATTCTGGTGAAACCATTGTATTGAAAGAAAAAGTAGCGTTACTTGATGGCGAAATCATCGATTCTATGTTCATGAGCAAGAAAGCGCTTTGCGACTTCTATGAAAAAGAATTGGATGATTGTAAAGAAGCAGGCATTTTGTTCTCTTTACACGTAAAAGCGACCATGATGAAAGTTTCACACCCGATTGTATTCGGTCACTGTGTGAAAATTTACTATAAAGAAGCGTTTGAAAAACACGGTAAATTGTTTGAAGAACTTGGCATTAACGTCAACAACGGTATGGCAGGTCTTTATGAAAAGATCGAAACCTTACCAACTTCTTTACGTGAAGAAATCATCGAAGATTTACACGCATGCCAAGAACACCGCCCTGCACTTGCAATGGTGGATTCTGCAAAAGGCATCACCAACTTCCACTCTCCAAACGACGTAATTGTAGATGCTTCTATGCCTGCAATGATTCGTGGTGGCGGTAAAATGTGGGGTGCTGACGGTAAACCTTACGACTGTAAAGCAGTAATGCCTGAATCTACTTTCGCGCGTATTTACCAAGAAATGATCAATTTCTGTAAGTGGAATGGTAACTTCGACCCACGTACGATGGGTACTGTGCCAAACGTAGGTTTGATGGCGCAAAAAGCTGAAGAATACGGCTCACACGACAAGACTTTTGAAGTTCCTGCTGCAGGTGTTGCAAACATCACTGATATTGACACTGGTGAAGTGTTGATGACTCAAAACGTAGAAGAAGGCGACATCTGGCGTATGTGTCAGGTGAAAGATGCACCTATTCGCGACTGGGTTAAACTTGCAGTAACACGTGCACGTAACTCTGGTATGCCAGCAATTTTCTGGTTAGACCCGTACCGTCCACACGAAAACGAAGTGATCAAGAAAGTTCAAAAATACTTAAAAGATCACGACACGACTGGTTTAGATATTCAAATCATGTCACAAGTTCGTGCGATGCGTTATACACTTGAGCGTGTTGCGCGTGGTTTAGACACCATTTCTGTAACAGGTAACATCTTACGTGACTACCTCACTGACTTGTTCCCAATTATGGAGCTTGGTACTTCTGCGAAAATGTTATCTATCGTTCCGTTAATGGCGGGTGGTGGTATGTACGAAACTGGTGCGGGTGGTTCTGCGCCTAAACACGTACAACAACTTGTTGAAGAAAACCACTTACGTTGGGATTCATTAGGTGAGTTCCTTGCGCTTGCTGCTTCTTTAGAAGAAATGGGTATTAAAGAAGATAATACTCGTGCGAAATTACTTGCATCAACTCTTGATCAAGCGACCAGCAAATTACTTGATAACGACAAGTCTCCATCACGTCGTACTGGCGAACTGGACAACCGTGGCAGCCACTTCTACTTGGCAAAATTCTGGGCAGAAGCACTTGCTGCTCAAGATGAAGATGCTGAGTTGAAAGCGAAGTTTGCACCACTTGCACAAGCTTTAGCTGCAAACGAAGACAAAATTGTTGCTGAACTTGCGGAAGTACAAGGTAAATCGGTTGATATCGGTGGTTACTACGCAGTAGATCAAGCTAAAGTGAATGCAGTAATGCGTCCAAGCGCAACATTCAATGCTGCACTTGATGCAGCTCAATAAGATGATGCAAAACTAACCTAAGTTAGTGATGTAAAAAACCAGCGCTTCGGCGCTGGTTTTTTTACACCCTCATTTATATAGTGTTATGACAACTATTTCATTTTATGCTTAGATCTAAATTTTATGAATGTGAGTTATCAAAGGTTAGGATTTTTCATTCAACTATAGCCATAAAATAAGGAAAACCTAAAATGGCAAATTCATGGGGAATACCAAAGCACATAGAAGATGCGGTCTCGGAGCGAGACCTGTGCTGTGTATATTGCGGCAAAAAGTTTGGTACTGAAAGAGCTAATAAGAAGTCTTGGGAACACATTATCAACGATATAAGAATAACAACCTTATCCAATATTGCATTGTGCTGTGTTGGCTGCAATGCATCTAAAGGCAATAAAGACTTAGCAACTTGGCTCCATTCTGAGAATGCTCGAAAAAGAGGCGTCACCACTGAGACAATTGCAGATGTCATCAAAGTAGCTTTAGATAGTGAATAAAGCTTTTAAGTACTACAAGCCCTATAAGACACCCGATCAATCACATTTGATTATTGTATTGATCTAATAATTTAAGCTTAGCATCTGATTCCACCATGAGTACCAATGAAAAATCAGGTACTCATTTGGGTACTCATTTTCCAAAGTGACCACCTGAATTGTGGCTAATGGAATCATTAAGACTGGAGCTAAAAAATGGCACAACCCATTAATATACAGACAATAAAAAAGCCCCCGAGTCTTAATATGCTTGAGGGCTTTTCCTTTATATGGTCCGAGGGTCAGAACCATATCCTAGACATTATCAATTGATTTATAAGCCAATTTAAAATAAAATCAGCCTGATGTATCTGCACTCGTATCTTTATTCCCGAAGGTACCATAAAGCTAAAATCTAATTTTGGATGACTAAACTATCAACAAAAGAGCCAACAACTCAAGTGACCAAATTATCAACAATCAAGCTTTTCTACCGTTGAATATCCTTACCATCAACAATCTCACCTTTAGCATTAATATGTTTCTAGTGTGCCTACTAGTGTCGCCTTCCACAAGTTGGTTCACCTAGACCGAGCGCAACTCCCATTATACACTTGCAGTTGATCTATTTGGTCGGCTTTGGATTGCGGCTTACGCCATAAAGATACTAGTGGCAGTGCTCTGGGGGCTACTTGCATCTCAGAAGAAAATGGCTACCACTAAGCCTCGCAAAGACCATGCAAAGTACATATATATCTATATCGTCATGGCTCTACTGCCCGACAGCAGCCCCAAAACCATATTCAAAATGGCAAGAGAAGCGGCTAAAGCTGCTTCACTCACCCTCGACTTTCTCCCGCTTCTCTAAACCAAGTTTACAAACAGTTTCTTCAAGTATGTACTTGGGCCATCCTCCATGAACAGAACATTGCGGCTTTCTAGATCAGCCTTCTTTGTTGGATCACCGACATTGAGTAGGTCAGAAAACTTCGTGGGCGACAGCACAAAAGCATTCAAGACAAGCGATGCCTCGCCCGCCTTAGCCTGCGATGCTAGCATTGATTCCAGCATCTTCACTTCCTTGTACAGGCCCAGCTTGGGGTGCGACAAATTGAGATTGTATAGCCCCTTCGGATCGACAAAGGTCAGCCACTGCTTGCCGCTGATATCGTCCACTAACCACAGCAGAAAGTCTGGATAGAAATTACCAGCCAAGGCGAAGCCCAAACCTTTTCCCTCTCGATCTGCATTACGCAGCAGGTACAGGCTGCGCTGACCAATGGCATCCTTACCATCAGGCGAGTTGTAGAATGCTTCCAGATCGCGGACAAACGTCACCTCACTTGGCGCGCCCAGGCCCAAAGGCTTTAGCTTCAATGGGACAATATCTTTGTCCTCATTCTGCTCGAAGCTAAACAAGGGGTAAAACAGGTGCCGGTCGAAGCTAATGGCCACCATGTGTGGTGCGTTCCATGTGCTGGCCTCGCCGATTTTGCCGTCCGCCACCAGCTTTTTCAGCATTTCCAGCTTAGCTAGATACTCCAGACCGTCGTCGCTGTTCTCGATCTCGAACTGGTACAGATTGAGCATCGACCCGTGATCTTCGTCGATGTAGGTGATGTCGTAGAACTGGCCTTCGTAGCCTGTCTTCAGGGCCTTGTAGAAGCGGTCGGTGTAGTCCGTCAGCAGTCGAAGTAGGATGTCTTCCTGCTTGCGGACGTCAGCGAAGGTCGTCACGTTCAGCTCCGCTACCGGAATGAACAGCGTGTACCAATCCTGCGCGCCCGCGCAGAAGTCGATCAGCTTCTGCCGTTCCAGCCGCAGGTTGCTCCAGCTGCGCTGCAACTTGTAATCCTGCAACGCCAGGTAGATGCGATCCCAATTGAAAGCCGGGAACAGCGTCTGATTCAGCTTGCCCTTGTTGCGGGCTTCCGCCGTCGTGGGGGTTGCGCCCTTGTCCTTGCTGGACAGCGCTTCGACACGCGGATACAGGTCGAGTACCACATGGGGGGGCTTGATCTTACCCTGGAACTGCGCGGGTATTTCGTACAGCCACGGAAAGTGCGTGCGCTTGAACCCAAGTTTCTGGTTGTCCTTGTAGCCATCCTTCAGCGCCAAGGTCTTGAGTTTGCCTTTGGGCAGGTTGGCCCGCGTTGGGAAGTCCAGCTCCAGCACTTCGTCATTAGGCGTGATGCCTTCCTCGCGCAGATAGTCTTTGAACGCGGCCATGTAGCTGGCGCGCACGCCGAAGATGTTCAGTGCCTCCAGCTTGTCCAAATGCGTGCCCTTAGGCCGCTCGTGCGGCAGCGTGCGCTTGAGCGAGAAACCCTTGCCTTTGAGGCGTACCCCACGGCCAAACAATTGAATGATTTGCGAGCCTTCGCCCTGCCCCATGTTCAGCAGGCCCATCGTGGACACGCGCCAACTGCTCCAGCCTTCCGTGAACTTGCGCGAGCCGATCAGCACGTTGAGGTTGCTGTCCTTGTTGTTCAGCGTGCCGAACAGTGCACCGCCGAAGTCGTCGCGTTCGCTGTCGAAGGCCTCCACGTCCTCTGCCATCCCGAAGAAGCCCGCATCGTCGCCGATGTTGATGAGGCCAAAGGGCTCTGCATCGCCAACGCGCAATGCCAGCTCACCCTTGCTGCTCTTGATGTTGACCAGCTTCAAGCGCTGGCGGGCCGAAGCATTGAACACGCGCAGCAGGATGTCAGCGTATAGATCATCCACGCGACCGCCGAAGCCCATCAGAGGCGTAAAACGCCCGCTGAAGATATTGTTGCCCTTGGCGTCCAAAATCTGAGCCTTGTTCGCAATCAAGTCGGCCAGCCAGATCTTGATCTGAGCCTCGTTGTTCAGGAACCAAGCAAGAAACTGAACAACTGCCAACACGTCGGAGAGACTGGCCAAATCATCTTCGGTAAGCTTCTGCTTCTTCTTATCATCTGAACCAGTTACCGAGTGGCCTACAAACACCCACAGCGGCTTTTCGATGTTAAAGTCGGCAAGTGCCGAGCGGTGAGTGCTCCACAGCCACAGCTGCTGGTAATAGGAAAGCAGACAGGCCGTGAAGTACTTGCGCGCGTTGTCCGCCTGCCCGTAGGCCTCGCCATTCATGTTGAGGATCAGCGACTCTTTGCCATAGCCGTCTTCATAGAAGAACTTGTAAGAGTAATCGAACAGGATGCACTTGGCGTAAATCTCGCGCGTCGCGGTGATGCGCGCGCGGCGCTTATCTTCAGCGGTCAGGGTAAGGGCTGTATCCGCCTTGGCGGAGGTAAGGTTGAAGCGCTGCCCAGGGTAAGCCAGCTTCCATTTGGACTTGAGGCTTTCTTCTTCCGCCTTTTCAATGGTCATCCCCTTGGCCACGGCTTGCCCGAAGGTGGCCGAGTACTCGAAGGCAAAACCGCCTCGCACCAGCGCATCGCGCCGCGACATCCACGCGCCTGCCGCTGTGCCCGTACCACGGTGACCTTCGTCCACTAGCACCAGGTTGTTGCCCTCAAAGGCATCCACGGCGACGGTCTTGTCGCCCATCTCCTCGCCCAGCTTGTTGATGTCGATGATCTCGATGGTGCCGCGCGCGGGTGACTGGGCCTTGTTGAAGAACTGCGAGAACCCGAAGCCAGACAGGTGTAGCTCCTCCAAGTGCTGGCGTGACAGCCCCTCGTTTGGCGTGAGCAGGATGATCTTGTCGGGAAAGTGATCGCTGCGCCCCGCCTGGAAGTAGTGCAGGTACTGACGGATGTTGACGTGCAGCAGTAGGGTCTTGCCGCTGCCTGTGGCGTTCCAGAAGGCGACCTTGTTCAGGTCGTCCGCTTCGAAGTCACGGAACGGTTCCGCGCCGTTCTCGGCACGATAGCGAACCATCTCTTCGTTCAGGCCATCGAGCAAGTCCTGACGGTGGTTGAAGTACCAGTCCAGATACAGCTCGGTGAACAGCAGCGAGAGGTACTGGAAGTACTTCATCTGCAGTTCGTGGCCTTCCAGCTTGTTGCGCTGGGCGGTGATGGCCTGCCAATGGGCGACGACGTTTAAGTCGTAGCGCCGCAGGTCGGCCTCGGGCACCTTGTTGGGATCGAACAAACCTCGGATCAGTTCGTGGAAGAACTTGGTCTGACCATCCTCGTCGATGCCTTCGAAGCGGTCATCGCTCAGGCGCATCTTGAGCGCCGCCAGCGTGCCGCCCTGAAAGAAACCCAGCACCCAGCGGTTGAGCACCAATTCCTGATGGAAGCTGCGTTTTTTTGATTTTGGTTTTGCTGTGCGTGCCATCAGATGTCCTCCACCGAGAACATGCGCTCCAGAAACTCCGGCTCGATTTGGCGAATCTTCCTTGCCCATGCCTGCCCGTCTTCTCCTTCGGTCGGGGCATAGATGGCAGGCATATTGTGATCGCCATTGATGTATATCACGTCAAACGGATTGTTCTCGCCTTCGAGGTCAAATCGATTACCGTAGCGTTTTAATGTCTCGTAATCGATCTTCTCGCAGTCGCGCCAAATCACTAATGCCGATTCACCAGAAGGAAGCGCACCCTCAACACGAACATAGCCTTCTTTCATGTTGGAATCGATGTGCTTGACCCGCAGGCCAATCAGGTAGTTAAAGGTTTCGACCAGATCGATCTTGCGCGGCTCGAAGGCACCCGCAGAATCCACGGCAACATTGAGGGTGTAGTCAAAGGGTTTCCTGAAGTCCTCGACTGACAGCAGCGAGCCACGGCTTTCCACGTCCAGCAAGTAGTTGAGCAGGTAATCATCCTTGGCCTGCTGCGGCAGCGCATTTAGCAGATCGCCTTGCGCGGACGTCCGGCGCAGTTGCAGGTTGTTCAGAGTATCTTCGTAGCTTTCGAGTTTTAGGACTTTGAAGCAGTGGGAGATGCCCGTTTCCGGCGCTGTCGGCTTTCCATCCGCCCAGTTTGCGGAATACACAACTTTAACGATTCGCTGCTTGATAACAGAGTCCGAGTGAGCTCCCATCTCAACCAGGATGTATTTGTGCTCGCCCCCTAGTTTTCTGTTGCGATTAATTGCTGCATGCGCAGTAGTTCCACTGCCACCAAACAAATCCAGCGTCAACGACTCGTCTTTATCATAGAGAACGGCATCTAAAACTCGCTCCATCGTCCCAAGTGACTTTGGATACGAGAATAGACCGGCATCCCCAAATATCGCGGTAAGCAGATTCGTACCACCAGTTGTTGCGTTGTACTGAGCGCCTTGCCAAATGCTAGGAAGCAAGAGTCGCCTTTCGCTATCGTGATAAACACGATTAATTACAAAGTTTCTCGAACTAACAATTCGTCCTTCAGCAATAGCTTTCCTTCCCCCTTCGTACGAAAGCGACCAAACACGCTCCTCTCCGTTCTCACCGATTGGGTAGACGCGTTTAAGTCCATCTTGCGTATCTTCAAGTGGATAGTTCCCTTTAACGACAGGCTGAGGAGGCGGCTCAGCTCCCATAACTTCAAAAGTTTCCTTGTCTACCAAAACTGCAAAGAAACTCTCGGGACGGCCAGGGTTGCCTATGCGGAAATTGTTGTCACCAGTTCCTGCTCGCCTAAACCCTCTGGTTCTCACCCCATCCTCGACTGAGTCGCCTCGAAGGATGTCAAGCTCTTTGGGGACAGAGAACAGGCAGTACTCATGTGTGCGAGATACATTCGACCTACCTGTTCCCGATCCAGGGTAATGCTCAACGACGCACTGAAAAACATCCCTGTCAGGATTTACTTGCTTCACGATCTCTTTCAGCAATGCCGCTTCAGTGTCATCAATCGCATATGCCGTTACGCCATCCTCAGTCAGCAACTTGCTAGACGCGTTAATGCGTTCGGCCATGAGCGTTGACCATGACGAATCTTTGTAGCCGTTCTTGTAAAGAATGGGGGTGGCATCAGTGTTGTATGGCGGATCAAGGTAAACCAGATCAACTTTCTTTCTGAACCTTTCATCTATCAAGCGCGCTGCTTGAAAATTCTCTGAATTGATCAGCAACCCATCTAGAGCCTCATCAATATCCTCAATACTCGACATCAGTTTGAAACTGAAATCTTCGGAAAATAAACTTGTATCCACCATTCGGTAAGGCGCAGCCTTCAAGTCCTCCAACGTCCCCGGCGCATCGCCATCCCAAACGCCCAGCTGTTTCCACCGCGCCCACTGCTGTTCGTTCGCTACCACTTCCAGCCACAGCGCTTCCGGCACCCGATCCAGCGTGATGCAGTAGTGGCTGGAGACAACGAACTTCTTCTTCAGCCACAGTTTCTTCTGGAAATCCTCCAACTGCGCCAGGAAAGTAATCAGCTCCAGCGCGATGCTGCGCAGGCACTGGATCATGCGCAGGTTCTTTTCGATGTCCGCGAACGCGCCCGCGTTCTGCACATCATCCAGATGCATGACTTCGTTCTTGATATAGAAGTCCAACTCACGGCGCAGGAAACCGCCTAGGTCCTTGTGGATGAAGTAGTCCGCCGTGTTCTTGGTGGTGTAATCACTCAGGTGTTTTTCCAGCAGGGTGCGCTGGGGGTTCTTCTCGGTGGGCGCGCGGTTGCCCAGGGCCAGCCAGCGGGCCTTCACGGCCGCATCGTCAAGCACAGTCTCAACAGCGGCTTTGACCAGCGCCTCCTGCTTAGTGCCTTTGGGCTGGGCGGCGTACTCGAAGCGGATGAACAGTTCCTTGCTACCGTCAGCGGTTTGCACTTCCTCCACTGGCACCAGTTCTTCTTCGGCCTCGTCGCCGTTTTCATCCACGCGGGTAACGGTGTTGGCCGTTACCAAGGCAAATCGGCGCTCCTTGTCGTTGTCCTTGCGGTTGTCCTTGGCAGTGTCGGCGCAAACGAGGCGGAAATGCACTGTGCGACCGTCTTCGAGCTTGAAGCTGTAGTTGCTGAAGTTCTCGCCGCTCTTGGTGTAGTACTGGTCCTTGTTGGCCCAGTGCAGCATCACCTCCTCGCCCGCATAGGGAATGGCGTAGGTGTCGCCCTTGTAGCGGCGCTGGCTGATGAAGTCGCCTTGCTCGTAGTAGCGGGAGAAGAAGGCGAGCAAGTGCGAGAACACGGCATTTTCGTGTTCGCTGGCACCGGTGCTGTACTGGGCTAGTTTCTGGCGCAGCTCCTGCACTTTCGGGACCGTGGCCGGATCGATGCCGTCTGCCTGGTATTGCGCCTCCTTGTCCTTCAGTTCGCGCGCCACCTGCTCCTGCTGTGCAGCGCCACCTTGGCTGAGCGCGGCTTGCACCTTCTCGGCCAGCCGGTTTTGCAGGTAATCGTTGATCTCGCCGGCACGCGCGTTGAGGATGCGGTAGATGCCGAAGTCCAGTTCAGGACGGTCAATCTGGAAGATCTCGCGAAGCTTGGTGACGAGCTCTTCGAATTTGCGATTCTGCTTTGTTATCATGGGTTTCACTGATCTCTGGATTTCTGATTTTTCAAAGGATTTACGTTTCAAGTGACCTGCCAGCGAATGCTGAAAAGAGTCTCATTACTGGTTTTTTCTTGCAGACGTTGCTGGAGCGAGACAATTAATTCATCGCGCTTTGCAATGATCTCATCTTCAACGGCGAAAATTTCCTGACGCAGACGGCGTTGCTTGCGCTCTAGTTCCGATAGTTCACGCTGGATACCGTCTTGCTCCTGCAAGGTGGCGGCCTTGCGAGCGTCGCGCTTCAACTGTACGATGCGTGCTTTGGTATTCCTCAGTGCTTCCTCTGCAGCCAAAAGCTTGTCGTCTGCCCAGCGTTCCAGCTTTTCACGTTCCTCATTGAACAGGCGCTGGTTATCTTCCAGCACATGAGCAATCGTGGCGGCGACCGCACGCTGGCTGTTGGCCAGCAGTGCCTCAGGCACGGAAGTGCTCAAAGGAGTGGGTTTGCCTGCTGCTGGAATAGCCATCAGCTTTTCGCAGGCTTCCTGATCCAACACTTGACCATCGTCAGTGAGACCGGAGAACAGCAGCGCCTCGGTGGTCTCGAATGCGGTAACTTCCACCCGGGCCAGCGTCAGCCAGCCGGACATACCGCGCAGTCTCTCAATGACGGAGACCCGTGCGCCGTGTTTGCTGTAGTCAAGCTTCAAGGTGGCGACGGGCGTTTCCGCATTCAGGCTGGTATCAATGCTCCACTCCCCCAGCGGGTGGCTGAGACGGTAGGCGTGCGCCAGCATGTCCGGCTGCGCCGCGCCACGAATGAGCTGGTAGCGGCCAGGGGGGGCTAGTTGTGCGACTCCAGTTGGCGGCGTGCTCAGAGAGAACGCGTAGGACTGTTCGTCAAAGCGTGCCCAGTCATTGAGCGCATAGCGGGTAACACCCCAGAACCAGCGCCCCAGTTTGTCGAGTCGCGCTTCAGCCTCGTCCAATCGCAGCTTGAGCCGGTCGTGGACATCCTCGTCAAAATTCTCCAGTAGCTGGGACTGCGTGTCTTTGATGCGGTCGGCGATGACTTCTTCCAGCTCCGCTTGCAGGGCATTGAAGGCGGCTTCGATCTGCTCGGGCTGGCGACAAGTGTCGTAGATCTGGAGGATGCGTTTCTCGAAATCGAGGCCGCCCTCGATGCGGCCCAGTACTTCATCGCTTGCCCCAAACACGCCCGAGAATAAGTTGAATTTCTCGGTGAGCAGCTCCAGAACGCGCTGGTCGGCCTGGTTGCGGGTGTTGAGGAAGTTGATGACTACCACATCAAAGCGCTGACCGTAGCGGTGGCAGCGGCCGATGCGCTGCTCAACGCGCTGCGGGTTCCACGGAAGGTCGTAGTTGATGATCAGCGCGCAGAACTGCAGGTTGACGCCTTCGGCAGCCGCTTCGGTGGCGATCATAATCTCAGCGCCGGTGCCGTCGTCCTTCCGAAAATGATCAATCAAGGCAGTGCGACGATCAACCTGAGGCGAGCCAGTAATTCGGTCTGTTCCCTTGTACTCTTCCAACCAACACTGATAGATGGCAGTGGAATCCTCATGATTGTTAGTTCCGCTGAACAGCACCAGCTTGCCTGCGTAGCCGTTCTCGGAAAGAAATCGATGCAGGTATTCCTGAGTGCGCTTTGACTCTGTGAAGATGATGGTCTTTCGTGGAGCACCCAGTTCGGCCATCTTGCCGAAGCCGAGGTTGAGCGCCTTGAGTAACGCCTGTGCCTTGGTGTCAGTTTTCAGGGCTTGGGCGGCATCGACGAACGCAGTCAGCTCCGCGATCTCTGCGGTGATGGCGGCGCGGACGGCATGGGCATCTTTTGCAGCGCTCGGCTTACCTGCTTCGGCTGGTGCGGGCGCCGGGCCTTCGGCGCTCATTTCAATGTTGGCTTCTGCCTCGCTGGCTTCTTCTTCCAGGCAGTCCTGCTCTAGGTCGTCCTCGGCAATGAGCCGCTCGACCAGCTGGCTGCCATCGTCTTGCGCTGTGTCTGCCGTGAGCAAGCCCTGCAGACGCTCGCGGATGGTGACCAAGGTGGCAGCAACGGCGTGCGAACTGGAGGCCAGCAGCTTGCGCAAGATCAGTGCTGTGAGGTGGCGCTGCTGCTTGGGCAGGGCGTAGGAGTCTTCCTTTTGCAGAAAGGCCGAGATGCGCTCATACAGCGCCTGCTCGTCGTCGGTGGGGTTGAACGGCTGGGTGAGAGCCTTGCGCTCAGTGTACTTGATGTACTCCAGCACGTCACGGCGCAGTGTGCGTTTGGCGAAGCTGGCAAGACGCTCACGCAGTTCGTAAAGCCCCGACCCACTGTTTATGAACTGCTTGCGGAAGGCAGCTTCATCGCCGAAAAGGTGCTCGTCGATTAGCGTTGACAGGCCGTATAGCTCCATCAGCGAGTTCTGCAACGGCGTGGCGGTGAGCAGCAGCTTCTTGCGGCCTTGCAGTGCACGTTTGAGCGCCTGCCCAGTGCGGTTACTGGCACGGTGCGCATTACGCAGTTTATGCGCTTCGTCGATGACCACCACATCCCAAGGCACGGCACGCAGTTCGGCCTCCAGCTTGGCGGCAAACTGGTAGGACATGATTACTACCGCCTTGCCAACCTGCCGTTGCAGGGTAGCTAGCATGTCGCCAGCGGACTGCTTGCGCAGAGAAACGGCATCCACCACGGTTGTGGGCACGGCGAACTTGTCGTGCAGCTCCTGCGCCCATTGCTTACGCAGACTGGCCGGGCATATGACCAGCAGCCGACGACGGCGCTCGGCCCAGTACTGGCACACCACCAGCGCAGCTTCGATGGTTTTACCTAGGCCCACTTCATCGGCCAGCAGCACGCCTTCCTGCAACGGGTTGCGAAGTGCGAACAGCGCCGCCTCGATCTGGTGCGGGTTTAGATCGACGCTAGCATCGAACAGCGATTGGGAGAGACGATCTACGCCATCGGCAGCGTGTCGCCGAGTTAGCTCGTGGGCGTAATACTTGGCGTGGTAGGCGGTGATCAACTGTTTAGCTCTTCCGTATCTAACGACTGAGAATTGATCCAGTCGTCAATGTCGGTTTTACGGAAACGCCAGCTCCCCCCAACCTTGAAGGCAGGAATCTTTTTTGCACCAGCCAGCCGATAGATGGTCCGTTCAGTGACCTTTAAATAAGCAGCTACTTCAGCCAGAGTCAGAACGCTTTCACTAGATGCGTTTTGGGTCATTTAGATGCTCAAATTGTCAATATTGTTCAGTCTAGTTCAAATTTTTCAACCCCACAATGATGCCATAGCTATATTCTGAAAATCGTTAGCCTCGCTGAGAGGTAGCTTAATTAGCTGTTTATTCAATAATCTTAATGGCTTTAATAGTGGAAACTCTGTGTTTGCAGCTGAAAAGGTCGACATATACGATAAAAGGATGACATGACCCAAAGCTCAAAATGTGCAGTTTGGGTCTTATCTTAGGTAAAATCTTTAGAAAATCCAAAGACTATTAGTCACAATCACCGAATAGATTATTGATGATCGGAGTTGTATAGATAAGTCTTGCTGATGCTAGCTCGATATATTGGCCATAAAACCAATCCTTATTGAAACTTAACCAACTTTGCCCTGACTCTGACAATCGAATTTGAACTAGGCTCTTTTCATCCTCATCATAAAAATTATAACTTCCAATGAACTTGATAAAGCCTTTTCCTGTTGTAAGGTCATTTTCAACCCACACATGGGCGTCTAGTAGCTCTTGTGCGGCATTGTGTAAATGTTGTGCCGCTAACGAAACATCGTCTATACCCACAACTTTGGCATACTCAATGGCTGTTATTTCCGCAACTAGCTCTAAGTCTCCTCGTTTAAAGTCTTTGTCTTGCTCGATATATTGATCAACATCAATCATGCACAACAATTTGAATGCTAACTCCGCAATATCGACACCAAACCTAATAGCATATTTAGTATCTTTCACCAGCCACACCTTTCCAAAAAAAAGAGGTTAGCAAAAAGCTAATAAACAAAAAATTAATATTACAAAACAAAAACTTAAACAAAGTCACAGGTGACTTACAATTAAACTTATCAAGTCACTTCGCTCACATTCAAAATAACCGCTATTACCGACAAAAACATCATTCTAGAAGCTCACCATTTGCGTTCTAAGCGCGCCTTACCCATCCCGATATACTTTTTCCCACCCCACATCAAAAACGCCCCAAATCGCGTTAATTTCGCATTAAATCTTGATAAAGTTTTGAAGCGAGAAGGCTTATAGTGTTTTACGAGAATTAATCCAAATTTCACTCCCGCTCTAGGTCAAGCAGACAGCCCCCAAAAGATTTAATCACTACCCTTTTCAACGAATTTTCAAAGTATAAGAACATTGCTCCAGACTCTCGGTCGATGAACGCAATACATACCGCATTTGGAGATTTTCCTAGGACTTCGACTGTGATAGTGAATTTAGGTATGACAGAGATTTACCACTGCGGAGCAAGTGGTAAATCGAAGTGATACCAACATTGATCTTGGAATACGTAGCATGTGAAGCTGAACAGGAAAAGTTGGATTCACACCAAAATTTTGGCTTTTTCTTATTACTTTGATACTTAATACTGATACCTAATGTTATTAGGGCAACGTACTAATTTAAATTCAGCGCAAAACCGCATACAGCATGGGTTTGCACTGAATTAGGCTAGTCAAAAAAATCACCGAAATTTGCGCATCGTGAATCGTTCAGCCAACGCTTTAGCTTGCAATCGCTTGATCTCATTCAGTGGACCATTCATCTTAATTGCATCGTGCAGATCTCGTTTACGGCGACTACGACTAGGCGCTAGTAACCGTTCCTGACCATAGGCTTTCACACATTTTCGATATTGTTCTTTCTCGTCTTCCAAAGCTCTCTTATTCAGTCGAGTAAACTCCATCTGTTTGAATCCATGAGTGATAAGACTCGGCAAGTTAAACAGACTACAATCCAAATTTTTTCGCTCAAAGAAAGTCTTTCTGAAAGTCATCTCTAATCTCAACCGATGCTGATCTACAGGGAGTGACTTCCCATTCATATCGGTTCGCTTGAGGTACGCTCTCGTACAAAGCTCATCGAAGCGGTGATCTCCCGATGCGATATTGAATCCATCTTCAATCAACTGAACAAGCTCATGTACTGACTCAGGAATACCCCTAGTCGTCCCCTTAGTCTTATAGATCCTCATTCGGCTACATGCTTTAGGGTATTTTAAAGATTTATGTAGCGCGACAAGGAAAGCAGAACTAGGTGCATTATAAAAGTCAAATGCTAATTCAATGGCTTCCACAGTCATTTCTTCAACCTTGCAACCGTATTGCTCTCTCAAGAGATCAGTAATTTTGCGTAAGGCTTTTCGATTCTTTACATCATGCAGTCTAATAGTAAAGCTTGCTCCATCTTGGACAACATCACTGTCTGCCCGGATGTAATGACGAATGCCCGTATGCTTAGTTAAGTATGCCTTGATATAGCTACGAGCATCTGGCTTACCATAGAATTTACATTTTGATGGATCTACAACAAATTTCAAATCGAGCCAATCAACTACCGCATGTGGTTTAGCTCTCAAATATGCTTCGGTATTGATGTCACTATAAATTTCATCTTCGAACATTTGAGACTCCGCAACATGCTCCATCACTCTTGACTGTAATTCATCTAATGTCTCATTCATTTGGGCTGTTGGAGTTTGTGTTGAAATCGTTAATGTTTTTTTGGGCTTACATCTCATTTCGATTAGACGTTGATACAACGTCCATTCGAACTCACTCTCCAACTCGCGTTCAAACTCTCTTTCGAACATTTTGTCCAAATCAAAATCACAGCCAGTAAATTGATTCAGGCTCTCATTGTAGTTAATCATGCTAATTTCACGTATTGAGTGGCAAACTTCTCGCCAAGTTTTAGCCCGATGAGAAGTTTGTATTTAACTTTAAATGTTTAAGTGGGAGTAATTTTTACTCCCGAATGCTATTGATACTATTCGGAGTGAATCCCCTATTGCGGCACTTTCTGCCTTGAGGGAGTCTTCATGACACGTACGAACTCAAGCAATGCCTCACGACTGTAAGCAAGCTTTCCATTTTCAACATGGACCGTGATCTTGTAGCCATGTTGTTTATGCCAATTCCTAATATTACGTGTCAGGTATCCATACCAACTACGGACTTCACCATTAAGGTGCTGTGCAATTAATTCGGCTGCATGCCATTGATTTAGAAGCTTCATTTAGCCTTCCTTCAAGAATTTTAAGAACGCCTATCTCGTAGGCAAAACATTAATTTGCTTTGAAGTTTGTTCGTGAGTGCTTTGAAGTTTGTTCGTAAGTGCTTTGAAGTTGAATGTTTAGTCGTTTGCTGTTTGGTCGCTTGGCTTCTGCAACTCCGTAGAGCTGTATAACCTTTTTGCTTTCACATTTATAACATTAGCTGTAATTTAGCTATAATGTTGTTTCTTTTGATTTTCGTGCCATTTGATTAGGTCTTGATAATCAAAATATACGGCCGCCTGCCTCGATGGACCGCTTTTTAACGCTCTTGGGAAGTCTGGGTCATTTAACATCAATTTCCGCAATCCTTCTCTCGTCACATCAAGCATACCACACACTTTATTCATCGAAAGGCGCAGAGGTTGAATCGTATCCATGCAAATTCATTCCTTAAATTACAGATGAAAATACTCGTATCTAAATTATAGTTAGGGGTGACTTACTCTTTCTGAAAAAACACGTTCGAATGATTATTTTTAAATCATTCGAACTTTTTTGATCAACTTGCGTTCAACATTGCCATTTGAAACTTGATGAGCTTACCGTACTTAAAGCTTTGGATACCGTTACGTGCATCGGACAATAATCGGTCTCTAAACTCCTGTGGTGAAACATACTTTGTCTTGTTTTCATCCAAGTAATCGCTCCACCATTGCATGAGAATTTTACGCTCTTCTAAATATTCAACGTGGTGCGTGTATGCCCATTCGACTTCGTTTTCACCCTTGTGACTCATTTGACGTTCAATCGCATCTCGATCAAACAACCCACTCAAAGCCAATGCACCACGTGCCATACCTCTAAAGCCATGCAAACACACCTCAGTCTTGGTGTCGTATTTCATGCGAGTTAAAGTCTTATTTACAGTGTTTTCACTAATGAACTTGTTTAAGTCATGATTTGCAGGAAATACATGCTGTCCCATACCGCTATATTGTCTCACCTCCATGAGGATGTCTTTTACCTGACGTGACAAAGGTACGACATGCTCTTTGCGCATCTTTGCACCACGATGCGAACTTGGGCACCCTTTAACGGGTGTGCGTACTGCGGGTATCGTCCAAATGCTTTTATCGAAGTCAAACTCGTTCCAACGTGCGAACATCATTTCACTTGATCGTGCAAAAGTATGGAGCGCAAACTCGGTGTATAACTTAGTTAAAGGAACACCCGTATCATTCTTCAGCCGTGAAAAAAACTCAGGCAACCGATCTAAAGGCAACTTAGGATAATGTTTTTCCTCTTTCTTCTTCGTCAAACCGCCTTTCAAATGCACGGCGGGACTCTCAGGGATATAACCTTTACTAACCGCATAAGCAAAAATAGCTGATAATCTGCGTTTGACCTTATCGTAAACCTCACCAAAACCTGTAGTCTCGATATGTTCAAGAACACGGCTGAGGTCACGTGGCTTAATCGAATCAATTAATTTCTCACCAATAATTGGAAAGACGTACATTTCAAAGTTTCTAAGCGACTTAGCGATTGTAGATTCTTGCGCACCTGATGACTGACCATAAGCCACATGCCAAGCTCTTGTCACCGATTCAAAGTCGAATCTATCCTTCAATTTTTCTTCTTCGAGTTTTATATAATCAATAGGGTCAATGTCATTTGCGATCTGAGCTAAATACATTGTTCTACGGGCACGAGCTTCCTCTAGAGAAATAATCACTCCCTTTACACCCACCTTAGAATAGTCACCAATCGTAATAACGCCGTCGGTTGGTTTGCCTTTGTCATTCAGATATTGCTTTCGACCGTAAATAAACTGCCATGTCTTTGTGCCACTAGGTCTAACGATTAAATATAATCCTTTGCCATCAGCGAGCTTATTATTGACAAGTTTTCCTTGAGAGTTAACTTTGGGCTTTGCCGAAGAACACTTAGTATCGGTAAGAGGTTTAACGATTTTTGCCATGATAAAGATATAAAATTAAAAGATGTCCTGTATCTTTAATCGTATCTTTAAAACTTTTGGATGTGTATAGGTATATGTTGGCATGTAGATACGACAAAGCCCTGAATTATCAGGGCTTTCGAAGCTTATATGCAATGTGCTTGCATATAATTATATATCTGTGGTCCCGAGGGTCGGACTCGAACCGACACGTCATCTCTGACAGCGGATTTTGAGTCCGCCGCGTCTACCAATTTCACCACCTCGGGTAGGTGTTGATGGGTATAATAAACTTTTTTGACAGCTTGTCAACGCAAGTTTTTTGCAATTGTTTAAAATTAAATCAGCTGTCATTTTTTTGATTTATAATCGACCAATTTCATCCATAAAACCTAAAAAAGCATATACTAGGCGCAGTTTTCCCAGTGTTCTAACTTGTTTTTATCATGCAGCTTTCTGACTTTAATTTTAATCTCCCCGATGAACTCATTGCTCGTTACCCACTAGCAAGTCGTAGCGCCTCTCGTCTGCTGCATCTTGATGCTCAAGGTCAGTATCATGACCATCAATTTACCGACCTACTGAATTTACTCGAAGCGGGCGATTTACTGGTACTTAACGATACCAAAGTCATGAAAGCGCGTCTTAAAGGTAAACGTGCCACAGGCGGTGCAGTGGAAGTCTTGGTAGAACGTCTGCAAGATCAATTTATTGCCCATTGCCATATTAAAGCCAGCAACTCACCAAAAGCAGGTGCAGAACTGTTTATTGGGCCTGATGCTGTAAAAGTGACCGTACAAGGTCGCCATGAAAACTTATTTATTGTCGAGTTTTCGCAGCCTATTTTAGACGTATTGGATGCCTACGGTCAGTTGCCGATTCCACCCTACTTTAACCGCGAAGCAGAAGCGATTGATACCGAGCGTTATCAAACCGTATTTAACGACCCAACAAAACTCGCTAGTGTTGCCGCACCCACTGCCAGCTTGCACTTTGATGAAGCCTTACTGCAACAGCTAGCAGATAAAGGCATTCAAAAAACCTTTGTGACCTTGCACGTGGGCGCAGGTACATTCCTGCCTGTACGTACCGATGATATTGCCAATCACATCATGCACAGTGAATGGTGTGAAGTTTCTGAAGCTGCCGTAGCGCTGATTCGTGAAACCAAAGCACGAGGCAACAAAGTTATTTCAGTGGGCACAACTGCCACCCGTGCCGTGGAAAGTGCTGCCCAAGCCCATGCAGGCAAACTTGCAGCGTGGTCGGGTGATACGCAAATTTTTATTTACCCAGGTTATCAGTTTAAAGTGGTGGATCGTCTAATCACCAATTTCCACTTGCCTGAATCCACCTTATTAATGTTGGTATCTGCGCTTTCAAGCCGTGAAAATGTCATGCAGGCGTATCAACATGCTGTGGCGGAACGCTATCGTTTCTTTAGCTATGGCGATGCCATGCTGATTGATCAAGCTCAGACTTAATTTTCAAACTGTAAAAGAAACCGCCATGCCGCTCGATACCGTGCAACACTCCATTCATATTCGACGCAAGAAGAATCAACGGGTATTTCGTAATATCGCGCGGTTATGGGATATTGGAAAAAAAGCACAAAGCCATCAAGATATTTTAGATGGCTTACACCCTTGGCAAGATGACATCACCCTCAAGTTTGAAAATGTTTTGCCTGTCCTGCTTGGCATTATAGGTGTGTTGTTCTGTTTATTGCTCTTGATTCAACCGAGTAATATTTGGCTGCAATTCTGCTTGCTGATTGGGTTAGGCTGTATCTTCTGGGCATTTATTACCTATGAACAAGACGACCCCATTGAAGAAGTCATCACTTTTTTAGAACAAGAAAGCATTGCTCAACGCTATCAACTGGCATGGCAGCAACCACCGCAACATCTTGCCCGAACCCTACAACCCGTTTATTTGATTGCCCATTTAAAAAGTCTGTTCCCTTTATTTAATTTGGGGAATCTGTCCAATGAAATTCGCCGCTACGCCAGTACAGTTTGGCAAGATCAACAAGGCAAGCAGCATCAGGTTTTGGTATTTGAATATCGCTATGTCAGTGAAACCCGCATTAAAGATCAAAATGGCAATGACTACAAAGTACGTGAAGTGGTGCGACATTTATCGGGCGTATTTGTCTTTGATGTGCAGCTACAAGGTTTAGCCGTTACCTCAAACAATAAAACCTTTGGTGCGCCTTATCATGTGCCGTGGCATACCAGTGACATTCGCCTGAATCAAAAACTCAACTTTTTTGGCAGTGATGCAATTCAACTGGCGCGTACGCTCAGCCCTGCAATGGTGTTAAAACTGGATGATTTTTTTCAGCATCAGCAAGGTGATTTGTTATTTCACCCTGAGCGGAACACGCTCTGTTTTTTAGGTAATCGCAACTTGTTTGAAATTTCCAGTAAAGCAAAAAATATTCAAGATATTTCCGCATTGCGTGGACACTTACGCACTTTTAAATTACCTTATTTAGAACAATTACAGACAGATTTGATTGATTTTCTGGACTAAGAAAATCGTCTTGGGGCAAAACATGGGTATCGCAATTTTTCTTTTGGTTGTCATCGTCTTGGTGATGCTGGGCATCATGATTCGTAACAACATCATACGCCACCACAACGCCACCATCCGCGCTTGGGCAGATGTGACCAGTTTTGAACGACAGAAGTTAAAAACGCTTGAAGAACTTGCGCCAGTGGTCGAACAATATGCAGGTATGGAAAAAGGCACTTTAGAAAAAGTGACTGAACTGCGCCAAAATATTATGAACCTAAACATCAACAATGCCGATGTCAGCCAATTACAACGTGTTGAAGCCTTGAGCAAAGAATTGATGCGCAGCTTAAATGTGGTGGTCGAAAATTACCCTGAACTCAAAGCCGACCAACTGTATTTAAAAATGATGCATGAAATTGATGAGCAGAACGAAAATGTCGGTGCTGCGATTACTATTTATAACCGCAATGTCGAGTTATTTAATAACTATATTCAGGTCTTTCCTAACAACATGATTAACACTGCAACCACAGCGAAAAAACCTGTGCGCGCCTTTCGGGACAACAGTGCAGCACAAAGTTTTGATTATCGTCCAAACTTTTAAGCCATTTAATTCTAAGCCGCTCCTTTGAAATTATTTATAAAAACAGCAAGCACGAAGCTTGCTGTTTTTTCAGATTTCGACTAAACACAAGACTGTGTCAGATACTGCACCTGATTACGTCCTTTGTTTTTTGCCAAATACAACAATTCATCGGCTGAATGCAGAAAATCGACCACATTGTGATACTGCTGATTTTGGTGATAGCTATTTACACCAATACTCACAGTAACTTGGGTCGTCTCCCCTGTCTTGGTATGTGGAATTTCCAGCGCATATACTGCCTGTCTAAAGTTTTCAGCAAGTTGTACAGCATCTGCCAATGGTGTTTCAGGCAACAGCACCACAAACTCTTCGCCACCAAAGCGAGCCACAAAGTCAGATGCACGAGCAAAGTGTTGTTTAAGCAACTGCGCCACACTAATCAAACAATGATCACCCTGTAAATGTCCATAATTGTCGTTATAAGGCTTGAAATGGTCGATGTCGATAAACAAGAGAGACAATGCATGTTGATGACGCACAGCACGTTTAAATTCGTTTTCTATACGCTCACTAAGCGCCTTTCGATTGGCAACCAAGGTCAGCGGGTCTTGTAAGCTCAAAGCCAGATTTTTGCGACTCAACGCTTCGAGTTCCAACTCCATTTGTTTACGCGCAGAAATATCAAACATAAACCCAATAATCGCCACAGTTTCGTTATTTTCACGAATCACATGCACCACATCACGAATCCAGACATAATCTCCTGTAGCGGTTAAGGCACGATAATCCGCTTCGTGGTATGTGCCTTGATCGGACAGACTCACACACATATTCACGGTCTTGTCCCGATCTTCAGGATGCATCCGATCAATCCAATCTTGTGCAGTTTTCCAGCTGTCTTGCGTCCAACCCAGTAAAGACTCAATTTGTGGGCCAATATAGCTAAAAGCTTTGGTTTTCCAGTTAATCTGCCACGGAATTGCATTCGTGGTTTCCAAAAGTGTTTTATAGAATTGGTCTTCTTTTAGTGCACTGTTTAATTCACTCATAGCCCACCTCTATGAATTGATTTTAATTACAATTTAACAACTTAAGTGAGCTTTGACTACAATTTGTTTTGTCTTATTGACATTTTTCTCAGCTTTGACACAATCATGAGGTTGAGCAAAATATAAACAACAATTGCTCAAAACATAAATCCCAAAATAAAAAGTAAGCCGATAAAATGTTAGAACATATTCAGAACCTGAAAAACCCCTCATTCAAGAGTTTTTCCAACTCTATGAGCAATATGAACAAGACCAAATTTATGCCTGTGTACTGGTCTTTAATGAATATCTTGGGGTCGATTATTTAGCTGTTTCAAGCCAACGCAGCCTGTTTAATGAACAGGAAGATGAAGCACAATATTTATCTGAAGTAAATAAATGGAATATAGAAAAATGGCGTTATCGCACTCAAGCCAACAATTCTAGCGGTCTGCATCAATTTAAAAATATTTTTGCAGATTATTTTAAACAGCGACATATCTATGGCAATCCTCTGCTGAATTCCAATGACACGCTGCAATACAACCATCTTGAACTTTTACTGGATATATTTCAGCAGGCTAAACAATCTTTATCGGGCGCTTATGGCTTAGATTTAAGCCAAATTCTGTTTTTTATTCATGTGCCCAAACAGGTCGATGTAGAAATCCACTCAGCGCAATTTCTAAACGCTCCAAGTGCTTTGCTCGATGAATTCCTGCACAACAAAGCGCCTCAAACCACGATGGAACAATCCACCGCACAACCCAAGCTCAAACTACAACAAGTGGATAAAGACTTGCTGATTGATCTGGCACAACTTTTAGAAGTGGAACCGTATGATTATTTGAGCATTGCACATGAAGCCTATTTGCTCACATTAGAACCGAGTTTTATCACTTGGAGCGTAAAACCTCGTGGTTCAGCACGAGGATATAAGCGACTGGCGTAAGCCATACGACATGGAATGTCGTATTAAATATCTTTGTTGTTCATTACTTAAAATATTATTGTTAAAATAAGCACATGAAAACACTTAAACTCCGCATAAAAGACAAACACGCAAAGGTGCTGATTAAATTAGCATCTGAGGTGAACTTTGTTTGGAATTATGTGAATGATTTAAGTTTTAAGCACCTAAAAAGAAAAGGTGAGTTTCTATCTGCATTTGATATTGCTCAATACACCAAAGGCGCATCTAAAGAGTGTGGTTTGCACAGCCAAACCATACAGGCTGTCACCGAAGAATTAATCACACGCAGAAAGCAGTTTAAGAAAGCCAAACTCAAATGGCGTGTTAGCAACAAGAAGTCAGCAAGAAAATCACTTGGATGGATACCGTTTAAGAAAGTAGCGATCAAATACGCTGATGGATATGTTCAATATGGTAAACATCAATTCAAACTATGGGATAGCTATGGATTAAGCAAATATGCTGTTAGAACTGGTTCATTTGTTGAGGACAGCCGTGGGCGTTGGTACGTGTGCCTTGTGGTCGATTCATCGAATCAAGAAAAACCAACAGCAACCAAAGCCATAGGTATTGATCTAGGTTTAAAAGATATTGCAACCTGTTCTGATGGTACGGTTATTTCAAACCCCAAGTTCTATCGCCAATACGAAAAGAAATTAGGTATTGCTCAACGAGCAAGGAATAAAAAACGTGTACGTGCATTACACGCCAAGATTGCAAATTGCCGTAAAGACCATTTGCATAAGGCAAGTACATTACTTGTTAAAAATAATGCACTCATAATTGTAGGTGACTTAAGTGCCAAAAAGCTTGTAAAAACTAAAATGGCAAAGTCTGTTTTAGATACAGGGTTTTCAGCACTAAAAACAATGCTCAAGTATAAATGCGAGAACGCAGGGGTAATGTTTGAAGAAGTCAATGAAGCCTATACCACCCAAATCTGTTCGTGCTGCGGTGAGATCACCTCAAGTAGTCCGAGAGGTAGGACAGGTCTTGGAATAAGAGAATGGTCATGTGAGTGTGGTGTCACTCACGATAGGGACTTAAATAGTGCCATGAACATTCTTGCGCTTGGGCATAAGCGTCTAGCTGTAGGAATCACCTCCGTTTAAGGGAGGTGAGGATGTCAATGACAGTAATTTATATATTCAGCGTTTAATTCAGCACGTTGCTGCAATGGACAATCATGAACAAGGTGAAATTGCCTTACATAAAGAAATTACCCAACGTATTCAGCAATTTTACGCCATGTAAGCACAATGGATTTGAACAAAATATTTACTCGCAATTTTTACCAAGGAAAACGTATCTCAACTGGCAATTCCGTGCAGAATCTAGGAAAATATTGCACTTTTAGCATGAACAATCAGCGAACTGTTTTTTCGCCTTGATTTGGAACATATATGAAGTTTGAGAAATTAGGTCAGTCGGGGCGCGCCCGTCGTGGTCGTTTAACACTTGCTCATGGTGTGGTAGAAACCCCTGTGTTTATGCCTGTGGGGACGTATGGCACAGTCAAAGGCATGCTGCCACGCGATATTGAAGAAATTCAGGCACAGGTTATTTTAGGCAATACCTTTCATTTATATTTGCGTCCAGGGCTAGAAGTGATTCAGCAACACGGCGGTCTACATGAATTCATCAAATGGGATAAGCCTATTTTGACTGACTCTGGTGGCTTTCAGGTGTTTAGCTTAGGCGCAATGCGTAAAATTAAAGAAGAAGGTGTGACCTTCCGTTCGCCTATTGATGGCTCAAAGGTTTTTCTTTCGCCAGAAATCTCGATGGAAATTCAAAAAACCTTGAACTCTGACATCGTGATGATTTTTGACGAATGTACGCCTTATCCTGCAACACATGAAGAAGCGCAAAAATCTTTGCAATTGTCTTTACGCTGGGCAAAACGCTGTAAAACCCATCACCATGATGAACTACAAAACAGCAACGCGCTGTTCGGGATTATTCAAGGCGGTATGTACGAAGATTTACGTGTTGAATCTTTAAACGGCTTACTTGAAATTGGTTTTGATGGTTATGCCATTGGCGGTCTTTCGGTGGGTGAACCGAAAGAAGAAATGATCAAAGTACTGGATTATTTGCCAGCTAAAATGCCAGAAGATAAACCACGTTATTTGATGGGCGTCGGCAAGCCAGAAGATATTGTGGAAGCAATTCGTCGTGGCGTCGATATGTTCGACTGCGTGATGCCAACCCGTAATGCGCGCAATGGTCATTACTTTGTAACCGATGGCTTGGTGCGTATTCGTAACAGTAAGTATCGTCATGACCAAAGCCCGCTCGATCCGCATTGTGATTGCTATACTTGCAAGAACTTTACCCGCGCTTATTTGTTTCATTTAGAAAAATGTGGCGAAATGTTGGGGTCAATGTTGGGCACTATTCATAACTTACGTTATTACCAACGCTTTACCCAAGATATTCGCAATGCCTTAGATAACGGCACTTTCGATGAATTTGTACAGGACTTTTATGCCCGTCGTGGCCTAGAAGTACCGCCTTGTCCTGAAGATTAGTCTTTTCAGTATTTGCGCTGAGTAAAAAGACAAGGTAAATTGCAGAACAAACCCAATTTATTATCAGATCACTGATCGCCAGTTTTTAGTTTAGGAAAATGAAATGAGCCTTTTTATTTCGACCGCTCACGCAGCAGGTGAAGCTGCACAACAACCAAGCCTTGTGGCTAACCTTTTAATGATTGCAGTCTTCATTGCAATTTTCTACTTCCTGATTTGGCGTCCACAATCAAAGCGTGCCAAAGAGCATCGTACACTGATTGAAAGCTTGGGCGTAGGCAGTGAAGTGGTATTCGCAGGTGGTCTTATGGGTAAAATCACGAAAATTGAAGGTGATTTTGCAGTGGTAGAGCTGAACCGTGGTGTAGAAGTAAAAGTACAACGCGCGAGTGTCATTTCAGTTCTTCCTGAAGGCACATTAAACAACCTCTAATCAAAAAGAGTCGTGCTCACGCACGACTTTTTCATTTTAAGAAGAAAATAAATGCGTTACCCAGCATGGAAATATCTGCTCATCCTCGTTGTTCTTGTGGTGAGTACATTATATGCCCTGCCTAGCTTGTATCCAGATGAACCTGCTGTTCAAATTTCAGGTGCCAAAGCTGGTACCCAAATTGATCAAAGCATCATACAAAAAGCAGAGCAAATTTTACAATCAGAAAATATTGCCAGTCATGACAACAGCTTTACCAACAATGCTGCATTGTTGCGTTTAGACACCTCAGAAGCCCAACTCAAAGCCAAAGAAGCTTTACGTCGCGGTTTAGGTGATGACTATGTCGTGGCACTGAACCTTGCGCCAACCACACCAGAATGGCTACAAAAAATTGGTGCAAAACCAATGAAACTCGGTCTGGACTTACGTGGTGGTGTGCACTTCTTATTAGAAGTGGATATGGACAAGGCCATCAGCCAGCGTATGGAAACTTCAGCCACCGATTTACGCCGTCAATTGCGTGACAACAAGCTGAAATTTAATAGCCTTTCGCTGAATAACAACACCATCACCCTACAGTTTGCCAATAATGCAGACCGTGATGCAGTGATGGATTTCTTGCGTCGTAACGGCAATGAATACACACAGCAAGCTGTAGCCACCACAGAAGGTTCTAGCTTACGTCTGAACTATACCGATGTCCGTAAACAGGAAATTCAGTCGTATGCGGTCAATCAGAACTTAACTACTTTACGTAACCGTATTAACGAGTTAGGTGTGGCTGAAGCTTTGGTACAAACTCAAGGTAGCAACCGTATTGTAGTGGAATTGCCAGGCGTACAAGATACGGCTGAAGCGAAGCGTGTACTCGGTCGTACTGCGAACCTCGAATTCCGTTTGGTGTCTGACTTAAATGATCAATATATTGATCCGTACACAGGTCAGGCGACAGGTACAGTACCACCTGGCACAGAAGCGTTTGCCTTTGAATCTTTGGACAGTGGTCGCCAATTATTATTGAACCGCAGCCGTATTTTAACGGGTGAGCGTGTTCAAAATGCGTCGAGTGGTTTTAGCCAAGATACAGGCGGTGCAGAAGTTAACATTACCCTTGATGCTGCGGGCGGTAAGCTCATGGCAGATGCGACGCGTAACGCTGTGGGTAAACGTATGGCGGTATTGTTTATTGAAAACAAACAACGCATTAGCTATGTGACCGATGAAAATGGCACACAAACTGAAGTACGTACGCCATACACCGAATCTGTCGTTATTAATGCTGCAACCATTCAGGCAGTATTGGGTTCGCAGTTCCGTATTACAGGTCTAGATTCTCCACAAGAAGCCTCTGAATTGGCCTTAATGCTTCGTGCTGGTGCTTTGGCAGCGCCAATGTACTTTGTCGAAGAACGTGTGATTGGCCCAAGCTTGGGTCAAGAAAACATTGATAAAGGCGTATTGTCGACTCAGATTGGCTTCATTTTGGTCGCAATCTGGATGGTGGTGTTCTTCCGTCTGTTTGGTCTGATTGCCAACTTCGCTTTAGTGTTTAACTTAGCCATGATTTTAACCGTCATGTCTTGGATTGGTGCATCACTTACCTTGCCGGGTATTGCGGGTATCGTAATTACCATTGGTATGGCAGTGGATGCCAACGTCTTGATTTGTGAGCGAATACGAGAAGAAATTAAGTGGGGTGCCTCGCCAAAACAAGCCATTGTGGCAGGTTATGACCGAGCGTATAACACAATTTTCGACTCGAACTTAACCACATTCTTGGTGGCATTCATTCTGTTTGCGATTGGTACAGGCCCAATCAAAGGCTTTGCTGTGACGCTCATGATTGGTATTGTCTGCTCGATGTTTACTGCGATTACAGTGACCCGTGCAATTGTACAAATCATCTACGGCAAAAAACGTAACTTGAAAAAGTTGAGCATTTAAGGAGATCACTGATGACTGAGAATACTCAACTGCCTTCAAAAAAATATGGCCGCCCTGATGATGAGCGCGTGATTCCGTTTATGAAGATTGCTTTGCCTGCGGCATTGCTTTCTATTCTATTAACGGTTGCCAGTATCTTCTTCATTGCCACCAAAGGTTTAAACTTAGGTTTGGACTTTACTGGGGGTATTGCTGCAGAACTCAACTATAGCAATCCAGTAAAAGCCACCGATGTTTCTAACGCATTGGTCAAAGCAGGCTTTAACGACCCTGTGGTACAAACGCTTGGTTCAGACCGCGACCTAATGGTACGTATGCCTGTGCAAGAAGATGTTGAAGCAGAAGACTTAACCAAAGCAATTACTGCTGCGGTACAACTACCAAATAACACGGCAACTGTGCCAAAGGTAGATGTGGTTGGTGGTCAAGTCGGTAATGAGCTGTACGTACGTTCTGCGGGCGCTGTAGCTTTAGCGCTGTTATTGATGTTGGTATACGTCACCATTCGCTTTGAATTCAAACTGGCAATGGGTGCGGTACTGTCATTGTTCCACGATATTGTGGTGACACTGGGTATTTTTGCCATGATGCAATGGCCATTTGACCTGACTGTATTGGCAGCGTTATTGGCGATTATTGGCTTCTCACTCAACGATAACATTGTTGTATCTGACCGTATTCGTGAAAACTTCCGTAAAATCCGTGGTGCAACACCACTTGAAGTGGTAAACATTGCGCTGACAGAAACTTTACGTCGTACCATTCACACCTCTATGACCCTATTATTGGTTGTAGTCGCGATGATGCTCATGGGTGGTGATGGTCTGAAATGGTTCTCGATTGCGATGTTTGTGGGTGTATTTGTCGGAACATATTCATCTATTTACATTGGTACAGCCTTTGCTTTATGGCGCGGTTTGAACCGTCAGGACTTCATTGTTCAAGTCAAACCTGAATTTGAAGATGAAGAGCAAGAAATTCCATAATGCATTTCTGCTGACACCAACATTCAAGCCTATCTTCGGATAGGCTTTTTTGCGCCTTAGCATTGCGATATTTGCGCTGACGTTGCGATGTTAATGCTGAATAATATGAATCTGTGGAAATTGAAAGCCTGCGCAAGATGGTGCTGCTCGCCATGCTACGGTCAACATACAATCTGATAAACGAAAGTTTTGATAGGCAAAATGCCCAATCTGTGGATGATGACAAATGCCGCCCTGTGCATTGGGATGCATACGAGTATCCAACTCATTCAGGCTTAAACGAATCCCTAAACCTGATGCTTTCAGCACTGCTTCTTTAGTTGTCCAGACACGAAACCAATAATCAGCGTCGTGTTCCAAATCTTGCCAGTATTGGAGTTCATTGGGATGAAACGCATGTTGTGCCAAGGCATCGAAACGCACCTTACGGTCTAAGTCCTCGACATCTACGCCAACATCGAGCAATTCAAAACTGCTTACCAAAGCATAATGCTGACGGCTATGACTATGGTTAAACTGCAATTGAGGGAATGCTGTCAAAAATGGCTTGCCATGTGGGTTACGCTCAATATCGCTGTTTTGAATATCGCGTTCTAAGTATCCAGAAAGCAATTGATTCCGATGCCGATAAATAGCCTGTTTTTGCTGTTGAATCTGTTCACTGCGTACAGCACTTGGATCGGGACTAAAAATCTGCTGAATGCGGCTAACATTCACACAAATTTTTTTAGGTGTTTTATTCATCCGCCCTTCTCCATTTTGGCTGAAATACGATAGAAAAAAACCAGCAAACATGCTGGTTTTTTAAAGCGTGCTCGCTTAGCTGCCTTGCACCAAACGACGTGCGCTGATAATCCCTGGTTGCTGCTCTAAACGTGCCAACAAACGAGAAAGTTGCGCCAAGCCTTTAACCTCAATTAACAGTTTCATATTGGCGATACCATCACTTTCAGAAATAGTATTCACCTGACGAATGTTAATTTGATCGGCAAAAATCACTTGGGTTAAGTCTTTGAGCAAACCACGGCGGTCATAGGCTTCCACCACAATTTGCACGCTTTGACCACGGGTTGGCTGCATTTCCCAATCGGCTTCTACCGCACGTTCAGGTTCGTTGCCAATCATACGCACATAGTCCGAACACGCAACTTTGTGAATACTCACACCACGGTTCAGGGTAATATACCCCGCAATCGCTTCACCATGCACAGGCTGACAGCATTGTGCGATATGCAGTTCAACGTTATCCAAACCATCAATCAAAATGCCATGTGCCGATAAGGTATGGCTGGCACGTGGGTTCAAGGTTGGCTTCAACACCAGTTCAGGTTCATCCTGATCTAAGTGCATGTGACGATTGACCTGATTAATTAAGGCATGCAGGCTAATATCACCATTCACCAAACCAATCAGAATGTCTTCACCTGTTTTGACGTTAAAGTGATTGCAATAATCATTTAAATCAATACTTTTTGGATGAATCGCCAAACGTGACAATTCTTTATTGAGCACTTCACGCCCAACTTCCAGATTTTTACTGCGGTCTTGCTGTCTAAACCAATGACGCAGCTTATCGCGCGCACGTGCTGTCTTAATATAACCTAAAGAATTCACCAACCAATCACGGTTCGGTTCACGGTCTTTTTTGGTCAAAATCTCGACCTGCTCGCCTGTTTTTAAAGTATAGGTGAGCGGCACATAGCGCTGATTGACCCGTGCGGCATAGCATTTATTGCCGACTTCGGTATGCACATGATAAGCAAAGTCCAGCACCGTTGAGCCACGTGGCAATTCTTTAATATCACCATCACGGCTGAACACATAAATTTTCTCAAAATCTTCAAACTCTTGGATTTGTTCAAAATTTTCAGAATCATCATCTTCTTTATGTGCGCTGGCATCGTTACGTTCCTGATAATGCTCCAAAACAGAACGCAAAGAATGTAAACGATGATTGAACGAATGGTCTGTGGCTTTAGAACCTTCTTTATAATTAAAGTGTGAACATACCCCAAGCTCGGCTTCTTCGTGCATATCTAGGGTACGAATTTGCACTTCAAGCGACTTGTTTTCTGCAATTACGGCAGTATGCAATGAGCGATAACCATTGGCTTTTGGATTGGTAATGTAATCATCAAACTGGTGCGGAATATGCCGCCACAATTGATGTACGATGCCCAAAGAGTGGTAACACTCTGGAATGGTTTTCACCAAAACACGTACAGCACGAATGTCATAGAGCTGATCGAAGCTGAGGTTTTTACTCTTCATTTTTCGATAAATCGAATAAATGTGTTTCACCCGCCCGCTAATTTCGGCATGAATACCATTATTGCCCAGCTCTGTACGCAATTGCTCAATTACGTTTTGAATGTAGTTTTCACGCTCCAAACGCTTTTCATTCAGTAACGTCGCAATTTCTTTATAACGGTCTGGCGCCAAATAACGGAAGGCTAAATCTTCGAGTTCCCATTTCAGTTGGGCAATGCCTAAACGGTGTGCCAATGGCGAGTAAATGGTTAAAATTTCTCGCGCCACACGCTCCTGACGTTCTTTGGAAGCTGTTGCCAACTCACGTAATGAATAGGTACGTTCTGCCAGTTTAATTAGCACCACGCGCACATCTTCCGTCATGGAAATCAGCATTTTATAAATGCCTGTTAAATGTTCACGCTGGTTATTATTAAAATGGTCTTCTAAACGCTTATTTTTCTCAATCAGTTCAGACAACTTACCCATCGACAAGGTGCCTTTGATCAAGCCATAAACTGCTTCACCAAATTCTTCACGCACTTCATCTAACTGCATGACATTTTCACGCACGCTACGATAGAGCATGGCTGCAGACAAAGTGTCTTCATCGACATGCAAGTGCGCTAAAATATTCGCCATCTCAATACCTGTATATAAGGTATGCGATGGATGACTGACGTCTGTTTCCAGCTCTTTTTTCAGGGTGTAATTGGCAACGCGTTCTAATTGTTCAAGTGCCGCCCCATCGTAAATCCCGCGTACTCGGTCTAGCCATTCTGCTAAATCCTGTCGGGCTTGCTCGGCATGTTCTACAGTCGTTTCCTCAGACAGTTCATTTAAACGTCCAGGAAGTTGTTCACGTACTGTGACCATACCCTTCTCCTACCTCTATGTACTTCATATTATAAATCGTTTATTTGCTTTTCTTTCTCAAACAAGGCAATGGATTCGACATGCCCCGTATGCGGAAACATATCCATCACGCCTGCTTTTTTCAATTGATAGCCCTGCTTGACCAATACACCTGCATCCCTTGCGAGTGTGGCTGGATTACAAGACACATAAACGATTCTATCTGCGCCAAATTTGGGCACATAATACATCACTTCCTCTGCGCCTGAACGCGGAGGGTCAATTAATAATGCCTCAAATCCTTGATTTGCCCAAGAATGATGCGAAAAATCTTTTGTTAAATCTTGTGAATAAAACTTAACATTGTCTAAATCATTACGTTGTGCATTCTCTGCACCACGCTGCACCATTTGCTCTGAACCCTCTACAGCAACCACCTTTCCTGTTGCACCTACACAACGTGCAAGCGGCAATGAAAAGTTGCCTAATCCACAAAACAGATCAAGCACCCGATCACCTGATTTTAAGTTAAGCAAATCACATGCCAGCTTAACCATTTGTGGATTAATTGTAGAATTGACTTGGGTAAAGTCTTGGGGATGAAAGCCAAAACTCACATCAAAATCATCTAAACGATAATGCAAACGCATTGCTGCATGCGGATCATCAACCCGATGCAAACTGTCTGGACCTTCAGGCTGCAAATACAATTGCCAGTGTTTCTGTAACGCAAACTGCTGTAACTGGTTGATATCGGCTGCAGATAGTTGTTCTGTATGCCGCACCACCAAAGCAATCTCTGGATCTCCCATCGCCAATTCTATATGACCAATATGGGCCTTGCCTGTTAGACTTTGGAGTAGCTGCTTGATTCGTGTTAACGAACCAAATGCCTGATCCAACACCATACAGCGGTCAATTGAGGTCAGTTTATTGCTATTGCGCTCACGAAAACCGACCACCAATTTGTCTTGACTGGCAATATAACGCACCCCAACACGGGCTTTGCGGCGATAATCTTCACGCTGTGAACGCAAAGGCGCTAACCATTCTTCAGGCTGAACTTGCGCAAAATGTTGCAGATGCGACTGCAACACCTGTTGTTTGAGATGAATCTGCTCATCCAACTGAATATGCTGCATGCTACAACCACCGCAACTCTGATAATGTGGACATTGTGGCGTAACCCGTAATGTCGAAGGCTCACCCAGCACTTCTAGACACTCGGCTTCTTCTAAGCGTTTGTTACTATGCGTAATTTTGGCGCGTACTGTTTCACCAGGCAATGCGCCCTCTATAAAAACTGTTTTCCCCTGCTTCTCGGCTGGATGACCCGACTGAGCTGTGTAGTGTGCAATCCCGCGCCCTTCATGTGACAACGATTCCACCTGAAAGCAATATTCAGCCTGCTGCGTGGTACGGTTTTTACTGCGATGTTTCATATCAGTCTAAATATCGGAAGATGGGGAAGATTGAAAAGGCATCACGGATTCATTTGAAGGCGTGGTGACACTTTGTTCAGGAAAATCTGTACGGGTAAATTCAATTTGCTGCGAACTGTGCTGCCACACGCTTAAAAAGTCTGCATGCTGCGGCTGAGTATGCAAATATTGAATGGTATGCTGTACCCATAAAGTATGCTCTTCAAGCAGCAATTGCCCTTTGAGCAGCAGCCAACGCAAATAAATCAACCAAGTATTTAAGACATCGCCTTCACAATAACGCGTCAGCCTTGACCATTCGCCGCTTTGCATAAATGCAGGAACATGATAGCCCGCATCTACACGTTTACCCGGAAAACCTAGCAAATACGCAATGTCATCCAACTTTTGAAAATGACGACCATTAAACATTGCCATCACATCCATTAAATCGACATGACGCTGATGGTAACGGTTTTGATAATTGTTATAGCGCTTTTGCTGATCAATCTCGCCCTGATCAAATAAACTTGGTGCAGACAGCCCGTGATACATGGCGCGGAATAAAATCACTGGCAAGTCAAACTGCGAACCGTTCCAACTGACCAAAGTCGGATGACGCTTATCAAAAATAGACAAAAACTTTTTCAGCATTGTCGCTTCGCTGTCATGTTCACGGCTAAAGGAAAACAGCTTCATGCCGTGTTCATCAATCCACAAGCCTGAAATACACACAATTTCATGCAAAGGCAAACGCTGAAAATCGGTGCCCGCCTCTTGGCGACGCAACTTCATTAATGCTTGTTCAAGCTCTGCTTCGGGTAAATCGAGTTGATATAAATGCGCGCCTGACTTCAAATCGGTAACGGTTTCTATATCGAAAATCAGCACAGGTAAACGCATAAAATCTTACTCAATGGGTTATAGAAAAATGAATATCACAATTCAGTATCTTGAACAGAGAACAAACCTGTCGATAAATAACGATCACCACGGTCACAAACAATACAAACAATCACTGCATCTGGATTTTCTTCGGCAATTTTTAAAGCTGCCCATACCGCACCGCCCGATGATGTGCCTGCGCTGATGCCTTCTTTTTGCGCCAGTTTACGCATGGTTTTTTCCGCTTCAATTTGCGGAATATCAATAATACGATCAACACGACTACGGTCAAAAATGGTTGGTAAATATGCTTCAGGCCAACGGCGAATCCCTGCAATACTTGAACCATCTGAAGGTTGTAAACCAATAATTTGAATCTCTGGATTTTGTTCTTTTAAGTATTTAGACACCCCCATAATGGTGCCTGTTGTGCCCATAGAGCTGACAAAGTGGGTAATTTTACCGCCCGTTTGCTGCCAAATTTCAGGCCCTGTGGTCAGGTAATGTGCTTCAACATTATCTGGGTTACCAAATTGGTTCAGCACCAAGCCTTTGCCTTCGCGTTGCATTTGCAAAGCCAAATCGCGCGCGCCTTCCATGCCTTGTGCTTTAGTCACTTCAATCAATTCTGCACCATAGGCACGCATGGCATCTTTACGTTCTTGGCTCATATTGTCAGGCATGATCAGCTGCATTTTATAGCCACGCATAGCTGCAACCATCGCCAAAGCAATGCCGGTATTGCCACTGGTTGCCTCAATTAAAGTATCGCCCGGTTGAATTTCACCGCGTTTTTCTGCCTGCATAATCATGTTGTAGGCAGAACGATCTTTAACAGAACCCGCAGGGTTATTGCCTTCCAGTTTTGCCAAAACCGTTGCCTGCGTATGACTTGCCAAACGCTGCAAACGCACCAATGGGGTTTTGCCCACATAATGATCTAACAAAAATTCATCACTTTGGAAATCTGATTGGGTATCAAGCATGGTCTGCACCAATATCAAGGTGGGCTTATTGTATGAAAATTTGCACCTTCCTGCACGTTTTTCACAGGCTTTTTATCAAAACAGCAATACTCTGCCGACAATTTATGCATCACTCACTGCCTACACAATTCTAGGCAAGATGAACACAATTTCAGATTGTCTTTTGCGGGATGGATGCAAAAAAATGCACACCGATTGATTGCGAGATGCAGCTGAACCACTCGCACCAAACAGATGAAAACACAGTCAGGAGAATTGACATCCTCCCCCCTTAAAAGAGGGTGATTCCTACAGCTAGACGCTTATGCCCAAGCGCAAGAATGTTTAGAGCTGAGTTTATATCTCGATCATGAACTGTACCACAGCTCATGCACTCCCATTCTCTTATTCCAAGATCTGTACTACCTTTGGGACTACTTGAGGTGATCTCACCGCAGCACGAACAGATTTGGGTGGTATAGGCTTCTTGGACTTCTTCAAACAATACGCCTGCGTTCTCGCATTTATACTTGAGCATTGTTTTTAGTGCCGAAAATCCTGTATCCAAAACAGATTTTGCCATTTTGGTTTTTACTAATTTTTTAGCACTCAAGTCACCTACAATAATCAATGCATTTTTATTCACAAGCTTGGTGCTTGCTTTATGCAAATGATCTTTTCGACTATTTGCAATCTTGGCGTGTAATGCACGAACACGCTTCTTATTCCTGGCTCTCTGAGCAATACCTAATGTCTGCTCATATTTTCGATAGAATTTTGGATTTGAAATTACAGTGCCATCAGAACAGGTGGCAATATCTTTTAAGCCTAGATCAATACCAATCGATTTGGTTGCTGTCGATTTATCTTGCTTAGGCGATTCAACAACAAGACATACATACCAACGCCCACGGCTATCCTCTACAAATGAACCTGTTTTTAACGTGTATTTGCTTAAACCGTAGCTATCCCAAAGCTTAAATTGGTGTTTTCCATACTGGACATATCCAGTGGCATATTTGATAGCCAACTTTTTAAAGGGAACCCATCCCAAAGAGCGCCTTGCTGATTTTTTATTGCTGACACGCCATTTCAGCTTTGCCTTTTTAAATTGCTTTCTTCGGGTGACTAATTCTTCAGTTACAGCCTGAATGGTTTGACTATGTAAATTACATTCTTTGGATGTGCCTTTCGTATATTTGGCAATATCAAAAGCAGAGAGAAATTCACCTTTCCGCTTCAAATGCCTAAACCCTAAATCATTGACATAATTCCAGACGAAGTTCACTTCTGATGCTAGTTGGTCTAACACCTTGCAATGTTTGTCTTTTATACGTAATTTAAGGGTTTTCATGTACTTATATTAACAATCAAAACTCAAGAAAAATAGTCCTTAGTTAAATCAAACGACACTTCATGTCGTGTCGCTTATATCTCTGACCTGAAGGACTGAGTTTTACGCTCCATTTGATAAAGCATGCTAAACTGCCAAACATAGGGATTAAACTGCGTTAACCATGTCAAATATCAATAAAAAGTTATTTAAGCGCTTACATTTAAATCATGCTTATGGACAGCTGATTGCACTTATTTTTGTGCCAATTATGGTTTTGGCATGCGTCGGCACGATGCTAGTTTTATCTGAAACCTCGAATGCCGCAAAAGCACAGCAGCGACAAATGGCAATTGCGATTTTGACCCGTTTTGAGTTGCCATCTGAAGCAGCTTTGCATCAACTGGCTAGCTTTCCGTGGAAGTACGAAAAAGCACGTACTTTTATGCAAAATATGATGAACGAAAAGCACTTGATTCGTACTGCACTGATTGATGCTTCAGGTACGCGCCGTTTAAGCATGGGTTTTCAAGACGAAGCCGAATGGCCCAAATTCCCTAAAAATGCCGATTTTTTTGGCCCAATTCTGTATAAAAATAATCATGTGTATGGCATGCAAATTCAGCAAGACATCAACCGTCCTGCATGGTTGCTGATTGAACTGGACAATCAGCCATTACAAATTGCCCGTTATCGGGTCATGATTGTATTAATTGCCACAGGCTTGCTGACCCTGTTGTTGTTATTGCTGTGTCTGAATTTCTATTCACGACGCTGGATTGCACCCATGTATGAAATTCGCATGCAGCTACAACGCCTGAATGCCGATACGCTCGATCAACACATGGTCATTAACAGTACTGGCGAATTACGCTTACTGCAGCGGGATATTGCCAATGTGGTAAAACGCCTGCATTTCAGCTTTTTAGAACTCAAAGAACATACCGAACAAACCGAAGATGACTTGCGCCGCACCCTCGATACTTTGGAAGTGCAAAACATCACTTATCGTCAGGCACGTGACCAAGCGATTTCTGCCAACCAGTCTAAATCGGTATTTTTAGCCAACATCAGTCACGAACTCAGAACACCACTGAACAGTATTGATGGCTTTATTCACCTGTTATTGCGTCAGGAAAATCTTAGCAATGAACAGAATTTATATTTACAGACCATTCGTAAATCATCGGCGCATCTTTTAGCACTCATTAATGACGTATTGGATTTTTCTAAAATTGATGCAGGCAAACTGGAACTGGATACCGCACCCTTTGATTTAGAAGAAGCCATTTTTGATGTGATGGATATGCTCTCGCCTTTGGCTGCGCAAAAACACATCAACATGGCCTTTTATTTTGCCGATAACGTGCCGCAATATGTGCTGGGCGATACTTTACGTTTCAAGCAAATTTTAACCAATTTAATTTCCAATGCGATTAAATTCACCCCCGATGGTGAAATTATTGTACGGGCGCGGGTAGAACATGACGATATTGGACAATGCTTAATTCACTTTAGCGTCCAAGACAGTGGCATTGGCTTAAGCGGTACAGACCGTAAAAAATTGTTTGAGTCTTTCTCTCAAGGTGATACTTCGGTCACGCGTCAATTTGGTGGTACAGGTTTAGGTTTGGCCATTTCCAAACAGTTGGTGCATTTGATGCAAGGTCAAATTGGCTTTGAAGACAATCAGGAACGCGCCCCAACCGAAAAAGGCTCGACCTTCTGGTTTACTGCCATGTTTGCGGTAGATGAAGCGCATGCACAGCAGCATCCAAACTTTAAAGAGATTCAGGTGGTGTCGTATTTGGCGCACCCTGCCACAGCGAATGTCTTGCGTCATTATCTTGAAAATTATGCGGTGCGACATATTGAAGCCGCTTCAATTTTAGATTTATTTAGCCGCTTAAAAGATGTATCCGACCTGCAAGACAATACTTGGTTGATTGTTGATCATAGTGGCGACACCGAAGCTTTATTAAAAGAAATTCGTACCCGTTATCAAGGTAACTTGGCAGTGTATGGCTATCAAATGGCGCTAGACCCAAGTCTGTTAAATGAATATCGTGCGCGCGCTTTGTATCAACCGCTCAGTCGTTCAGCCTTAATTGACTTACTCAACAATGAAAACAGTTTTGATGAACAGGAGTCTGCATCATTTGATGGTAAAGGCCTGCACGTTTTAGCGGTGGATGACCATCTACCAAACCTGATTGTACTCGAAGCCTTGTTGGGCGAACTGAATGTGACCACCACCAAAGCGCAAAGTGGTCAGGAAGCTTTGGGGATTTTACAGCAACGCATTGAGCAGGGACAGCAACCATTTGACCTGATCTTTATGGATATTCAAATGCCTGTGATGTCGGGGGTAGATACCACCCGTGCGATTCGTTCTTTAGAATCGACTTTGGAAAATCACAAACGCTTACCTATTATTGCCCTCACCGCGCATGCTCTTGCCGATGAAAAGCAAAAATTACTCAAAGTCGGTATGGATGACTATGTCACCAAACCGATTCAGATTGAACAAATCATCCAAATTTTAACCCATTGGACCACGCAAAGTTTTAATAAGCCACCTGCAGTCGATAAAGCCATTGTGATTGAAGCGCTAGATCCACAGGTGTTGGATTGGCAACAAAGCCTAATGCTGGCAGCCAACAAAGAAGACCTTGCAGTGGATTTACTGAAAATGCTAGTGGATAGCTTTGCCACAGAATTACATGAAATTGAACAGCTGATTGAACTGGAAGATTTCCCACAACTCGAGCATGTGTTGCATCGTCTGTATGGTGCGACCCGCTATGTTGGCACACCGGACCTGCAAGAAGTAACAGGCTCATTTGAACAGTTTGTTTCGACCTTACGTAAAGAACGTCGTAAAGCCGATGATCTGTTTGTGCAAGAGGTCTTAAACCGTTATCAGGAATTACAAACCTGTATACAGCAAGTTGAACATGCAGCAGAACACATTTTTACCAAACATAATGCGGTGAGTTAGCCAACATCAAAGTGACATTCACCGCGAACGCCTCAACGAGAAGATACAGTTTGTAAGCACGACTCACCCAGCACTATTCACAAAAAAAGTCACGTAATCAAAGGCAAGGTCGCAAGGCTTTGCCGTGACTCTGCTGTCATTTATCGCACTGCTGCCCATGTTATGCTTTGCCCAGTAAAAACAAGAGCTCACATCATGACCTTACTTCGTATCGAAAAAAATAACGGCATCGCCACAGTTTCCCTGAACCGCCCAGACAAACGCAATGCCATGAGTTTTGCCCTACTTAAAGAATTGGTGCGGACTGCCGAAAAACTTAAAAAAGACCGCAGCTTACGTTGTGTAATTTTAACAGGCGAAGCAAAGGTATTTAGTGCAGGCATTGACTTGGCCGACCTCAACAATCCACAAAACCGTGCATTTGCGGCTTGGGAATTAATTAAGCCAGGGCAAAGCCTGTTTCAAAAAGCATTTCTCGTTTGGCAACAATTGCCTGTACCTGTAATTGCTGCAATTGAAGGGTATTGTTTTGGCGCAGGGATGCAATTGGCTTTGGCTACAGATATTCGTATCGCGCATCCTGACACGCAAATGTCGATTATGGAAAGCCGTTGGGGCTTAGTGCCTGATATGGGGCTAAGCCGTTCATTAAAAGGTTTAATTGGTTTAGACCTTGCCAAAGAACTGACCTTAACTGCACGTATTTTTGATGCCAACTATGCCAAAGAAATTGGTTTGGTCACGCATTTAGATGCAACCCCCTTACAAAAAGCACAAGCCCTTGCTGAAGAAATTGCACAACGCTCCCCAGATGCATTGGCTGCAGCCAAACAAGTGCTGGATGCTATGGAACATGCGCCAAATAAATCTTTACGTTTAGAAAAAATTTGGCAATTAAAATTATTGCTGGGTAAAAATAGCCAACTGGCACGTAAAAAGGACAAGAACCCTGAAGTGACCTTTGCACCGCGTCAGTTTTGATTCAGTTCAAACACAACAGACTTTGACCAAAGGCTAAATTGACATTTCAAGCCAGACTTGTACTGTAGGCAAAAACGGAGAATCAGCGCTATGCATTTTGATCGTGACACAAAAATCGCTTTTTTAGGTATGGGACTTATGGGGACGCGCATGGCAACCCGCTTAGTTCAGGCAGGTTTTGAGGTCGCGGTGTGGAATCGTAGCCCTGCGGCTTGCGAATCTGTGCTCAGTCTAGGGGCAAAGTCGCTGCAATTGAGCGAGATCGGACAATATCCAGTGATCTTGAGTTGCCTTGCCGATGATCATGCCGTCCAAGCTGTATTAGATCAAATTGAGCCATTTTTGACTGCTCAACAAGTTATTGTCGATTTTTCCAGTTTGTCTGTAGATCAAACCCAAAAGCTAGCGCAGCAAGCCAGCCTCAAACAGGTCACATGGATTGACTCACCTGTATCGGGAGGCACTGCGGGAGCCGAACAAGGTAGTTTGGTGATTTTTGCAGGGGGTGATGCAAACACCATCGAAAAATTAAGCCCGATTTATCATGTGCTGTCACAACGTGTAACCCGTATGGGTGAAACAGGCACAGGACAAGCCACTAAAATCTGCAACCAACTGATTGTTGCTGCCAACAGCACCCTAATTGCCGAAGCTGTTGCCTTAGCAGGACAGGCAGGCGTAGACACCCGTTTACTTGCACCTGCTTTGGCGGGTGGTTTTGCCGACTCGAAACCGTTTCAGATTTTAACTCCACGTATGGCAACTCACAGTTTTGAGCCTGTGCAATGGAAAGTCCAAACCCTGTCTAAAGATTTAAACAATGCCTTACAACTGGCAGCGCAATTTCAGTTACAGATTCCTGTGGCAGAAAAAGCCCTTTCACAACTGCAAGCCCATCAAGCCAAAGGTTTTGCAGAAGCAGATTTAGCCACCATTATTCATCAGGTCGAAGCTTAATCGGCTTGATTCCTGATCCAACCTTTGCCTGCAAGGAGCACCTGCATGTCTAAACTGGCGGTTAATCTGTCGATGATTTTTACCGAAGTGCCTTTAATTGAACGCTTTGCCCTTGCACGCGAACATGGTTTTCAGCATGTTGAAATTCAATTTCCCTATGAGCTGAGTATTGAGCAGATTCAAACCCAACTCACACTCCACCAACTCAGCCTGTGTTTAATCAATGTCCCTGCGGGTGACCTCATGCAAGGCGGCAATGGTTTGGCGGGCGTACCCGGAAAAGAGATTGAATTTCATCATGCCTTAGAGTTAGCCATCCGCTATGCCACGGCATTAAATGTCCCTAGCGTCAATATTTTGGCAGGCAAACAACCTGTCGATGCCGATTTACTGCCTTGCTTAAACACACTGGCAGAAAACCTAAAACTGGCCTGCTCGATGCTCACTCAACATCATATTCAGCCTGTCTTTGAAATGATTAATGGCACCGACATGCCACGCTTTTTAGTACAAAATATTGCGCAAGCTCAAGAGATGCTAGAAGCAGTCAAACATCCTGCTCTTAAAATGCAATACGACTGTTATCACATGGCGATGATGGGTGAAGATGTGCTGAGCGCATTGCAAGAAAACATTCAGGATATTGGTCATATCCAGTTTGCCGACAATCCAGGACGCCATGAACCCGATTCAGGCGAGCTAGACTATACTACTATTTTCAAATGGTTACAGCACAGTGCTTATTCAGGCTATATCGCTGCAGAATACCGCCCAAGTCTGGCGTCAAATCAATCATTTGCATGGAAAGACAAATACTTTCCCTCAAATCAAAGTGGTTAAAATTAAACCGATTTGAAATTTCAGGCTAAAACAGCTATATTAGACGATGAATAATTTTAGGAAATTATACACCCCATGAATTTAGAACCATCGCCCGGCGCTTCTAATTCTCACGATCTTGCAATGAATACCCAAAAGCATGACGTACAAACTTGTCTTAAAGTTGTACATGAAGCTCTCCTTGATGTAAAAGCCAAAGAAATTGTTGAACTTGATGTCAGCAGCATCAGCAATGTTTCAGATGCCATTGTGATTGCTAGCGGTACATCAACTCGCCACGTAAAATCTCTTGCCGACAATGTTGCCGAAGAAGCGCGCAAAGCAGGCTTCCGCCCAATTGGTATTGAAGGTGAACGTGATGCAGAATGGATCTTGGTCGATCTTGGTATGGTAGTGGTTCACATCATGCTACCAACAGCACGTAAATTCTATGACCTAGAAAGCTTATGGCGCACTACGCCTGAGTCTGTTGCTTAATACAACAGCTCACTTGAGCAGCCTTAAAGATACACAAAAAGCGACTTTCAAATAAGTCGCTTTTTTAATGCGGATCTTTTGAAGTTTAGATCTCTAATCGTTTTTATATCCGCAGATTCAAATCCCAAGTGCAACACATTTGTAGTTAGTTGAAAAAGTTAGGTGTATTCATAGAATCATTAGACTTTTTCAACTCGCAATTGGAAAGCACACAATGAAGAAATACACCCAACTTTC
>NZ_VPEY01000014.1:0-81804 GCF_013416935.1 Acinetobacter sp. YH1901141 | reverse complement strand
TGGAAGCAGATGAAATATTATTGGCGAGATTTTCAAGTCATGACAGCTGATAAAATAGAGCAATGGGTGGAGAGAGTATCAAACCAATTCGGAAAAGAATACATGTTTACTTTTTAATGACAGCTTACAAAATTCATTCTTTTTAGATAAAAACAATAAATCTATATTTTGCATTTCCCTATGAATTACGAGGTCATCAAAATCTAAGTGAACAAAATCAAAAACAGATAAACCTGACTTATTACCTAAATTTTGAAATTCATTTTCTTTAAAATATAATTTTATAAACTCTTTTAATACAAAATCTCCTAATTTATGAGTTTCTGCAGGATCAAACAGCCATGCTAAAAAATTTGAATGCTGTAATTCTCTGTGTGAAACTCTTAAAATTTCCATAAGATTGACTTCTTCATTTACTAAATTCTGCAAACTATTGAAGTCATCATCTAATATCAGCTCTTTTAACTGATATTCCACCTCATTTCTCATAACTTAAGCCTTGGTCCCTCTTAAGCATTACACTTAGTTACTTTCTTAATATTTTTATTAAAAGTAAACCGATGCAAAAGCATCGGTTTACATTTTTTATGATCAACCTTTCAACCACTGCTCTACTTTTGCCTGATCTGTAACATTTAATACCACTTCTGGCAATTCAATCTGCGCAGCATATAGCTCAAAAGTCATCAACTCATCACGGCGGAACGCATGAACAGTATAAATTGCATCCTGTTTGGCATATCGCTCAAGGGATTTTACCGTAGCTTTTAAACCATCAATCGCAATAATCACATCAAGCGCAGAAAGTCCTGCTTTTGCCGCAGCACCTTCACGATGTGCAGTTTGTACCAATATCCCTTCAGGTTTATCTGCCAATTTCAAACCAAATGGCAAAGACTTATCCTGTTTTAGCTGATAATCAATCCCGAACTCAGGCAATAACTGATCGAGCGGCAATTCATCAGTCGTGTTGATTAAATGGTGGATTTGCTCCGACCAATCATCCCCAGTTAATTCTTTGCATAAATCAAAGATGGTGCGCTCATGTACTTGCATGCCCTGTTGCGCATTGGCATACAATTTCTGCATTAAGGCATCTAAGCTTGAACCACGTAAGCGCAAGCCCAAATCTAAACATAAAGCCACCAAACAACCTTTGTTATAGTAGCTGGTTCCTGCATTGTTCGAGTTTTCATCTTGACGATAGAACTTAACCCAAGCATCAAAACTAGATTCTGCTACCGTTTGAATCGCACGACCCGGATTTTGCAAATAACGATCAATTTGTGCTTTGAGCAACTCCAAATAAGCCGCCAGATCAATTACACCACTACGCAGCAATAACAAATCATCGTAATAAGACGTAAAGCCTTCAAAAATCCATAACAGCGATGTATAACCTTCCTGATTCAGATCATAATTCACAAAGCTTTCAGGACGAATGAATTTCACCAACCAACTATGAAAATACTCATGGCTGCACAGACCTAAAAAGCGCTGATAATCTTTAGAAGGTTGTTCAGGTTCGTTAGCTTTCGGCAAATCATCACGAGGTGTAATTAAACTGGTACTGTTTGGATGCTCTAAACCGCCATAGCTATTGCCTGTTGCCATGGTCATAAAGGTATAGTTTTCAAATGGCGCAGAACCAAACATGGTAATTTGTGTAGCACAAATTTTTTCAATATCTTGCTGCATACGCGCAGCGTTCATTGCATGTTTGCCCGAAACCACAAATTCGTGTGGAATATCTGCTGCGGTAAAACTAAAACGGGTTTGTTCTGCCAATTCAAACGGTGCATCAATCAGTTCGGCATAGTTTTTGGCTTTTAAGGTATAACGCCCTTTCACCAAACTTTTTGCTGCCAAACCTGTCGCAAGCTGAAAATGCTTCAGCTCGTCTGGTAAAAATAATTCAACTTCAATAGCTTTATCTTCTTGCCCATCTAAGCCCAAACAGGCACAGGCAGGATTGACGTATAAACGGGTTTGATCGACATAAGCGCCACGCACTGACAAATCATAAGCGTAGACATCATATTCCACCGTAATCAATTCATGATCGGTGTTAAATAAGCGCCATTTATTCTTTTCAAATTTCTGAATTTTGAGGATACGCCCCGCTTCATCATAAGCACGTACCGACTCAAGATGTTTGGAAAATTCACGAATTAAATAGCTGCCTGGAATCCAAGTGGGTAGAGATAAAACCTGAGTAGGATTAGCCAAAAAACGCACGGTGACATGAATAAGATGCTGACGATAATCGTCAAATTCGATTTGATAATGCAACATAATGGGCAATACAAAATGTATAAATAAGAACTTGGCAACAAGCTTAACATTTTTTTAGCAATTGATGCGTCAAGATGAGATTTGTCTGCATTTATGGGTAGCCATCTGAGCAAAAAAGGCATAGCATTCCCTAGTCAATTGTTATTGTTTTTGCCGCTTAAAACCATTGTGACACCAATGGATTGGTGTAAATAAGGAACTTCTTTGAAACGTGTTATCTATCTGATTGCGGCGCTCTGCTGGCTCTGCAGCGCAATCACGCATGCCGCATTATTGAATATTCAAGCTGAAAGTGTCGAAGCCGAAGCATGGGCAATTTTAGACCCACAATCTGGGCAAGTGATTGCAGAACACAATAGTCACGTACAACGTGCACCTGCTTCACTCACTAAAATGATGGTGGCTTATATTGTGCTGAAAGATATTCAGGCAGGTAAATTAGACCGACATGAAATTTTGACCGCAACACCTGTGGTAGAACAAGTGATGTGGGATGAATCACAAATGTATCTAAAAGCAGGTGAGCAGATTTCGGTAGATCAGCTATTGGCAGGCTTAATTATTATGTCTGCTAACGATGCTGCACTCACTTTAGGTGAACGTGTTGCAGGTGGTGTGCCGCAGTTTATTGCCCGAATGAATCAGGAAGCGCAAGCTTTGGGTATGCAAGACACACATTTTCAGAATCCGTCTGGTGTGACTATGCCTAGTCATTATTCTTCTGCGGCAGATATGGCACGTTTAGCACAAGCGATAGTGACTGAAACACCCGATTATTTGGCTTATTCAAAACAAACTAGTTTTACCTACAATCAGCACTTTCACCGTGCGACCAATATATTATTAAAACAAGACCCAAGTGTAGATGGGTTAAAAACAGGCTTCACCAAAGCTGCAGGCTACAACCTCGCCTTAACTGCAAACCGCCCAACATTGGATAGTGCTGCACCTGAGCGTCGTTTAGTGGTGGTGGTGATGGGAACCAAGAGTGCGCAAAAACGTGCTGAAGTGGCACATCAATTATTAAATTTAGCTTATAGCTATACCCGTAATGAAGTCGCGATTAAACCCAAACAAATGATTGCAGAATTGCCTGTGGTGAAATCGACCTTACGCATGTTTAAGATTGAAAGCAGTCAGCCAAAGTTTGTGACGACATCATTGTATGAACAGCCATATGCAATTAACTTGTCGCAGTTTGATCAAAGTACTCAACGTCTACAACTTGTGAATGCACAGGGCGAATTAGAAACACTTGAACCTGCACAGCGTACACAAACGCATGTCAATATTGAATTGTCTGAAAAGTTACTGACTGCGCCATTGGCACAGGTTATGAAACTGGCAACCGTACACGTTTATCAAAATAATCAATTGATTAACAGCTTTGCAATTGAAGAACAGGTCAACATTGTTGAAGCCAATATTTTTGAAAGAATCATGATGTGGTTTGGCAGTTTGTTTAATTTCTTTAGCCATCAACCTGTAGAAGATGAGAAAACTTCACTCGGTTAGAAGCCGATGATCCTCAAGAATTAAATATCACCAAGATGGGCAATGTCCCATCTTTTTTATTGTCATCTACACATCATACAAAGGGCTTAAAATGAGCCTGCAATAAAATCTGCAAATTTATAGGTATGACGCACAAATTTGCATTGAAATTATAAAAATTGCCCCGATTAACTAAAAAATGTCATAAAAAACTCGGAAAAGTGAAGAATTTGCAGAAATGTCTATAACAAATTCCACGTTTCACTTTATGATGTACCCTTAAAAAATTGAATGGATCAATAACATGACTGCTATTGCAAATGACCTCGTGGTTTCTTTCCACTACACATTGACTAACGCAGAGGGTGAAACTCTCGACAAATCTCAAGGTGAACCACTTGCCTATTTGCATGGTGCAGGTAATATCATCCCTGGTTTAGAAAAAGCGTTAGAAGGTAAAACAGTAGGTGAAAAATTTACTGTAAACGTACCTGCAGCTGAAGGTTATGGCGAATACAACCCAGACTTAGTACAAGAAGTTCCTGCACAAATGTTCCAAGGTGTAGACAACATCCAAGCAGGCATGCAATTCCAAGCGCAAACTGATGATGGCGTTCAAATCGTAACTGTAAAAGCAGTTGAAGGCGACAACGTAATTGTTGATGCAAACTTCCCACTTGCTGGTCAAGATTTAACGTTTGAAGTTGAAATCATTGAAATCCGTGAAGCTTCTCAAGAAGAATTAGATCACGGTCACGTACACGGTGCGGGTGGTCATCACCACTAAGATCAGTATTGACCGAAGCAAAAGGCAAAGTATTTTTACTTTGCCTTTTTTGTTTGTCATTCTAAAATTCAGGATAAGCACATGACTGAAAGATCCTTTCAGGCAGACTATTGCGGAAAGATCATTACAGGAAAAATCAACACAGCACATTGTCGTTTTATTGGACAATTAAACCCTTCGCATTTAAGACAATTTTACCCAGTCATGCTTATAATGAAGTCACCTTTCTAGCGCTCACATCAAGCATTCTTCCCATGCAAAACTATAATTTAGTTTGGTTCCGACAAGATTTAAGAATTTCAGATCACACCGCACTTTGGCATGCTAGCCAAGTAGGAGCTTGTATTGGCGTAGTGATTCTTTCGCCTCAGCAATATCGTTTGCATCACGATGCGCCCATTAAAATTGACTTTTATTTGCGTCAATTAAATGCACTAAAAGACGAACTCGCACAACTCAATATCCCACTGATTGTTCAAATTACACCATCTTGGACTGACATTGCACAAATGCTGCTCCAACTATGCCAAACATTAAAAGACTCACATCCGATTCAAAATATTTATGCCAATATTGAATTAGGAGTGAATGAACTAAAACGTGATCTTGAAGTTCAACAAACCTTAAACCAACACGGTCAGGACTTGATTTTGTACCATGACCGTACGCTTTTTCCTGTGGGTACGGTGCGCAATCAGAGCATGAAACCTTATCAGGTATTCAGTGCATTTAAAAAGTATGCCTATCAACAGTTGAGTGTCAGTATTCCGCGTTGCTTTCCTCTGCCACAAGCTCAAACGTCGATTCAACTTCCTGAACAATATCTCTCTACTGTACCAAGTTTAGAACACTTAGGTTTCGACCCACTTCCAACGGCACAACAAAATTTATGGGCAGTCACGGAACAACATGCACAGCAATTGTTGGATGATTTTACGCGTGAACAAATGCAAGATTATCAGCAACAGCGTGATTTTCCAGCGTTGTCTGGTACCAGCCAATTATCTGCGTATTTAAACTGTGGCATTCTCTCCATTCGGCAATGTCTGGCTGCGGTTTTTGCGCATTCACAAGGACATTTTCATCTTGAAAATACAGGGCAACAAACTTGGTTAGATGAGTTACTGTGGCGTGAGTTTTATCAACATATTTTGTTTGATTATCCCAAAGTTTCAAAGCACCGCCCTTTTAAAGATCAGACCGCACAGGTGGCGTGGCGAAATGATCCTGCAGGTTTAGCAGCATGGCAACAAGGAAAAACAGGCATCCCCATTGTGGATGCAGGCATGCAACAACTTTTGCAAACGGGCTGGATGCATAATCGAGTCAGAATGATTTGCGCAATGTTTCTGTGCAAAAACCTGTTAATTGACTGGCGCTTGGGCGAACAGTGGTTTATGCAACATTTAATTGATGGTGATTTGGCTGCCAATAACGGTGGCTGGCAATGGTGTGCCTCGACTGGTACAGATGCAGTGCCCTATTTTAGGATTTTCAACCCTGTGAGCCAATCACAAAAGTTTGACCCCAATGGTGATTATATTCGCACATGGCTACCTAAACTGGCTCATTTAGATGCCAAAAATATTCATGAACCATATGCGAAAAATCCAAATCTAAAACTGGATTATCCGCATCCAATTGTAGATTTAAAACTTAGCCGATTACGTGCCATAGAAGCCTTTAAACAGCTTTAAGAGTACAAACAGGAGATTGGTCAGTCTCGCCCCCATCTGCCATAGGTTAGCATGATGGGAGATTCAACGATTAAACCGACAGTTAGGCGGCTTGCTCGTCACGTTTAAAGACCAATTCGCCTTTTAAAGAACTGTCTGCATCGAAATAATAACCTTCACTATTGAATGCTTTTAAGTCTTCTGCGCGTTCTAATTTATTCTCGATGATAAAACGTGCCATCAAACCACGGGCTTTTTTGGCATAAAAACTGATGACTTTATATTTACCATTTTTCTGATCTAAAAATACAGGTTTAATAATTTCAGCCTGAATTTTTGCTTCCTGCACCGACTTATAATATTCATCGGAAGCTAGATTCACCAATAATGCCGACTGGTTATGTTTTAAATCTTGGTTAATTAAATTGGTGATGATATCGCCCCAGAAACGATACAAATTTTCACCGCGCGCATTATGCAACTTAGTGCCCATTTCCAAACGATACGGCATCATTAAATCCAATGGACGCAATAAGCCATATAAGCCAGAAAGCATGCGCAAGTGTTGTTGAGCAAACTCAATCTCTGCAGCAGATAAACTATAAGCATCTAAGCCTGTGTACACATCACCTTTAAAGGCAAACATGGCCTGACGTGCATTGGCAAGATCAAACTCTGCTTGCCAGTCACGAAAACGCTCGACATTCAAAGTGGCAATTTTTTCACTGACACTCATTAAACTGGCAATTTCTGTAGCAGAAAGTTTACGTGCTACATCAATTAACTCTTGTGAATGTTGAAGTAATCTAGGTTGAGTATATTCATCGCTTGGTAATGCAGTTTCATAATCTAAAGTCTTGGCTGGAGAAATTAAAGCGAGCATAAACCACCTAAATAAAAAATACTGCGCTCACTATAGCAGCAGCTTTCAACAAACTCCAATGCGTGTTTTTGTTTAACCCTATCGGAAAAACACGTTGCGTTGTATTGCTAGAAGATGATCTCTTAGATCAATCCAACGTGGAGGCTGAGGTGCTTTTATTTCAGTGTCTGCTTTAAAAAAACATTGATTCACTCTGATCAGTTGAGCTTATTTTTTTTATAGTACTTGCAACATTTCTCTAGGCAATAAAAAACCCACTTAACTCTCCCAAATTAAGCGGGTTAAATAAAAATTATTTTGTTGTATTGTTCTTGCTGCTTAATATACGGTTGCGATGTGTCATTTAGATGACATTTCAATTAAAAAATGAATAGGATCTGTTGACATTTGCTGTATAAAAAAATAGCGAGATAGTAAAATTCAATCGCCAAACCAAATTCACTACTCGCTATACCTCGTACAATGTTGAATGATCAACACTGGTCTAAGTTAAAAGCTATTCTCGCAATTTTAATATTTATCTCAAATCAAATTTGAGAAATTTTTTTGAGGCAATCCTATATCGTATTAGAACAGGATGCCCTTCGAGAGATTTACCCGAGGTTTTTGGTAATCCAAACTCAATTTTTAAAAAGTACAATCGCTGGTCTAATAAAGATAAGATAATGAAAATATTTAAAATATTCTCAGAGAACGCTGATCGTGAATGGATATTTATTGATGCTACTCATGTTAGAGCACACCAACATTCAGCAGAAATCCCTAATCAGGATATTTCAAAAAGTGTTGGGGGTAATAATTCTAAAATTCACTTAGCTGTTGACTCTCACGGTAACCCGATCGAATTTATTATTTCAGATGGAACCACCCATGATGTCAAAGTTGCCCCTATTTTAGTCGAACAATTAGATTTAACTGACACTGAAATAGTCTGTATGGATAAAGGCTATGATTCTGAAATATTAAGAGAGCAGATTAAAAATTAAAGTGCTAAAGCGAATATACCGAAGAAATCAAACACGAAATCAAGTAATGATCATATGGACTGGTATTTATATAAAATCAAGCACTTAGTTGAGAATGCTTTTTGCCGTTTGAAGCAATTCCGAGGAATTGCTACACGGTTTGATAAACTAAAGCGAAACTTTCGAAGCGCAGTTGCCTTAGCTTGTATTTATCTGTGGCTGCCTTTATGAAATGTCAACAGACCCTATTTTTAATTTAAAAATCAAGTATAAATTTTAAACATCCAACGTCTTTGCAGCTTGGTTTAACCTTTCCATTCAAACTCACTAAAAGATTGGTCTTCTTTCAGAGTATTTTCTACCGCTTGCGCCAATTGATTTAATAAACTTTGCTCGGTAATTCGTTCTAGCCAGTCTTGTTCCTCATTTGGGTATGAAGTAATTTCACAAACAAGATGCCCATCTTCACCACGGCTTTGACAGTTTACTGCCAAAGGCAGCGCATGTTGATCTACACTTACAGCGACTTGTGCACCACTCTGCGGCAACGTTTGAAAGCCATAATGAGATAAGTTTTGTGAAAGTAAATTCGCCACATAATTCTGTGCCAGAGTGCAATCTTGTAACTCTTGTTTATTTTCACAATTCGCCATAAATTTTAATTTGCGCATGCTCGAACCCAAAGGCTTTTTTCTTGTATGGGTTTAGCATAAGCAATAAAACGCAAACAGCCAAGCAAAAGCTTGGCTGTTTCAGCATAAAGTCTAGGCTTTGCGACTCTTCATCGCAGCCCCTATCGTTTTGGCTTATTCTGTCACTTGAATATTCAGACCTGCCACACCTGCAAGCTCAGTAAAGGTAGGGAAACTTGTTGCTACTGTTTCTGTACCTACAATTTTAATTTCACCAGAAGTACGCAAGCCTGCCATAGAGAAACTCATGGCGATACGATGGTCATGATGTGATTCAATCTCGCCGCCTGTAAATATCGCTGACCAGTCGCCTGCTTTGCCTTTACCCTGAATGATGATGCCATCGTCAGTTGGTGTGCAGTCAATGCCCATGGTTTTTAAACCATCTGCCATCACTTGAATACGGTCTGATTCTTTTACGCGCAATTCTGCAGCACCTGTCAGTACAGTTTGACCTTCAGCACAAGCTGCAGCAATGAACAATGCAGGAAATTCATCAATCGCCAATGGCACTTGATCTTCAGGAACATGAATCCCTTTTAAAGTACGTGAACCACGAATACGAATATCTGCAATTGGTTCACCGCCTGCAATACGTTCATTTTCCACGCTCAGGTCTGCACCCATTTGTTTCAGAATTTCAATCACACCTGTACGGGTTGGGTTAATGCCCACCGCTTCTAAGGTTACATCTGAATTTTCTGTAATGGCTGCACCCACCATGAAGAATGCCGCAGATGAAATATCAGAAGGTACTTGAATATCTGTACCCACCAATTTACCGCCGCCTTGCAATGAAATACGGTTACCTTCAGTTTTCACTTCATAACCAAATGCACGTAACATACGTTCGGTATGGTCACGCGTTGGTTCAGGCTCAGTCACTGAAGTTTCACCTTCTGCCCAAAGCCCTGCCAATAAAATACCTGATTTCACCTGTGCAGATGCCATTGGCAAATCATAGTGAATACCTTTCAGCGCTTGCGCACCTGTAATCGATACTGGCGGTGTGCCACGTTCACCCGTCGTTTGAATTTGTGCACCCATTTCACGCAATGGTTTAGCAATACGTTCCATTGGACGCTTGGTCAATGACGCATCACCTGTCATAACAGAATCAAACTGCTGTGCAGATAACATGCCTGCCAACAAACGCATAGATGTGCCTGAGTTGCCCATATAAATTGCGCTTGCAGGTGCTTTTAAACCTTGCATGCCTACGCCATGAATGGTGACTTCACCATTTTTAGGGCCTTCAATGCTCACACCCATATCACGAAATGCTTGCAAAGTCGCCAATGCATCTTCACCTTCAAGGAAACCTGTCACATGCGTAGTGCCTTCGGCAATTGCACCAAACATAATGGAACGATGTGACACAGATTTGTCACCCGGTACGGTAAATTTACCTTGGAAAGTCTTAGCACCCGGCAAAATCGTAAATTGTTGTGTCACGTTATTGTTCTCCATAAAAGGTTTCTTGGCGAGCATATGATTAAAATGCTGTCGTGCCGCTTGTGCATGTCCAAGCAAGCCCATTAAAGCATGCGAGTCTTCTTGTTCAATCAGTTGGCGAATAATCGCGAGTTGACTTTCAAAGCCATCCACCGCTTTTAACAATGCAGTTTTATTGGCCAAGAAAATGTCATGCCACATTTGTGGATCGCTGGCAGCAATACGTGAGAAGTCACGAAAGCCACCTGCAGCATAGCGGAAAATGTCTAAATTATCTTCCCGATTTGCCAATTGTTCGACCAAATTAAAGGCCATTAAATGTGGAAGATGACTGGTATACGCCAATACCTCATCATGTTTTTCCACATCCATGCAAATTACTTCGGCTTTGGCGCTTTCCCACATTTGAATCAGTTTATTGACTGCCCACGGCGCACTGCTTGGCAATGGTGTCAAAATGACTTTGTGATTGGCAAATAAATCAACCTTGCCTGCATGCACGCCTGTATGCTCTGCCCCAGCAATTGGATGCCCGGGTACAAAACCTGCAGGTAAATGTTCTCCAAAAACCGCTTTGGCTGCAGCCACGACACTGCCTTTGGTGCTGCCTACATCGGTCAGAATTACATTATCTGCCAAATGTGGCTGAATTAATCGCAAGACTTTTTCTGTGGCTTGCACAGGTAGCGCCAACACCACTAAATCTGCGCCTTGTACCGCATCTACAGGATTGTTAAAGCCTTGTTCAATTAATCCTAATTCCAAAGCATCTTGCAGCGTTTTTTCAGAACGGGTCGATGCCACAATATGCCGACTTAAGTTTTCTGCCAGCATTACACGTGCCAAACTCGAGCCTATTAGCCCGAGTCCGATAAATGCAACTTTTTCAAACAATGGTTGCGCCATGTTTTATGCCTTCGCTTCCTTGCCCAATACTTTGGCTAATGCACGCAGGAACTTGGCATTTTCTGCTTCTGTGCCAATTGAAACACGTAAATGGGTCGTAATACCCACAGGACGTACAATTACACCTTCTTTCAATAAGGCATTAAAAGTTTGACCCGGATCGGCTTCTACATCTACCAAAATAAAGTTAGCACGTGAAGGCACATAATTCAGACCCAATGCTTTAAAGCCTGCTTCCAATTGCGCCATGCCTGCTTTGTTGGCAATACGTGATTTTTCGATAAAATCTTCGTCTTTTAATGCCGCAACCGCAGCCACCATTGCCAAGTGATTGACGTTAAATGGTTGACGAATACGGTTTAAATAATCGGTCACTTCTGCAGAAGCTAAAGCAAAACCAACGCGCAGCGCCGCCAAACCATAGCACTTAGATAAAGTACGGCTCACGATTAAGTTTGGATATTGCTCAAGGAATTTAAGGCTATTGAAGTTCTCTGGAAAATATTCCACATAGGCTTCATCTAATACCACAATCACCCGTGCAGGAACTTTTTGCATAAAGGCTTCAAATTCAGCCTCTTCAAACCATGTGCCTGTTGGGTTATTTGGGTTGGCAATAAAGATTAACTTGGTGTTGTCTTGAATTGCTGCCGCCATAGCATCCAAGTCATGTGAAAAACCTTTGGCAGGCACTTCAATCGCTTGAGCATTAATCGCTTGCGTTACCAAAGCATATACTGCAAAGGCATGTTGGCTGTACAACACTGAATCTTGATCTGAAACGAATGCGCGAGCAAACATTTCTAGCAAATCGTTTGAACCATTACCCAAAGTAATACGGTCATGCGCAAAGCCAAATTGTTTTTGAATTTGGTCTTTTAAAATAAAACCACCACCATCTGGATAGCGACCAATTTCAGCAATTTCTGCTGCAACGGCTTCTTTGACTTTGTCTGAACAGCCCAATGGGTTTTCATTTGAAGCAAGTTTGACGATATCTGTAATCCCCAACTCACGCTCAAGTTCACTGATTGGTTTACCTGGTTGATAAGGCTTTAACTTCGAGATGCCTTCATTGGCTGGGACAAACGACATTTTACACTTCCAGTTGACTAGGTGGTGAATGTGGCGCGCATGACAAACATGCACATCACTGAATTAAATACGATTACAACACGGCAGCAGGATAAGAACCCAAGACACGAATTTCTTTCACCAATGGACGGATTTCTTCAATCGCTGCACGGACATTGTCTTGCTCGACATGCCCTTCTAGGTCAATGAAGAATACATAGGCCCATTTTTCAGGCAAGGCAGGACGTGTTTCAATACTGGTCAAGCTAATATTGTGCTTCGCAAATGGTGCAAGAATCTCAAGCAATGCCCCTGCGCGGTCATGTGCAGACACCAACAATGAAGTTTTATCATTGCCACTTGGTGGAACTTTCTCACGACCAATCACCAAGAAACGTGTGGTATTTTCTGGGTTATCTTCAATATTGCTATGTAAAATTTCGAGTTCGTAAATATTGGCCGCAATTTCAGAAGCAATTGCAGCAGAATGCCATTCATTACGAATACGGCGCGCTGCTTCTGCATTGGAGCTGAGTGCCACACGTTCTACACCTGGATAATGTACATCTAACCATTTACGGCATTGTGCCAAAGTTTGCTGATGCGCATAAATTTGTTTAATGCTGTCTTTACGAGTGTTTTCTGACACAAGGAATTGGTGATGAATACGCAATTCTACTTCACCAATCACATTTAATGGCGATGATTTAAAGCAATCTAAAGTATGGTTCACCACACCTTCAGATGAGTTTTCGACAGGTACTAAACCATAGTGTGCACTGCCTGCTTCCACTTCACGGAAAACTTCATCAATAGTAGGCAAAGGACGCACAATCGCATCTTGACCAAAATGTTTAAGTACTGCGGAATGCGTATAAGTACCAATTGGCCCTAAAAACGCAATACTTTGTGGCGCTTCAAGTGCCAAACATGCCGACATAATTTCACGGAATAAACGTGCCATGGTCACATCAGACAACGGCCCTTCGTTGCGTTCCATAACATTACGTAAAACTTGCGCTTCACGTTCAGGACGGTAAAACAACGGGCTCTCTTCTGCTGCAAATTTTGCTTTCGCCACCGCTTCAGCAAGTCGTGCTCGACGGTTAATCAGCTGCTGAATCTGTTGATCTACAGAGTCAATATCTTCACGGATTTTAGCGAGATCAAGAGAAGTCGTTGTGTTCTGATCGTCTTGGATCATTGTTATGTCGCCCTTCATAAACATTTTGCAAATAGTATAACAATAGTTAGCTTTCAAATGTTGCGCAATACAACTTTCAGTGTTTCAGATTTAAAAACATACAGTTGATCAAAGCATCACCAATCTATACATTTAAGCCGCAACTTTGCACAACGTACCGCTTAAAACTGGGCAACTATGCTTTTCTTTTTTGCATCTCTAATTCTAAGCGGTGTAATTTTATTTTTAAGTGTAATTATCAATCAGCTCATTGCTTTTAAGTCTGATCAAATTCATAAAAAAAGAGCCAGCACTGGGCTGACTCTGGAGATGATCCTTGATCTTTATTCAATTGGACTTTTAGGCATTGTTTTAACGCCCCAATAAACCACGCGCGACAATTTCTTTCATAATTTCATTGGTTCCACCGTAAATTCGCTGGATTCGCGCATCGACAAAGAAACGAGAAATCGGGTATTCCGTCATATAGCCATAACCGCCAAACAGTTGCAGCAATTGATCGGCAATTTTCATTTGCATATCTGTCGCAAAGCTTTTTAAAGCGGCTGCAGTTTCGACGTCCAGTTTGCCCTGCATATACAATTCGACGTTTTGATTATAAAAAGCAGCGGTTGCCAATTCATCAATTTTAGCCTGTGCCAAAACAAAACGGGTATTCTGGAACTGACCAATGGCTTGTCCAAACGCCTGACGCTCTTGCACATATTGTGTGGTCACATCAATTGAACCTCGAATAGCACCCAATGCAGTAGCTGCAATCGCAGTACGTTCACGTGGCAATTCTTGCATTAAATAGGCAAAACCATGCCCTGCCTGTCCTAACAATTGATTTTTCGGCACTTTGACATTGTCGAAGAATAGCTCTGACGTGTCTTGTGAATGCAAACCAATTTTTTCCAAATTGGTGCCTTTTTTAAAGCCTTCCAAGTGAGTATCGACCAACATGAGCGACACGCCTTTGGCACGTGCTTGCGGATCTGTTTTTACTGCCAAAACCACTAAGTCTGCATGCTGACCATTGGAAATAAAGGTTTTAGAACCATTCAGTACATAATGATCTTCTTGCAAAATGGCGTTGGTACGCATGGCTTGTAAGTCTGAACCCGCACCTGGCTCGGTCATGCCAATTGCACCAACCACTTCACCCGACACCATTTTAGGCAGCCAGTATTGTTTTTGTTCTTCTGTACCAATATGCAAAATGTACGGCGCAGCGATTTCAGAGTGACAGGAAATACCTGTAGAAAGTGCGCTATAACCTGCACGTGCCGATTCTTCGACCAACATTAGGGAATAATGCGTTGGAACACCATAGCCGCCATATTCTTCAGGCACATCAATACATAAAAAGCCATTTTCACCTAACAGATTCCACACGCTGCGCGGCATGATGCCCTCACGTTCCCACGCAGCATAATGCGGTGCAATATGCTCCTGCATAAAACGTCGAAAGTTATCTCTAAATAATTCTAAATCAGCATCATAAGCCAGCATATCCAATCCTTTATTTTTCAATTGTTGTTTTCAATAGTATCCATGCTATGCATTTTTATACAGGCTGTCATGTGTTATCCCTACAGATTGTCTTACTTTACAGTCAAACTTTAGTCGTCATTTCAGATATGCAATGAAACTTGTGGCAGCTCGTACAAGCTGAAGCTGTGAATAGTGCTGCAAACTGTTGCCGAAGTTTATACACTAGTATACTAACTAAAGATGTGTGTGAACTCGCTTATGCCAAATACAAACCCCAATAAAAGAAATATTTATAAAGATGCAGAACATCCATTCGCACAATTTATTCGAATTATTGGCAAAGGCAAAACAGGCGCACGTTCACTGACCTATGACGAGGCCTATCAAGCTTTTTCTATGATTTTGCGCAATGAAGTGTTGGATGTGCAATTGGGTGCTTTTTTAATGTTGCTGCGTGTGAAGGAAGAATCTGTAGAGGAGTTGGCAGGTTTTGTACAAGCTACCCGTGATCAACTGCAATTTAAACCGCTTCAGGTCGATTTAGACTGGTCATCTTATGCAGGTAAACGCAGACATTATCCGTGGTTTTTATTGGCAGCGCTGACTTTAGCAAAACATGGCTATAAAGTGGTGATGCATGGTGCTTCTGGGCATACCATCAACCGTTTATATACCGAACAAGCACTGCAATATTTAGATTATCCAATTTGCCAAAATGACCTAGACGTTGAGCAACAATTAGCGCAGCGTAATTTTGCTTATTTACCTTTAGATGTTATTTCACCGATTTTGAGTGAGTTGATTAATTTACGCAATGTGATGGGTTTACGTTCTCCTATTCATACCCTTGCCCGTTTAATCAATCCATTTAATGCCAAAGCCACCATGCAGGCGATCTTCCACCCCGCTTATCGCAGCTCGCATCAACAAGCCGCATTTCAGTTGGGTTATCAAAACAGTGCAGTAATTAAAGGCGAAGGCGGTGAATTTGAGCGCAACCCCGATGCCAAAACTTTAATTTGTGGCATCAAAAATGGCGCTTTATATGAACACGAACTGCCTAAACTGACCGATAACCGTAGCCCTGTAGAAGAAGAATTGGATTTGGCAGTATTTAAAGCCGTCTGGCTAGGTCAGCAAACTCATGAGTATGGTGAAGTCGCCATTACTGAAACCATGGGTATTGCTTTATATACCATGGGTGTTTGTGATGATTATGCGGCAGCAATGCAAAATGCACAGCAGCTTTGGCAAAATCGTCACAACTAAAACGTCATTGAAGATACAAAAAAAGACACCCATCTCAGGTGTCTTTTTCATCTTTCAATTTTCATGAAAGCAGTTTTGCATCATTTAAACAAAACGAATCGGTTTAAATTCTTCATGCTTGTGATGATCGTCATCACACTGCTCGCCTTCTTCTTTAGTGCCACGGTCAATATAGCCACTACGCTCAGTTTCAGGCAGGTTTTTCATTTCCCACGCATACACTGCTTGCATACAAATTTGACGTTGCTCTTGGGTCAGCGCAACACCGTTTGGCCACTTGCCAATTTCAATTGCCGTTTTTAAACGTCCAACAATTTCAGGATCGAGTACGGCAAGCATTTGTTCAATATTCATCATTCATCCTGCTGTTGCATTGATTCAAAATCTTGATTCCACCCTAATTTGGTACGACATGCCATATAGAAGTCATAACCTGGTGGATGTAATAAATTTAATTTATAAGGATGTTTGCGGATATGCAAACTATCTCCGACATTTAATGAAACACTATGTTGACCGTCAGCACTAACCATCGGCAACACACGGTTTTCACGAATATTGATTTTAATTTCGCTGTGTCCACCCACCACAATTGGGCGTGAAGACAAGGTATGTGGATGCATAGGCACCAATGCAATTGCATCCATGCTCGGATGTACAATTGGGCCACCACCCGACAAAGCATAAGCCGTTGAACCTGTTGGGGTCGAAACGATTAAACCATCACTGTGCTGACGATAGACATATTGCCCATCAATATTCAGTTCAAAGTCAATCATGTGAACCGACTTACCCGAATGTAGCACCACATCATTTAAGGCAATCGCTTCATAAATGATTTCACCTTTAGAGCGCACTTCCATTTCCAATAAAAAACGACGGTCTGACTGAAAATGTCCTTGCAAAACCTGATCGAGTTTAAAGATTACTTCTGTCGGTTTAATATCGGTTAAAAAGCCTAAACGCCCACGGTTCACACCAATTACAGGGGTATTGTATTTAACCAAAGCGCGCGCTGCGTGCAGCAATGAACCATCCCCCCCCACCACAATCACCAAATCGACCACTTCGCCTAATAAAGCACGGCTGACTGTTTGGGTGTTGTTATAAGGTACAAGTTGAGCAGTGTCAGAATCAAAAACGGGATGCAAACCCAATCCTAAAATATGGTCGTGAATCAGACATAATGTTTCTACGACAGAATATTTGTCTGGACGGCCAATCAGTCCAATGTTCCGAAAGTTCTTATGTGAAATTTGCACCTGCGATATCGCTCCGCTACGATTCGACGCCTATCATAGCACTAACCTAGTTGATTTAAAAAAACTTTAAAACTACATTTCTGCTCAATTTTATGACGATATTTTCCCTTCAGTCACAGATTAATTATTGCAAATTCAGTAAAAGCTTCGCATGATTAGCAAAATTTATCAGGATCTTATCGCGATTTATGAAGTCTGAGCGTGGCATAGGCATAATTGCATTACTATTTTGCATCATCGTTATTGGTGGATTTATTGCATTTAGTATCTACTTGATTCGTCTGGATAATATTGTCAGAGACAAATTTGAAGGACAGCGTTGGGATATTCCAGCCAAGGTTTTTGCACGCCCGTTAGAAGTGTATAGCAATGCACCTGTCAGCCAGACCGACTTTACTCAAGAACTGAAACTGCTTGGCTATAAAAATACAGATAATTATGCTAAATCAGGCAGTTATGTCAGCGATGGTAATACTTTATTTGTGCATACCCGTGGTTTTGACTTTGGAGACAGTGTCGAACCTGAACAGGTTTTAAAAGTCAGTTTTGCCAACAATCAAATTAGTGAAGTGAGCGCCACCAAACCATCTAATACAGGTATTGCACGTTTAGAACCGATGTTGATTGGCGGAATTTATCCACAGCACAATGAAGATCGTGTGCTGATTAAACTGAATAAAGTACCTAAACCGCTGATTGAAGCCCTTATTGCCACTGAAGATCGTAATTTCTATCAACATCACGGCGTTTCAATTCGTGGTACTGCACGTGCTATTGTCAGCAACGTCACTGGTGGCAAACGTCAGGGTGGTTCTACCCTTACGCAGCAATTGGTGAAAAACTTTTATTTAAGCCCAGAACGCACCTTAAAACGTAAGGCCAATGAAGCACTCATGGCCATGCTGATTGAACTACATTACAGCAAAGATGAAATCTTAGAAGCCTATTTAAATGAGGTGAATTTAGGTCAAAACGGTAACTATTCTATTAATGGTTATGGTCTAGCTTCACAGTTTTATTTTGGTATGCCGTTGCGTGAGCTAAACATTTCACAACAAGCCTTTTTGGTCGGTTTGGTACAAGGTCCATCATTATATAATCCTTGGCGCAACCCTGAAGCTGCCAAAAAACGTCGTGACATTGTACTAAACAATATGTTGGTGATGGGTTATTTAAACCAAGAACAATATGAAAAAGAAACTGCGCGTCCCTTAAATGTCATTACAAAACCGACCATTGGCCCTGCCCGTTTCCCTGACTTTTTAGATATTGTCCGCCGTCAATTACGTACTGAATATCAAGAAGGAGATTTGACCAATCAGGGTTTGCGTATCTTCACGACGCTTGATCCGATTGCACAAACCAACGTACAAAATGCTTTTAAAGCATCGGTTGAGCGTTTAAGCAAAGCCAATCCAAAGCGTTTAAAAGAATTACAAGGCGCGGTGCTAATTTCTCATCCTGAAAATGGCGAGTTAGTGGCAGCGGTAGGTTCTACGCAAGATTTTACGGGTTTTAACCGTGCCTTGGATGCCAAACGTCAAGTTGGCTCACTGCTCAAACCAATTATTTATTTAAGTGCGATTGAGTCTGGTCGATATAACTGGGCAAGTCCTGTAGAAGACAGCCAAATCAGCATCCCAATTGATGGTAAATCTTGGACACCACGTAATTATAGCGGCAGCGATCATGGGATTGTGTCTATGTCACAAGCCCTATCTCAGTCTTATAACCTATCTGCAGTTCGTTTGGGACAGGAGTTTGGATTATCTACCTTCCGTAATCACCTCATTAAATTTGGTGTACCAAGTGATGCGGTTCCGCAATATCCATCTATTTTCTTGGGTGCAGTAGATTTATCGCCTATGCAGGTGATGGATATTTATGGCAACTTTGCCACTGGTGGTTTTAAATATCCGACCAAAGCGATTCGCACCGTAGTCGATGCCAATGGACGTTTACTGGATCGTTATGGTTTAACCGTACAACAAACTATTGATCCTTCTGCCGCCTATATTTTGAATTATGGCTTACAGCAAGTGATGAGTTCTGGTACAGGTCGTTCAGCTTACAATAGCTTATCGACAGATTTAAAATTGGCAGGTAAATCAGGTACAACCAATGATACTCGTGATTCATGGTTTGCGGGCTATTCAGGCAATTATTTAGCCGTTGTATGGCTTGGTTTGGATGATAACAAAGTCACAGGCTTAACAGGCTCGTCTGGTGCTTTGCCTGTCTGGAGTAATGTGATGCAGCAATTGCGTCAAAAACCTGTCAACTTACGTCAGACTGAACAAATTCAATGGCATTGGATTGACCGCAGTTCTGGGCATTTATCTGCACAAGGCTGTGAAGGTGCGATGTATATTCCAGTGAATCGTAATAATGTACCACGTCAGGCAACCGCATGTGGTTTTTCACACTATCAAGTTGAACCCGTTTACCAACCCGATACTGAAACTCAACAAGCAGCTCCTGAAACCAGTGACAGTATCGAAAATTATATCCGTGAAACTGAACCTGTATCAGATGACAATACCGATGGTCGTGTCATCTCAAGCGGCAGTTATATCAATTAAACTTGAGGATATCGATTGGTTACGCTTATGAAATTATCACGTTTAAGACAGGTTTTTTTCACCACATTCGCTATGGGTGCGATGGCAACGATTGTAGCTTGCCAGAGTTTACCTGAACCGCCTGCTCCTCAGCCTGTGCCTGAAAAACCTAAAACTGTGACGACACCAGAAGGTGTGGTGATTCGTCCTTATGAACGTGAAGAAATTAAGCGTCAATCGTTGCAAGTGGTGGTGCCACAACAAACCGTGCAACAAAAATTAGAGGATGGTCGTAGTTTGCCTGCTTTTCAAAAGTTGATGCAGCAAACCCAGACCGCTTATAAACAAGGTCAATTCAATCAGGCCGAAACAGCAGCTTTGCAAGCGCAGCGACTTGCCCCGCAAGCGGCTGAAACCTATTTATATTTGGCTTTAATTGCCAACCAAAAAAAGCAACCTGCCAATGCAGAAGCCTTGGCACGTCGTGGTTTAAGCTATGCACAAAGCGATGCCATGAAACGTCAATTGTGGTTAGTCATTCAAAAAGCAGCACAGCAACAAAATAATGCCAAAAGCCTTGCGCAAGCCCAACAAGCTTTGAAGGATTTGTAAGGACGATGATTTAATAAACTAAAAATCGCTGAGTGTAATTACATCAGCGATTTTTTATTTGTCAAACCAGAAATTCAAATAAAACGTACGCCTGCAATGCCATAGGCATGATGCTGCTCTGCCGTAGCAAAATCATCCTGAGTTAAGCCACCCAAAGCAAAAACAGGAATATCGACAAACTCAGCAATCTGTTGGAATTTTTCCCATCCTAAAGGTGTGGCATCATGATGCGTAGTAGTTGCTAAAACAGGGCTGAGCAAAATTGCTTCACAGCCAATTTGCTGTGCATGTTGTGCCGAAACAATGTCATGACATGCTGCAATATAACGCTGCCCGACTTTTAAATCGCCCTTTTGGAATTGCATTAGTTGCGATTGTTTCAAATGAATTGCTGCAATCGCGTGTTGCTGAATCGTATTTAATTGCTTCCACAATTCCAAATTGATAATCACTTGCCCCAGTTGCTCAATGCAATATTCTGACAATTCAACCTTGCAGGCAGCATTGGGCTCAACCCGCCAATACAGCAGTTTTTGCTTAGGCAAATTTGCTAAATGTTTTAAATCTTCACTGACTTTAATAGCCTGTTGCCACGCCAGTCGTTGCACAATTGCACGATTGGCTTGCGGAAAATTCAGCTCTAAAAGTTGCGGACGGCTAAACCATGTCCAAGGCACTTGAATATCTTTTAATAAAGCCGCAGGTACAGCAGCCTGAAAAATATGCAGATTGACAATCACATCATCATATTCATGGCAAATAATATCAAAGGCATGCCAATGCTGTATGCCAATACCAACTTCTTCAAACACCTCACGGCGGCAGGCATCTACAGGAGTTTCGCCTGCTTCCACTTTTCCACCAGGAAACTCGTGTTTATTGCCCTGATGTTGTTTGGCTTCGCGCCAACCCACTAACACTTTGTTTTGATGAAATAACAGCGCAATTGCCACATGAATATTTGGCTTGGACATGAACCCGTTTCCTTTTCTGCAATGTACGTTTAACTGCAAATTGTAGACTTTTATAAAATCAAAAATAATCCGTTGACAGGCTTATATGATAATGATTATCATTTAAAACAATTCTTACACACCACGGAGTAACTCAAAATGAACGCCCCATTTAATTTATTTTCACGTCATTCAGACACTCAGCATGCCCTACCTATGTTACATTCAAATAACTTGTTTGCGCTAGGACGCGAAATTCGTATTTTGCATGCAGGCGAAGAATATCGTTTACGCTTAACCCGTAACAATCGTCTTATTCTCACAAAATAATTAAAATAATCAACACAATAATAAACGTGGAAACAGCAGTATGAATCAGCGCATACTGCTTTTAAGTTCTGACTTGTCTAATTTTAACTTGCTTCCTAAAACCAATCATATTTACAACTGGGCTTTAGGCAACAAAATACGCACTTTTAAACCACCTTGTTCAGCACGTGAAAATTCAATTTTTCCTGCATGCAACTCTATAATTTTCTTACAAATCGACAGTCCTAAACCAGAACCTTGAGTTTTACTGCCTAAAGCACGGTAAAAGCGTTCGCCCAAACGTGCCAAAACGTCATCAGTCACTGCATGACCATTGTCGGCGATGCAAATTTCCTGCATCAATTCATGCGGTTTCGCTTCAATCCAAATACGTCCTTGAGGTGCTGCATAACGCACTGCGTTGTCAATCAAGTTGCGCAGGCAGCTAAATAGCAATTCAGGATTGCCTTGCACTTGTATCGGTTGAATATCTGACTGAATCTGAATGGCTTTTTCCTGAATAAACGGCGTCAGACTTTGTAAAACTTCCTGCACCAAGTCTGCTATAGATACCGCACTTTTATTTAACGATGCCGCATCTGTCGGGTCTAAACGTGCCAATAACAGCAAATTTTCCAATACTTGTGTACCACGACTGACATCACGCTGAATTTGCTCTAAATCTTGTGCCAACTCAGGTTGTTGTTGGTATTTACGTTTTAGCACCTGCAAACGCAATTGAATGGCAGATAAAGGAGAGCGTAATTCATGCGAAGCATCTGCTGTAAATCGCTGTTCTGCAATTAAAGACTGCTCTACTCGCCCCAACAATTTATTCAATTGCTGCAGCATGGGTTGCAGTTCTTTCAATTCAGGTTGTGTGGGGATAATTGGCGTCAAATCATGTTGATTTTTTTCTGCAATTTGTTGGGAGAGTTGCTGAATCCGCTTAAATTGACGACCAATCATAAAATGCACAATGGCCCATTGCAGCAACCACAACAGCAATAAAATAGCGGCATAACCTAAACTGGTTGCAGCAATTTCCTTGAAGCGATATTTAAGCGGCTGCGCGACAATCACATGCAAGCCATCTTCCTCTGCCACATAGCTGCGCCAAATTTGTCCATCTTGCCAGTGAAATGAAAAACCATGCTCAGATACCACGGCAAGCTGAGACAAGTGAAGCTGAGAAATGTCATGTTCATCTTCAGAGGTAGTCAAAATCAGATCATCTAACCCCAATTGATAGGCAATATGAAATTGCTCACTCAACTCATCGACCTGATTGCCTGCATGGTCACGCAAGTCTGCTCGCAGCAACATATCGGCTATTTCATCCATAATGTCATCATGCACGCGCATGGTCTGATAACTGGCAACCGCCAATAATAAAATCAGGGCGAGTCCACCCGCCAAGACCGAACTTAAAACGGAGCTTTTAACCAGTTTGGACTGTAAAGAAATGACCTGTTTAGACATGCGGAGATCAAACTGAATTAGTTATCTTGCTGCATACGATAGCCTAAACCTCGGATGGTTTTAATGCGGCTACTGCCAATTTTTTTGCGTAATTGATAAATAAATACTTCAATCGCATTACTTTCAATTTCATCGCCCCATGCATATAAAGACTCTTCGAGCTGTTCACGAGTCACCACATGCTGCGGGTTTTGCATCAGTTTATGTAAAATCTGGAATTCCTTGGCCGTTAAATTGACCTGTTGATCATCCACTTTCACTTGTTTGCTTTGCGTATCTAAAACCAAGTTGGCAAATTCAAGCTGCTGTGTCGGATGACTTTGCGCACTGCGTAACTGACTGCGTACCCGCGCCGATAGTTCTTCAAGGCTAAACGGTTTGACCAAATAATCATTGGCACCTAAATCAAGTCCCTGTACCCGATCTTGAATACTATCGCGCGCAGTAATAAAAATAACAGGTGTGTCCTGTTGCTGCTGTCGTAAAGCGTGCAGAATTTCATCACCGCTATTTTTAGGCAACCCACGGTCTAACAACACACAATCATAATGATGCTGCTGAATCGCTAAAATGGCATGATCACCACGTTCAACCCAATCGACATTATAACCATCCATTTCCAGCCAAGTTTTTATACTTTCTGCTTGCGATACATCGTCTTCAGCCAAGAGTAAGCGCATATCTTCCTCTGTTATTTATGCTTCAAAATTTTATGATTTCAAAATACTTTACATGATAAAACCACATACACCTTACAGCGTATGTGGTTTTTGAGTGAAATCAGTTTTGTGTAGCAACTAATGCTGTTTTACACAGCGTAGATTTAGAAACGAACTTGATCCACATCTATTTCAATACGTTTTGTAGGCTTGTGATCAATATCCACTTCACCAATTAAGGTAACAGGCGTTTTGGCAGAAACTGCTTTGCCATTCCATAAGTCATCATCAATATCGACCGTAATAGTGCCTGTGTTATCACGGAACTGATATTTTTCATCACCAATAGATTTCACCACATAACCTTTTAACTGCACTTTGCTGTCATCTTTCAGGCTTAAAGCTTGTTTTACAGTTACATTTTGATGTAGTGCTTGGGTGTTAATGCTGTCGTTTGCCATGGTGATTGAAGCCATTGCCATTAAACCTGCCATCAACATTGCTTTCATTGTAAATTTCATTGCTTCACCTTTTTGTGTTGCTCATTTCGTTATGGTGATTAAAACAAAGCAAGATGAGCTGAATCTTAAGATTTCCATTTTTTAAAATTCATCGTAAAAAGTTTGAATCTGCTAATTTAATGGCACGACTCGCAACACTTCCTCTAAAGTGGTCATGCCTTCTAAAACTTTGCGTGCGCCTGCAATACGCAACGGTTCAATGCCCTCTTTTTTAGCTTGCTGACGTAATTCATTTAAATTGGCATTGGCGCTGATGAGCTGTTTGGTATCTAAACTTAACGGCATAAACTCATAAATTCCGACCCGACCTTTATAGCCCGTTTGACGGCATTCATCGCATCCAACAGGTTTAAACACTTGTGCAGGCATTTCCATAATGTAATCGAAGGTCAAATGTTCCCAATCTTTTTCATTTATTGAGCCTTCTTGCTTACAATGCGGACACAGTTTACGCACCAAACGCTGTGCCAAAACGCCTAAAATTGTGGCAGCTGTCAAAAATGGCTGTACGCCCAAATCATGCAAACGAGTCAAACTTGAAGGCGCATCATTGGTATGCAGTGTCGATAAAACCAAATGCCCCGTCAGTGCCGCTTGAATTGCCATATTTGCGGTATCCTGATCTCGAATTTCTCCGACCATAATAATGTCAGGGTCTTGACGCATTAAGGCACGCACACCATCGGCAAAACCTAAATCAATTGCAGTATTCACCTGCATTTGGTTAAAACTCGGTTCTAACATTTCAATCGGGTCTTCAATGGTGCAGACATTGACTTCATCGGTAGCCAATTGCTTTAGCGATGAATACAGCGTGGTGGTTTTACCCGAACCTGTAGGGCCTGTAACCAAAATAATGCCGTGACTATGTGCAGTCAGGGCATGCCATTCATTCAACAAACGACTATCAAAACCCAATTGCTGAAAACTGCGTACCAATACTTCTGGGTCAAAAATACGCATCACCAGTTTTTCGCCAAACGCCGTTGGTAAGGTCGATAAACGCAGTTCAGTTTCTTGTCCTTTTGGAGTTCGGGTTTTTAAACGTCCATCTTGCGGTTTACGTTTTTCGGCTACATTCATACGCCCTAAAATTTTAATCCGTGAGATGACTGCGGTAAGCGTATTGGCAGGCATGTTATAGATGGTGTGCAACACGCCATCAATACGAAAACGTACTTTGCCTGTGTCTTTACGTGGTTCGAGGTGAATATCGCTTGCGCCTTGTTCAAAGGCAAATTGCAGCACCCAATCGACCAACTTCACAATATGTTGATCATTGGCATCTGGGTTTTGGGTATCGCCCAATTGCAATAAAGCCTCGACCCCTTTATTTTCACGGTCGTGTGCAGAAGATTTTTGTGATGAATGTACTGCACGACTCACTTGGTAATATTCAATCAAATAGCGCTGTAATTGATCTGGGCTGAGTAAAACCCGCTGAATTTTTTTGGGCAATAAACTATGTTCTAAGTTGGCAACCCATTCTTTTTTATAAGGTTGATCTGTCGCAATTAATACCGCATCTGCAGTCACTTCCACCGCTAAAATACGGTTACGCAGCGCAAATTCCTGCGACATCACAGCAGTTAAAGCGGCAACATCGGCTTTTAACGGATCAATAATATAGAATGGCAAGCCTGATTTATCAGCCAGCCATTGGCATAAACGGTTTAAAGTTAAAGTGGTTTGGGGATGACTTTGATCGACCAAATTAAAGTTGGCAATCCATTGTAACGGATGCCATTTTAATTGATCACGTTGACGATGCGTGGTTTGTACCAAAGCCTGATCACGTTCGGTAATTTTACGATCTTTGACTAATTGTTCTAAGCACCAAGTACTGTCTATTTCAAAATTAAAATTCATTGTTATATGCCCCAAAATCTGGGTTTACTATAGCAGAGTTTGCTTTCAGGGCTGAATGACTTCTTTAATACAGTAATCTTGTATGGTTCGATTAAGCCATAATTTTAGAGTGAAAATAGATTCATAAATGGCGATAAACACAATTCAAATATATGATGTTTAAAATAACACCTTGTATTTGGAATGTTGCTGTGGATTTTCTGACTCCTCCATCTTTGGTTACAACCAATTTTCCCGAACTGCTCACCATGTTTGCAGCAGCACTTGGCTGTGGCTTACTGATTGGATTAGAGCGTGAACGCAGTAAAAAAAATGGACAACATCACCGTTTTGCAGGCGTACGTACCTTTGGAATTTGTGCATTATTAGGTGCCATTTGCTTCTTATTGGGCACGAGCATTGCCATTGTGGGTGCGTTGATTGTTGGGGGAATTGGCTTATATTCCCTCAAAAATCAAACGGAAGATGACCCCGGCGCTACCACCGAACTTGCCTTCGTGATGACCTATTTTATTGGTGCATTGTGTTTATGGAATATTCCATTGGCAGCAGGTTTATCGGTTATTTTGACAGGTTTACTCATGACCAAGCACACCATGCATGGCATTGTCAGTCAGTGGATTACCGAAGCTGAACTACGTGATGGCTTGTTTTTACTGGCTTTGGTGTTAATTGCCTTGCCACTGACGCCTAATACTGCACTATGGGGCAATGTGCTTAATCCTTATGTGATTTTAAAATTATTGATTTTAATTCTAAGTGTGCAGGCTTTGGCGCATATCGCCAAGCGTTTACTCTCAAGCAGCAACGCCCTCATATTATCTGCAATTGCTTCAGGTTTTGTATCAAGCACCGCAACCATTGCCAGTTTAGGCATGGAAGTACGCGCAGGTCGTGGCGACGCACGTGCCAATGCAGGTGCAGCGCTGATGTCTTGCGTGGCAACTTTAGCGCAAATGTTGATTATTGTGGCGGGTGTCAATCTGATTTGGTTTAAGTTATTAATTATTCCAAGTTTGGTCGGAATCGCGATTTTGGTTGTAGCGGGTGTCTGGTTGCTCAAAAAACATAAAAGTACGACAACAGCAAAACCTGAAGCCGACACCCGTATGTTTAGCCTTAAAGAAGCCGCTATTATTGTGGCGACCTTAACCGCAATTCAAGCGATGGTATACGGCTTGGAACAAACCCTTGGGGATGCAGGTTTAATCATTGGTACCCTGCTCGCCTCGTTATTTGAGGTTCATGCCGCAATTGCAACCGTGGTGATGCAAGGTCCACCGAGCCAGCAGGTACTTTTGTATGCCTTAATTTTAGGTGTGGTGGCACATGCGATTGCCAAATGCGTCAATGCCGCGCTCATTGGTGGTTTGCGCTTTGCACTGTATTTCGCCCCTGCCCAAATTCTGCACATGCTGGCGTTGGTGGCTATTTTATATATGCTGGTTTAATCGACAGCGATTAAAACAATTTTTAGGATATGCACTGCGTGCTGATCAACACGGAAACTGACATCAAAATCTGCAAAATTCATGGTGTAAATTCGTTCAGCATCATCCTGATATGCAGGTCGTGGATCTAAAGACAAGACCTGTTCCAATTCCTGCACAATTTGTGGTTGCAATACGCCTGAGCCGAGTAACTGATTTTTTTGCGCTTCTGCTGTGTCCATCCATAGCACTGTTTTTCTTATGGGTTCATCTTGCGCATAACCACTTTGTGCATCAGGCACAGCATCTGAATATTGGATATAAGGTTTAATATCCAAAATAGGCGTGCCATGCAGTAAATCTGCCCCTGTCACATAAACTCGCAGTGACTTACCCACTTTTTTGACCTGTTTAAATTGCACCACAGACAAACCAATGGGTGCAGGTCGATACATGCTGCGCGTCGCAAACACACCTATTTTTTGATTACCACCCAAACGTGGCGGACGCACTTGTGCACGAAAACAGGGGTTTTGCTGTTTCTGTACGGTTGGATGAGCATCGGTTTGGTTTTTATTGTCGTGAAATTGCCAGATTAACCATAAGTGACTAAACGCTTCGATCCCTTGAAATGCCAACACATCGTTATAAGGCGCTTGCATTTCAATATACGATTCGACCTGTACCAGATTTGGTTGACGAGGAATACCAAATTTTTCTCGGTAGGGAGAGTGCATAAATCCGATTATTGGCATTTTTAGATCAGTCTTCATCACTTTTTCTGATAAGCTCAATTAAATATATTCAGTTTATAGAGAATGATTTTAGATTAGAATAGCAAGCTGTTCTAATTTGATAATTTATTGAGACCTTTAATGGCTGCTTTCAACGTCGAAAAGATTACTCACGTACACCACTGGAATGACACTTTATTCAGTTTTAAAACGACTCGCGATACCGCACTACGTTTTAAAAACGGTCAATTTGTGATGATTGGTCTGGAAGTAAATGGCAAGCCTTTAATGCGCGCTTACTCGATTGCCAGTGCTAACTATGAAGAAGAGCTAGAATTCTTCTCAATTAAAGTACCTGATGGCCCTTTAACGTCTATTTTACAAAAAGTAAAAGTGGGCGATGAATTGCTGGTTTCTAAAAAACCTACAGGCACTTTGGTACTGGATGATTTAAATCCTGGTAAAAACCTATACTTACTTTCTTCAGGTACAGGTCTAGCTCCATTTTTGGCAACCATCCGCGACCCTGAAACTTATGAACGCTTTGAAAAAGTGATTGTGGTTCACGGTACACGTTTCATTTCTGAATTGGCTTATCAAGATTTAATTCTAAATGAATTACCAAATCACGAGTTTTTCCAAGAACTTGGTATTCGTGAAAAACTGGTATATTACCCAACCGTTACACGTGAAGAATATCCAAACCAAGGACGTGTGACCACGGCAATTGAATCGGGTGAAATCTTTGAAAAAATTGGTTTACCACGTTTTAACCCTGAAACTGACCGTGCCATGTTATGTGGTAGCCCTGCATTCTTAAAAGATGTTGCAGCATTACTTGACCAACATGGTTTAAAAGAATCACCACGTATGGGTGAATTGGGCGATTACGTGATTGAACGTGCTTTCGTTGAAAAATAAAAGCTGTTGAATCTAAAAAAACCGAGCTAAATAGCTCGGTTTTTTGTCATTAGCATCAATTAACGTACACTGCGACCTTCTTGGTTAGCACGTCCTTCACAGTGTGCACCACCACCAATTACAAACCCACGCTCTGCCTGACATGAACCAATCATACGACCACTCGAATCATAAGTTGTCACTTTTGAAGCACAACCTGTCATCAAAATAGCCGCTGTTAATGCGATTAAACTAGAAATTTTCATTGTATTACCCCTCTAAAAAATTAGTCTTGTTGCAGTGAAATCTGCGAATTATTTGGTATGGTTGGCAATAAACCCGTGCGCTCATCTACTTTAGAATAGTTAATGCCTTGTATGTTGGCACCACCATAACACACAGCTTTAGCCCCCAAAATAAAGCCCTGTGTAGCGACACATGAACCAATCACTTGCCCTGCAGTATCATAAGTCACTACTTTAGAACTACAGCCAGCCAAAGCAATCAGGCTTGCTATAGAAAATAATTTAATTAGTTTCATTTAACCCTCAATTTAAAAAAAATTAAATATTATTCATCGTGTAAATTATTTTTAAATACATCAATTTATTTTTAATTTTAGTTATATATTATTTTTTGTAAATAGCAATTTGGAATAACTTATCGTTATTTTTACTTCAAATTTTAAAATTATTGCGACTACAAAAAATTAAAAGCACTCCATCTAAATCACTCAAATCAGATGGAGTGCTTTTTACGTTTATTCTTTATTCTGGTACATTTATTCTTCGTTCAGCCAAAGCTTGCTGAATCACATGATACCCCGCTGTTAAGCCCAAACTCGCCATAATCACGGCTACCACAAGATCTGGAATCAAACTACCCGTACCAAATACACCCACTGCCGCCAAAATAACTGCGAAATTACCAATCGCATCATTACGGCTACATAACCACACCGATTTCATATTCGAATCACCATCTCGAAATGCATATAAAATCAATGCAGTAACCACATTGGCTAATAAGGCGATGATCCCAATAATACCCATGGTTATGGCTTCAGGTGGAATACCCTGTATATAGGCATAGATAACCTTGCCCATCACCACCACACCAAACAAGGCCATCGTGATGCCTTTGACCAAAGCCACAGTAGCACGCCAATACAAACTTGCACTTAACACCGCAAGTGAAATCCCGTAATTGACAGCATCTCCAAAGAAATCCAGTGAATCTGCCCATAGGGATGATGAATGGGCATAGGCACCACCTATCAACTCGATAAAAAACATGCTGAGATTGATCACCAATGCAATCCATAACGCGGTTCTAAATTTACTATTCGGTTTGATTGGCGCAGGTTCATGACTACACGTACATGCCATAGACACACCTTCTTTCAAAATGAAACTGTTTCGATTATGCTCATTTAAAACTATAGACTTAGTCCAAGGTCAAGCATGACACAATATTTAATTCATGAATTAGCTAAAAAAGTTGGAGTCAGCACAGATACAATTCGTTTTTATGAAAAGAAACACTTACTCACCCCAAGCTTTCGTGCCGAAAATAATTATCGCTATTACAATGATGAGGCACTCAAGCGTTTGATTTTTATTAAGCGTTGCCGTGCTTTAGATATGAACTTAAAAGAAATTGAAGCCTTAATTGAATTAGAAAAACAGCCGAAACAAAACTGCTGCGCTGTGAATGAATTGATTGATGAACATTTAAGGCATGTAGAAGATAAAATTGCCGAGTTGCAGCATTTTCAGCTACAACTTCAGCAACTTAGACAAGCCTGCACCACGCAAACAACCATTGATGATTGTCAGATTTTAAAGCGACTTGAAGCCGAATAATCGCTCTCTAAGCCTTTTGTAATGCAGTATTTACGTATCTAAAATTGGATTATAAACACTTCTGATTAACACGCTTCGATAGCTGCTCGGCAGTTTCCACACGTTCAGAATAACGATCTACCAAATATGCTGCTTGCCCGCGAGTCAGCAAAGTAAATTTATATAACTCTTCCATCACATCGACAATACGGTCGTAATAGCTAGACGCTTTCATGCGGCCATCTTCCTCAAACTCTAAAAAGGCTTTAGGAATAGAAGACTGATTGGGAATGGTGATCATCCGCATCCAACGTCCTAAAATACGCAATTGATTGACGCTGTTAAATGACTGCGACCCGCCACACACTTGCATTAAAGCAAGCGTTTTACCTTGTGTGGCACGAATTGCGCCCGCGGCAAGCGGAATCCAGTCAATTTGTGCTTTGAAAATCGAACTCATTGAACCATGACGTTCTGGGCTACACCAAACCATACCTTCTGCCCACGCCAACAATTCATGCAGCTCTTGAACTTTGGGATGTGAAGCATCGCCATCTTCAGGTAAAGGCAAACCTTTGGGATGGAAAATTTTTACCTCAGCGCCAAAGTGCTCCAAAATTCTGCCCGCTTCCTGTACCGCCAAACGACTATAAGAACGCTCACGGTTTGAACCGTACATCAATAAAATACGTGGCGGATGGTTCAACGGCTTTGCCTGCACCTGTTCAAAACTTGGTGTAGGCAATAAATCTAAATCAATATTGGGTAATACCATGCTGCATACTCTTAAAACTAAAATGGGCAACGCATGCCCATGTTTTTATCTTAAACCTCAAAATGAAGAAAATTACTTTGAACTGACAATCGACTCATTTTGATAAAACTTTTTACGCAGCCATAAAGACACACTCACCAAAGCAATCAACACAGGCACTTCAACCAAAGGGCCAATAATCGTGGTAAATGCAACGGGAGAAGCCAAGCCAAACGTTGCAATGGCAACAGCAAGTGCTAATTCAAAATTATTCCCTGCTGCGGTAAAGGAAATGGCGGTCGTCCGTGGATAATCATTGCCCATCCATTTGCTCATAAAGAAGCTAATAAAGAACATGGCAACGAAGTAAATAATCAATGGAATGGAAATGCGTAAAACATCCATCGGCAAGCTCAGTACTTCTGCGCCTTTTAGTGCGAACATCGCCACAATGGTAAATAGCAATGCCAACAGACTAAATGGGCTAATTTTGGGTAAAAAAGACGTTTGATACCAATCTAAGCCTTTGCTTTTCACTAAAATCAAGCGTGTTAAAAAGCCCATCAAAAAAGGAATACCCAAATAGATTAAAACAGCTTGGGTGATTGTCCAAAAACCAACATCAATCACTTGTCCTGCCACGCCAAAATACGGCGGCAAGAAACTCAGAAACAGCCATGCATAAGTACTAAAGAATACAATCTGAAAAATACTGTTAAACGCAACTAATGCAGCCACGTATTGGTTATCACCACAAGCCAAGTTGTTCCAGACCAAGACCATCGCGATACAGCGTGCCAGACCAATTAAAATCAAACCTGTCATATATTCAGGATAGTTTTGCAAGAAAATAATCGCCAAAGCGAACATCAAACACGGAGCAATCAACCAGTTTTGTACCAAAGACAACAACAAGGTTCGGCGGTCTTTAAACACTTCTGGCAAAGCTGCGTAATCGACTTTTGCCAATGGTGGATACATCATCAAAATCAAACCAATCGCAATGGGAAGATTGACTGTTCCCACACTCATTTGATCTAAGCTTGCCGATACTGCAGGAAATACCACGCCAATCGCAACACCTAGCCCCATGGCAATAAAAATCCATAAGGTCAGATTACGATCTAAAAAAGAAAGTTTGGACTGTGCCATGTGCTTACTCGCAATGTGTTGCAATTGTAGGGTTGATGTGCTTCATCGGGCTGACATCTTGCTGCGCGATAATATTTAAAACAGCAAACGCCCATTCGGGTAAATCTGGGTTCAAACGGTAATACACCCACTGCCCCTGACGTTGATCTAGCAAAATAGATAAATTCCGTAACAACGCCAAATGACGTGATATTTTCGGTTGATTTAACTGCAATTGTTCTGTCAATTCGCATACACAAATATTGTGTTGAGCCATCACCAATTTCAGAATGTCCAGTCGGGTTGGGTCTGACAAACATTTAAAAAAATCAGTTTGATTCATTTTTTATCTGCACTTCAATATTAACTATTGCGAATATACGCATATCCATATATAAATGCAATATTGAAATTTTATCGACCTAAAACGAGTCACTACGCATGAGCAACACCATCAAAATTTTTCATAACCCTGCCTGTGGAACGTCACGCAATACTTTAGAATTAATTCGTAATACAGGACAAGAACCTGAAATTATTGAATATTTAAAAACCCCACCTACACAAGCTGAACTTACTAGCATGATTCAACAAGCAGGTTTAAGCGTGCGCGATGCAATCCGCAAAAATGTAGAACCATACGAACAGTTGCAACTTGAAGGTAGCTCACACAGCGATGCGGAATTAATTGCATTGATGGTCGAGCATCCGATTTTAATTAATCGTCCATTTGTCGTGACCGAGTTAGGTGTGAAACTGTGCCGCCCTTCTGAACTGGTCTTAGACTTGCTCACTCAACCACAATTAAAAAGCTTCGGCAAAGAAGATGGTGAAGTGGTGATTGATAAACATGGGCAACGTGTACGTTAACACGCTTTCATCCATCAGAAATTGATTATAAGCAATCTGTCAAATTGGTATTGAAAGTACCTTCTCGTGCGTTTTGTATAGCTCAGGATGAGGAACTTTCTATATCAAGATTAGCCCCAGCGTTTCAGCACAAGTTTTCTTCTGAATCCCGAGCTATTTACTAGGTTGAATCCTAAATTTAGATTCATACAATAAAGCCATATTTCTGCTATTGCTTTTTGATCATGACCATTTCCCACGTCACCGAACTTCTCTCTCCTGCTGGTTCTTTAAAAAACATGCGCTATGCCTTTGCTTATGGTGCAGATGCAGTCTATGCAGGTCAGCCGCGTTACAGTTTGCGCGTGCGTAATAACGAATTTGATCATGAAAACTTAGCAATTGGTATTCAAGAAGCACATGAATTAGGCAAAAAGTTTTATGTGGTGGTGAACATCCAACCGCATAACAGCAAACTCAAAAACTTTATTCGTGACCTAGAACCTGTGGTTGCCATGCAACCCGATGCGCTGATCATGTCTGACCCAGGTCTGATTATGATGGTGCGTGAAAATTTCCCCGACATGCCTGTACATTTATCGGTACAAGCCAATGCGGTGAACTGGGCAACGGTGAAATTCTGGCAAAATATGGGTTTAACCCGTGTCATTCTTTCGCGTGAATTGTCGATTGATGAAATTGAAGAAATTAAAAACAACGTGCCTGGCATGGAAATTGAAGTATTTGTGCATGGTGCGCTGTGCATGGCCTATTCAGGTCGTTGCATGCTTTCAGGCTATATGAATAAACGTGATGCCAACCAAGGCGCATGTACCAATGCCTGCCGTTGGGAATATAAAATTCACGATGCAAAAGAAGATGAAACAGGTGACGTAATTCCTGTCAAAAATCTTTCTGAAACTGCCGATGCAGATGAACAACACATGCAGGCACAGCATCAATTTAACGAGCCTGTGTTATTACAACGTAATGACGAAGATATGTTTGCTGCCGAAGAAGATGAACACGGCACTTACTTTATGAATTCTAAAGATTTACGTGCAGTGCAGCACGTTGACCGTTTAACTAAAATGGGCATCCATTCACTAAAAATTGAAGGTCGCACCAAATCTTATTTCTACTGCGCACGTACTGCACAAATTTACCGTAAAGCCATTGATGATGCACTTGCAGGCAAACCATTTGACCCTGCATTAATGACTCAATTAGAAGGCCTAGCTAACCGTGGTTATACCGAAGGTTTCTTGCGTCGTCATGTGCACAGCGAATACCAAAACTACGAAACAGGTTCATCAAGTTTTGATCATCAGCAATTTTGTGGTGAAGTCTTAGAACGTAATGGTGACTACATTAAAATTGATGTAAAAAACCGTTTTGTAGTGGGCGATTCTCTAGAATTGATGACGCCACAAGGCAATATCTATTTCACTTTAACTGAAATTAAAGATAAAAAAGGCAATCTGATTGAAGATGCCAAAGGTTCAGGGCATATTGTAGAAATCCCTATACCTGCAGATGTCGATATGCGTTATGCCCTGCTGATTCGCAACTTACCAAATTCGACTGCAGATATTTCTGCCTCATCGTTGGCTTATCAAGCCAACTAAGTGGCAATAAACTAAGCGAGTATTGCGATGGCACTCCTGATTACCGACCAATGCATCAATTGCGATATGTGCTTACCCGAATGCCCGAATGAAGCAATTTATGAGGGTGAAAAGGTGTATGAAATTGATGTGGCGCGTTGCACAGAATGTGTTGGGTTTTATGACTATCAAACCTGCGTTTCAGTCTGCCCAATTGAATGTATTATTCCGCATCCTGAGCATGTCGAAACCAAAGAGCAGCTACAGGAAAAGTTTAATCAGTTGAATTTATTTGGACAAAATAATAAGGCTAATTAGACTGAAATGAATCTAACTGCTGTAAATCAAACTGGATGTTAAAAATAAAAAAAGAACTGAGTTGTTAGCCGACTCAGTTCTTAAAACCAAAAATAGAATAAATAAACTTTTAATACTGTGCGATAACGCACTTTACTGAACATAGCGCCTGAGTATTGGGGAACTCAGGCGCTATCTTTTTAGCGAATACAATTTAAGGATGGTTAATCCGCGTATTCAGATGTATTCGTTCAGACTTATTGACCTGAACGGATGATGTAATCAAATGCTGAAAGTGATGCTTTCGCGCCTTCACCTGTTGCAATGATGATTTGCTTGTACGGTACAGTTGTACAGTCACCTGCCGCAAATACACCTTTTACATTGGTTTCATTGCGCTCATTTATCACAATCTCACCACGATTCGTCAGCTCTACTTTTGACTCTTTTAAGAAGTCCGTATTTGGTAATAAACCAATTTGTACGAAAATTCCTGCAAGTTCAACAGTATGCTCAACATCTGTCGCACGGTCTTTATATTTCAATGCAGTCACTTGTGCGCCATCACCAATCACCTCAGTCGATAATGCATTGGTAATTACAGTAGTATTTGGCAAGCTGTTCAATTTGTTTTGCAAGACTTGGTCTGCACGTAATTTAGTATCAAACTCTACCAAAGTCACATGCTCTACAATCCCTGCAAGGTCAATCGCTGCTTCTACACCTGAGTTACCACCACCAATCACTGCAACACGTTTGCCTTTAAACAACGGGCCATCACAGTGTGGGCAGTATGCCACGCCGCGGGTACGGTATTCTGCTTCACCAGGTACATTCATCTCTCTCCAACGTGCACCTGTAGACAAGATCACCGTTTTCGATTCAAGTGTTGCGCCATTTTCCAAAGTCACTTCGACCAAACCATTGGCAGTTTCATCAGCACCTTTAATGGCAGATACTTTTTGTAGATTCATAATATCGACATCGTATTCACGCACATGCGCTTCCATTTCTGCCGCAAACTTTGGACCTTGTGTTTTTTGGATAGAAGTGAAGTTTTCAATATCCATGGTATCCATCACCTGACCGCCCATCCGCTCAGCCACAATACCTGTACGAATACCTTTACGTGCTGCATAGATTGCAGATGTATTCCCTGCAGGGCCGCCACCAATTACCAAGACATCAAACGCCTCTTTGGCATTCAGTTTCGCTGCATCTTTGCTCGCAGAATCTGTATCTAATTTAGCTACAATTTCTTCCAAAGTCATACGACCTTGACCAATGTGGTTGCCATCTTGGAATACCATCGGCACAGCCATAATTTTGCGCTGCTCAACTTCTTCTTGGAAGAATGCACCATCAATCATGGTTGCTGTTGTGCCAGGGTTGTAAATCGCAATGAGGTTCAAAGCTTGTACTACATCTGGACAGTTGTGGCAGCTCAACGATACAAACACATCAAAGTGAGATGAAAGATTCAATTCTTTGATTTGCGTTAATACTTCATCCGATACTTTTGGTGCATAACCAGAAGTTTGCAATAAAGCCAAAATTAATGAAGTGAACTCGTGCCCCATTGGTAAACCTGCGAAGAATACGCGCGGTTGCTCACCTACTTTTGCAATCCCAAAACTTGGTGCACGTGCGTTGTTACCGTCAAAACGTGCAGTAACTTGTGGCGAAAGTGCTGCAATTTCTTCAACCAATTCTTTAATTTTGGCAGATTTATCAGAACCATCTAAAGTCGCGACAAGCTCGATTGGGCTTTCAAGACGTTCTAATAAAGTTTTAAGTTGTGTAGAAGTATTTTGGTCTAACATGGCTAACGTCTCCAAGGGAGTAAATTTATTTGTTGATGTCATCTTACGAAAAATAGTTACATAGGGGAAACGGTTTATTTTTATATTTATGATCGTTTTTTTAAATGATAGTGAGTTTCAAGCTTACTATTTCATTTAAAATACCTAAAGCTATTCAATTTAGACATTAACATAAAAACTGAATGTCTGCCTTAAGCAATTGAGCCTAATCATTTTTTATTCAAGTTGTTGTTGAATCCGCAGAATACGCTGCTGTAAATGTCGCGATAAAAACCAGAGTACCGCAGACAGTATTAACATAAGCGCCATAACCGCGAGATTCATATAATAAACCAGCGTATTTAATTGCTGTGCTTGCTGCACTTGCTTATGTACGCTTTGCGCCATAGGCGTTAAAGCTTTGCCATAAACTTGCTGCTGCATCGTCCATAATTGTTCAGGTTTAAATCCATAATGTAAAAATTGCGGATCTTGCTGCTCTGCTTTGACCAAGGTCAACACTTGCGGAATGGCTGCATCTTTATCTGCGGGATGATGCATCAATGCCGTTTGCGCCAACAAATAGGCTTTAACAGGCGCTGCCATTTCTGCATTTTGTAAATAACGCGCCAATTCACTTTCTTGAATGTGCTTTTCATAATGCACAATTTTGGCATATACCTGCTGCGTATCATCTTGTCGGTCATGCTGAACATAACTCAATGCCGACCAAAGTAAAATAAAACTCAGCAACCAAGCTACAAATTTCAAGACAAAGGACTGAAAGCGAATATAAAAAAAACGAATTTTCTTGAGTAGATGAACTAGAACGAATGCACCAATAAATGACACCGACAGTTTTAAAATCAACCAACCCAACCAGTTCAACAAACTGAAAAAATAATCAGGTTGCTGCCCTAAATTTGCCAAAGTCGCATCGACACTTGCAGGCATGTGTAATTGCTGAACTTCAGTGCTTAAACCAAAGAAGCTATAAATCACATCTTGCTGAATAAAAAAGCCAATTGCCGATATAAGCACCACCGTCATAGACAGCACAGCCAAAAAACTGAGCTTTTTTTGACGCTGCTGTAATGCCACAACACCTGTTTTTAGCTGCTGTGGCTGAATGGCATATTCATCAAGTGGGGGCAAATCCGACTCCTTATCAGGTAAATTTCAGATTAAATGAAGTCATTGTCAAAATGCATTTATTGACCAGACTGTTGACTTGAACCAATCACCAATTGATTCAGATTCTCCTGTAAGGCTCGCAAACGCGTAGTCGCTTCTGCACGTTTTTGCATGCCTTCTTTTTGTACCTGGATCACATCGTTCACTGTTTTAATGAGGGTATTTTGTACGTGTTCAAGGGTTTCAATATCAATCACCGAACGCTGATTGGCTTTGGCAGTATCAACCGAGTTTTGATGCAATAAATCTGCATTACGGCGCAGCAATTCATTGGTGGCATCATCAATACTGTTGGCCAGTTGCACACTGTTTTTCTGCTCATTTAAAGAAATCGCCAAACTAATCTGGTTTTTCCACGCAGGTAAGGTAATGTTTTTAATCGCATAAAATTTATCGACCAACATTAAATTATTGGACTGGATAATCCGAATCATCGGCAAAGTTTGCATGGCAGATTGTTGCAACACCTGCAAATCACTCACCCGCTTTTCTAAATTATTAGCAAGATGATTGAGATCATAAATTTTTTGAGTCGTGGTCTGATCCTGCGGCTGCGCGGAAAATTCAGAAATTTGCTGCTGAATTTCCTGCTGTTTTAACTTACCTGCTGCAATATAAATCCCCAATTGTTTATATTCATCTTGCACACCATGAAACATTTTATCCAGTGTATCTACACGGTTTTTTAAACCATTTTGTGAGCTTTCAATTTCTGTGACCAGACTATCAATTTGCGCTTTGGTGCTGTTAAAGTTTTGATCAAAACTTTGTTTAGCGCCTTTTAACTTATTGAATAAACCACCCAAAAAGCCACTGCTTTTGTTTGGATTTAAAATACTGTTGGTATTTAACTGCTGTGCAACCTGCACCACCTGATTCAGCTTTTGCCCTGTGACATCCAAATCCTTATTTTGCACCAAACCTAAAAGCTCATCGGTATAACTTGACGTTTTAGTGGCGATATTTTTGCCATATTCTGCAACCGAATGATGGCTAAGATCGCTTAATTCTTTACGCGCAGCCAGCACCTCCTGAAAGTCATCAGGCTGTAAGCCAATTTCCTGCAAATTGAGTTGCTGAAATTGTTGCTGAGTCTGTTCATCACTCACTTGCACAGCGACGTTGCGTTGTTCAGAAGTTGTCATATTTCGCCTCTATCTAATCAAAACCATGCCTTATGATTGCGCAGGTTTTTCTAAGGATTTTCTTAATGTCTTAATTAAATGCTCACGACTTTGATCCAGCTTTTCTAGCTGACTGTGTGAGCCACTTTGCTGACTTTGTTTGACATGATATTGCCATGCAGGAATGAGTACCTGCTGCGCTTCTTTAAAGCGATCTAACAAACTAAAAGAGAGTTGCTGTGAAAGTTGCATTTGAGTAATCGCAATATCATTACTACTTTGCAAAGTCTTTAAACTATAAATTTTCTTGGCCAGTCGTTCGCTAAAATTATCCAAAGGATGCTGATTGCGCACAAATCGTGGATATTCCACTAAAAACTCATCGGCAGCTTGAATGTATTTCGCCATTTGCTCACGCAAACCAACCAACTGCTGAAAACGTGATTGTGATTTCTGAATTTCGATTTGCAGCTTTTGGCTTAAACGATCTGCTTGTCCTAATAAATGATCTAGGTTTTTATAATATTGCACTTGCCCCGCGCCATATTCCAAATCTATGCCTAGCCACTTTTGTAGTGCATTAAACTTACGTTGCTTTAACACTTTTTTAGATTTGCCAAGCGCCTGAATCAACTGCTCAATGGTCACACTCAATTGCTGAGTTAAATGTGGATCCACCCCATCCAATAAAACTGACTGCGCTTGAATCACCTGATCTGCATAATGATTTAGACGATATTGATCATTCAACAACGGAACTAAATCATTGCGTTGAATCGCCAAAAGCTCTGCACGATCCACCGTAATCTCTTGCAAAGGCAGTAACACTTCAAACTGAGCCATAGACCATCACAACCCTCTTTACATGATTTTATAGTACGTGTTTTTCGGCTAAGGTCATGTAATATTTTGCAATTTTTTATTTCGATCTGCTTAAATGCTTTTTTATAGATTCGCATAACATCAGTCACAAGATGCCTGATTCAAAACACCAGTGCTTGACATCCTCCCCCCCTTAAAAGAGGGTGATTCCTACAGCTAGACGCTTATGCCCAAGCGCAAGAATGTTTAGAGCTGAGTTTATATCTCGATCATGAGCTGTACCACAGCTCATGCACTCCCATTCTCTTATTCCAAGATCTGTACTACCTTTGGGACTACTTGAGGTGATCTCACCGCAGCACGAACAGATTTGGGTGGTATAGGCTTCTTGGACTTCTTCAAACAATACGCCTGCGTTCTCGCATTTATACTTGAGCATTGTTTTTAGTGCCGAAAATCCTGTATCCAAAACAGATTTTGCCATTTTGGTTTTTACTAATTTTTTAGCACTCAAGTCACCTACAATAATCAATGCATTTTCATTCACAAGCTTGGTGCTTGCTTTATGCAAATGATCTTTTCGACTATTTGCAATCTTGGCGTGTAATGCACGAACACGCTTCTTATTCCTGGCTCTCTGAGCAATACATAATTTCTGCTCATATTTTCGATAGAATTTTGGATTTGAAATTACAGTGCCATCAGAACAGGTGGCAATATCTTTTAAGCCTAGATCAATACCAATCGCTTTGGTTGCTGTCGATTTATCTTGCTTAGGCGATTCAACAACAAGACATACATACCAACGCCCACGGCTATCCTCTACAAATGAACCTGTTTTTAACGTGTATTTGCTTAAACCGTAGCTATCCCAAAGCTTAAATTGGTGTTTTCCATACTGGACATATCCATTGGCATATTTGATAGCCAACTTTTTAAAGGGAACCCATCCCAAAGAGCGCCTTGCTGATTTTTTATTGCTGACACGCCATTTCAGCTTTGCCTTTTTAAATTGCTTTCTTCGGGTGACTAATTCTTCAGTTACAGCCTGAATGGTTTGACTATGTAAATTACATTCTTTGGATGTGCCTTTCGTATATTTGGCAATATCAAAAGCAGAGAGAAATTCACCTTTCCGCTTCAAATGCCTAAACCCTAAATCATTGACATAATTCCAGACGAAGTTCACTTCTGATGCTAGTTGGTCTAACACCTTGCAATGTTTGTCTTTTATACGTAATTTAAGGGTTTTCATGTACTTATATTAACAATCAAAACTCAAGGAAAATAGTCCTTAGTTAAATCAAACGACACTTCATGTCGTGTCGCTTATATCTCTGACCTGAAGGACTGAGTTTTACGCTCCATTTGATAAAAAAGCCATGATCAACATGGCTTTCAATGTTCCTAACGCAGGATGATAAACAGATTATAAATAATCGCCTTCACGCTCTGGCTGATACAAAATCTTCTCAATTTTGACTTTCATCATATGACCATCGGGCTGTGGCCATTCAATTTCCTGACCTTCAGCTAAACCTAAAATGGCAGTCCCGACAGGTGCAACCACATTCACCTGCCCTTTCTCACCTTTAAAGTCATGCGGATAAACCAAGGTAATTTCAGTCGGTTCTTTTGCAGGTGCAATGGTAATCAATGCGCGGGCATTCATGCTCACCACATTATTCGGTACATCTTGTGGCGCAACCACTTCAGCACGTGCCAATTCATCTTCTAGATGTTGCATCGTTGGCGTCAATTTAGGTTGATGCTCAAGCATCGTTTCCAAACGGTGCAAATCTTGTTCTGAAATAATAATCTTTGGTCTAATCATTTACTTTTATTCCTGTCATTCCGACAATACTGTCATCATCAGCTTGCCTACAATCATATTCAATACGCTTAAGTTATAACAGAAATTCAGCTTATTGAACGAAAAATCAATTTTTTACATCCATAAAAAAAGCCCCCTTGAGGGGCTTTTCTCAAGGCTGTGCTTATTTTGCGTAAACTGGGAATTTCGCGCAAACAGCTTCAACTTTTGCTTTTACAGTATTAATTACAGCTTCGTCACCTTTGCTGTCAAGAATGTCTGCAATCCAACCTGCAAGATCACGTACTTCTGCTTCACCAAAACCACGTGTAGTTACCGCTGGAGTACCGATACGGATACCAGAAGTTACAAATGGAGAACGTGGATCGTTCGGTACAGAGTTTTTGTTTACAGTAATGTGCGCAGCACCTAACCATGCATCTGCATCTTTACCTGTAATATCTTGCTTGATTAAAGAAAGCAAGAACAAGTGGTTTTTCGTACCACCAGATACTACATCATAACCACGTTCAATAAGAACTTCAGCCATCGCTTGCGCATTTTTAACAACTTGTTGTTGATACGCTTTGTATTCAGGCGCCATTGCTTCTTTAAAACAAATTGCTTTTGCTGCAACTGCGTGTACCAATGGACCACCTTGGTTACCAGGGAACACAGCAGATTGTAATTTTTTCTCGATCTCTTCGTTTGCTTTCGCAAGAATTAGACCAGAACGTGGACCACGCAATGTTTTGTGTGTAGTAGTAGTCGTTACGTCAGCAATTTGCACAGGGTTCGGATATACACCAGCAGCCACTAGACCTGCTACGTGTGCCATATCTACAAATAAATAAGCACCAACTTTGTCTGCGATGTCGCGGAAACGCTGCCAATCTACAATTTGGCTATACGCAGAGAAACCCGCAACAATCATGCGTGGTTTGTGTTCAAGCGCTAAACGCTCAACTTCTTCGTAATCAATTTCGCCAGTTTCTGGGTTTAAACCATATTGGATAGCGTTATATGTTTTACCTGAGAAGCTTACTTTTGCACCATGAGTCAAGTGACCACCATGTGCCAAGCTCATACCTAACACAGTGTCGCCTGGGTTAAGTAAAGCTAAGTAAACTGCAGAGTTTGCTTGTGAACCAGCGTGTGGTTGAACGTTAGCATAATCTGCACCAAAGAGTTCTTTAGCACGGTCAATCGCCAATTGTTCAATAATATCTACGTATTCGCAACCGCCGTAGTAGCGTTTGCCTGGGTAGCCTTCTGCATATTTATTGGTAAGTTTTGAACCTTGAGCTTCCATTACTGCAGGTGAGCAGTAGTTTTCAGAAGCAATTAACTCAATATGAGCTTCTTGGCGCGCATCTTCATTGGTGATCGCTTGAGCTAATTCTGGATCAAATTCGGCAATAGAAATATTGGCAAACATTAGCGAGGTCCTATTAATTTAGGGCTTTTAAGCCGTGCTAAGATTGGCGCGTATTGTAGCATAAAGTTTGTGAACTGAGAGAATGAACTTTGCTCAGTTTTACATAAAAATAGCTCATGTTTCAGATAAAACACGAGCTATTTTAGGTCAAATCAATCTTTATCGTAATTCAACAACTTATTGAATAGGCATTAGTGATTGAACATCTTTGACAATCTCATCCATATTATTCACATACACAGTACCATGGTTCCATTTTTGCTCTACAGGTAAATCCTGATCAGTGACGTAATGAATTTTAGTTCCCATCCCTTGAGCTGACTGAACCAAGTAATCCGTGACTTGTTTCGGTACAGTTGGGTCAGCCGTTCCTTGATAAATAAATATAGGCGTACTGATTTTCACTTTTAATGGCTGTGAATCATTGGTTAAGAAATCTTTAACTTCAGGGATGGTCGTCATGAAATTTGGTTGAGTACGTGGATAACCATCCAATGTTCCATACGTCTTTACATGCGTTAGCATTGACTGAGCCATACTCTCACCTAATGCCTCATAACAGATAGACTCTGCCTGAGCAGCAAGTTGATCTGTTGGTCACACAAATATTTCAGAATATTGCAAGGTTGGAGCAGTATTTCTTAGCCCCGCAGCAATTAGAGCAGTAAACGTATCTAGTGGCACAAGTGTCTGTGCTTTCTTTATTACATCTGGCTCTTGAGCCGCTTTTTGTTCACCACCCGCCAATACCAACGCTAAATTTGATGCAGGTGCGATAGCTATGGCACCCTTATAATTTAACTGCGCCCGCGATGCATACTGTGCTGCACCTAAAGCCGCATGTCCACCCTGTGAATGTCCAACTACACTCCATCGCGTTTCTGCAGTATTACCCAAAAGCTTGCTTGCAGCGACAACAGCATCTGTAATCGAATAAGCTGCACTTTTTAAATTCAAGAATGGATGTAATTCTTTACCACTCGGTTCGCCTAAACCTTCGTAGTCGGGTGCAACAACGGCATAACCTGCTGCCAATAGTTTAGCAATGAAGTACTCATTTCCATTTAAACCTTGACGACTTGGTGCACACGCATCTGCCACGCCTGTTGTGCCATGTGCCCAAACTACAAGTGGCCATCCGCCCGTAGGTTTAACTGTTTGAGGGGTAAAACAAGTGCAGTTGCTTGAGTTTCCCGTCCATTTACACCTAACATTTTATATGTCATCAATGTTTTAGATGAACTCACTGCATTTAAAAGATTATTCGCATTTTCACCCTGATCCCGATAAAGCTCTGTTTTCACGACTGGGGCACTAAAATTATATTTCGGAATACCATCCTCAACAACCACAACACTCGTATCGTCATGATCATCATTACAGGCGGTTAAAAACAAACTGCTGCTGGCCAAAGCCACGCTTAACCATATTTTTTTCATTTGCTTACCCTTGTCTTCATATTCTTATTAATTGCATCCTTCGCAATCTTTATTTGTACGCTTTTTTATCGTATCAGGCAAGATTTCAACAATTAATATGCAAGTGTATTTTATTTAAAATTAAACACTTACGGTAAAAATCAGTAAATTGATCACATATACAAGTGCCTATTAAATTTCAATTCAATTTGTCATACGCAGCGGCTAATGTTAGATTGCTTTTTTATTGAATGACGCAAGCGAATCAGGACATGCAGGCAATTATTCTCGACACAGAAACCCATACTTTAAATGGACAACCCATTGAGATTGCCTACGCCCCCATTCAAATTCAAGATGGCAAAATCAGTCTAGATAAAAGTCAAATTTTCGATCAGTTATATCAAGTCGATGAGCCAATTTCATTCGCAGCGATGGCGGTACATCATATTTTAGAATCAGATTTAATTGATCAACCGCATTACAGTAGTTTCGAATTACCTGCCGAAACCACCTATATTATTGGGCATAATATTGATTACGATATTCGCGCTTTAGAAAAATGTGGTGTGGATACTTCTAAAATTAAAGCCATTTGCACTTTAGCACTTGCACGTCGTGTATGGCCGAATGCTGAAGCACACAATATTTCAGCTTTAATTTATATGATTACCAAAGGCAGCGAAAAAGCGCGTGATATGATTAAAAAAGCGCATCGTGCCGATATGGATATTATTTTAACGGCCAATATTTTGATGCACGAAGTTCATCAATTACAAATTCAAAGTATTGAAGAACTCTACACTGCCTCAGAAGAAGCACGTATTCCACAAATTATCAATTTTGGTAAACATCGTGGTACGGCAATTGCTGACCTTCCTGCCGATTATGTGCAATGGTTATTAAGACAAGAAGATTTAGATCCTTACTTACGCAAGGCGCTCGAAAATACCAGTATTTTGACTTTATAAATGTTTCAAGTGAATCTTATTGCATTTACCTGTCATAAATTATTCATATTATTGTAATTTTCAAAGTCTATGCTTTGCCTTAATTTATTGGGGAAATAAATTAAGGCTCATGTTTAATTATCAAAAAACTCAACTCGGTCTAGATGCATTACAACAGCGCACACGTGATTTAAATGCACGTCAACGTCGTTTATTGGTACTGATTGGTACTGAAGATTTTGATTTACTCGGAGATCAGTTCAAGCAACGTCTTGCACCACCTGAATTGATTGAACAGCTATTAGATATGCACCTGATTGCCCCTGCTGCGCTTGAGCAAGACACTTTGCAACACCAAGAGCAAACGGCTGAGATTTTGCTGCAACAAGCGCCAGAGGCATCATCTACCACTTTACACACAGAAATTCATAGCCAACTTGCAAGCAGCACCCCGCAAGCGCATGCTGAAAGTTTGGCAGAACCAATCCACACCCAACATCTTCAAGTAAATTCAGTTCCTGCATATTTAGAAGCACGTGTTGCAGCTGCCATCAATACAGAACAGCCCGCTGAACAACCTGAACCCCAAGCAGAAATACAGCCTGAAATTACCGCTTTGAGTTTTGAAGATGTAAAATTTCTCATGATGGATACTTTGCAGCGTCATTGTGGATTAATGGCAAAACAACTGATTCAGCGAATTTTACAAGCTCAGGATATTCGCAGCTTAAAACTCTGCCAAATGCAATGGATTACCTCTTTGCAAGAAACTCGTTTACCACCGAAAGTACTCAATCAGATTTTGCAGCAAATCAACCACTCTCTGCAAAAGCTTAATCCGACTTAAAGCTTAGATTTTTTTACTTAGTTTTAAGTCTTTTTAACAATTAAAACCATGCTCAGGGACATATGGATTAATTTATTTTTATTACTTTTCAACACCTTAAAAACACATATAAATCCACATCTAAACCTTAGATTCATTATCCCTATAAAAGCTAAGACTTTAGCGGCATAGCCCCGACTCATAAAAATCAGCGATATAGTATTTTCCAGAATTGTTGAGGCACAGGGTCATGATGAATCATGCATTTTTTTTAGCGTTTGATGCTTATGACAATCCAATGCAACTCAGTAAAGTTGGCAATTGGGTGATTACCTTTTTAAGCCCAAAAGATCAGGAAAGCCAAATACAGTTAGCGATTACCAATGTGTTGCCGCGTCAAATTTCAGCACATTTACAACCGCGACGCATAGTGATTCAACAAAGTACAGATGCCCAGCTCTGGCAAATCTTGCAAATTGAATGTTTTGATAGTCAAACCAATCAAGAGTTGAGTTTTCAACCCGATGATGACATTGGGCAAGCGGTCATTCAAAAAATTATTCAAGAGTTTGATAAATACGATGTAAATATCCAACTTGTAGAAGATCAGACGGTTTAAAGCGATATGTTTTACACTTAATGAGCACTTTATTTACGTGTGCTTTAAAAATCCTGCGCACAAAAAAGCTCATCGAAATGAGCTTTTCTAAAAATAAAGTAGTCTCACAAATATTTACTCCAACACACGGAAAATACTATCAGACTCGCGGCTTTCAAACAAAAGTTCGATGCTTGGTAAAATCACTTCACCTTCCACAATAATGTGTTCAATTTTGTGAAATAGTGCCAAACCCGCTGCCAATGAAGTTTCTGGGATATTACGTAGCAATGCTTTTGCTTCGTAAATATGGCTAAACTGGTCTTTAACTTTAATATCGATGATTTGCGTCATTGTTGTTCCCTTTTTCTTGACGGAAATTTTTTATACCATAGCTTATAAATTTTTTAAAAAAGTGAGTTGTTAGATTGTTTGACAATGTAGTATTTTTTTAAACTAAATTTAAATTATCTAATAAATTCAAACACATATTTTTTAAAATTTTATTTACAACTTACAAAACCACAGTAAATTTGCTTGTTTTTCATTCTAGCACAGAAAAAACTCGCATTGCTGCGAGTTTTTTTATGTTGGAAGGCTAGTGCTGATTTTATTGTTTGAACAAGAGTTACAAACTCAACGAGCTGTCATTGATCCGTCCAACTGCATCGTAGCGTCTATTACATTGAATGACCTACTGTAGTTTTAATATAGTGAAACTTATTTTTTGCTGCAATAGCCCACTACATTTCAACACATTCACACAGCAAAATTTCAATTGATTTAATTTTCAGTTACGGCATAATTTTATGCGGTTAAAAGCTCCAGCTTTGCGATTAGCTTCTGCATAACTTGGCGATACTTTCAAATAATAAGAAGTCGACGATTATTCAATTAACTCAATTTCATAATCAACATCTTGCAGCATATCTTTATTGTATAGCTTTACCATTGCTGTTGCTTCAGCATAATCGTAGAACAAACCTTCTGCGACGGCTTTACTGCGAAATTCCGTGGTACCAATTTCATTATCATGCGGAACAAAATATAAGTTTTCTGGAATGAGTTTAACGATATAGCCCACGAAGCTGCCCTCAGATTTTTCAGTTTTAAAATATGTGAGTTTTATATGCTGAAAAACGTGATCAGGCTATGGCAAATAAGATCGAATGTTTATCTTAATTTTTTATATACTTTTCAACTATTTTTTATATTACAGTTCAATGCTTATATACTAATTTGGTGCGCTCAGCGCGCACAAGAAATAGTTTTTATCTCTTTGTTTTATATTAATAAAAAAACAAACTTCCACAGTTTATACCGCAAAAAATACCGTATAAATACTATTCCCTTCTCAAATTAATAATTTGAAATTTAGTGACGTAATTTTGACCTACATAAAATTCAGTATATTGAATCAGTTTGAGATGTCATTCAAATCTTCAATTAGCATTTAAAATGGTATATGGGTGCCAACATCCTTACAACCCAATAAAATCATTACGTTATAACATCATCTTTTTTGTATTTGTATTTTTCATGTATCATTCAAGAGTACAACTTCAGGGGTTAGGATATGTTTGAAAATATTGATGCTTTAAAGAAAAAATTAGATGAGCATCGTCCTCTTTCCCCTGCAATTGTAAAAAATCTACAAGAAGATCTTATTGTTCGTTGGACATATCACTCAAATGCAATCGAAGGCAATACACTTACATTGCTAGAAACCAAAGTTGTTTTAGAAGGCATAACTGTTGGTGGAAAAGCATTACGAGAACATTTCGAGGCAATCAATCATAGAAATGCCATCTACTATGTTGAAGACATTATTCGCAAAGAAGAGCCTTTTTCTGAATGGCAAATTCGAAATATCCATCAGCTCATTCTAAAAAATATTGATGATGAGAATGCAGGTCGCTATCGTCAGCAAAACGTATTAATTTCAGGGGCTACGAATACACCGCCAGACTATACATTGCTAAATGACAAAATGGCTCAATTAGTCGATTGGTACCATTCAGAAGCACATAAACTTCCAGAAGCACATAAACTTCATCCAATTGAACGTGCTGCTAAAGTACATGCAGATTTTGTTGGTATTCATCCATTTATTGATGGTAATGGACGAACATCACGTCTTTTGATGAATCTTGAATTATTAAAAGCTGGTTATCCGCCTTGTGTGATTACAGTAGAAAATCGATTGGCTTACTATGAAGCTTTGGATCAGTGGATGGCATATGGGAAGACCGAAGCTTTTATTCAGTTGGTTTCCAAAGCTGTATTAGAGGGATTTAAACCATATAAGCTTGTTTTAGGGATTTAAGATAAAAGAATAGTTTCTATGCTCTATCAAAAATAGAAATATGGACAAGCCTTTACTTTAGTTAACTGTAAGCGTCCGCTGAATCCCATACCTATTTTTTAATTCGATTTAGGTTTCCAGCAGTGCGGCAGCAATTCTTCAATCTGGGTCACTTTATGTGTCGGCAGCCTTTTCAGCACATCACTTAAATAGGCATACGGATCCAAGCCATTCAGCTTTGCTGACTGGATTAACGTCATGATGTTTGCCGCTCGCTGACCACTGCGCAGCGAACCTGCAAACAGCCAGTTCTTGCGCCCCAACGCCCAGGGACGCATCTGATTCTCGACCCAATTATTGCAAATCGGTAGATTGCCATCATCCAGATAGCGGCTTAAAGCTGGCCAACGCTTCAGAGCGTAATTGATGGCCTTGGCGGTGGGAGAACTCGATGGCACTGTCAGATGATGTTGGTTGAGCCATTCATATAGTTGTTGCATCACTGGTTGACTATGCTGTTGTCGGTATTCGCGGCGGTCTTCCGCTGTACCATCGGTCTTTTTCCTGAGCTCTGCTTCTATCGCATACAGTTTCTGAATCAGCACTAATGCCTGTTCAGCGACCTGACTTTTCCCAGTTACATGCAGTTCATGGAATTTACGACGTGCATGGGCCATGCAGCCCACCTCTATGACCTGGCCTGATTTAAAACGTGCTTTATAACCACTGTAATCATCACAGACTAGATAGCCCTGCCAGCCTTTCAAGAACTCTTCAGCATGCTGGCCTGAACGACTATCCTGAAAGTCATAGATCACCGCCTGAACTGGATTGTACTGTGTGGTGGCATAGGCCCAGACATAACCTTTCTTCGGTTTTTTATTATTCTCACCCATCCGCATGATGGTGACCGGTGTTTCATCTGCATGCAGCACCCGCTGTTGCAGCACCACCTCTTTTAAGGCATTGGCCAGAGGTTCCAGTTCTACACCGCAGCGACCTATCCAGTCAGATAAAGTTGATCTAGAAAGTTCGATTCCCGCCCGCTGATAGATCAGACGTTGACGGTACAGCGGCAAATGATCGGCATACTTCGATACCAGCACATGGCTGAGCAATTCAGGTGAAGCAATGCCTTTATCAATCACATAGGCGGGCATCGCTTGCTGAGTCAGAGTGTCACACTGATCACAGACCCATTTACCACGCACATGCTGTTCCTTATAGAACTGTGCCGGTCTGAAATGCAGTTTTTCACTGACATCTTCGCCGATACGACGGAGTTGGCAGCCACAAGCACATTGGGTTGATGCAGGTTCATGCTCAATACGGATGGTGTGTAGATGATCTGGCAGTGGTCGACGTTTAGGTTTATTGGTTTTGGCGTTGTGTGTCACTGCATCGGTTTTATCTGCATTTAGCCGTTCCAGTTCTAGATCAACCGCGGCAATATCTTCTTCAACCGCTTCATCCCACAGGTGGATTTGTTTTGCAGTGAGATGTTCGTTTTTACTGCCGAATTTGTGCTGTTTAAATAGTGCGAGTTCATGCTCGTATTTTTGATTGAGAATAGAAAGATGTTGAACTTTAGAATCTAATTGCTGATTGGTGACTTCAAGATGTTGAACTCTGGCATCTAATTGCTGGTTTGATTGTGCTAGAGACTGATGCTGCATCGCCAACTGTCTGGTGAATTCCAGCAGTTGTTCATGGGTCAGTTGGCTTAAGTCAGGCAGCGTATTCATGACCGCAGTATGCCTGAGGTCATGAAGAGAATGAAATAGAACGTTTGGAGGATGGCAGAATGGTCGAGCTTGGTTTAGAGCATATTCACCACTTGCTGCAATCCAATTCTCTGCCAGGGCAAACCTTGGATTAATGCCTGTAACTGTTCCGGGCTGAGGGCCACGGTTTCACCTTGGTGAACTTGAGCCCAGTGAAATTTACCCTGTTCCAAACGCCGGGCACACAGCCAGATGCCCAGTCCATCATGTACCAACACTTTCATACGATGACCACGTTTATTACAGAACAGGTAGGCGCAATGCGGTTTGATGTAGCCAAAGGCTCTCACCACCTGAGCCATGACAGTATCCATTCCTGCTCGCATATCCATGGGCTGGGTAGAGAGCCAAATTTCATTGATACGGATCATGTTGCCAGTGCCTTGAGTAATTCTGCCAAGGCAGGTATTTCTGATGTCTGCCATTTTAGCTGAATATCATTATTCGTATGAGGCACGGTGATACACAACGTGATCCTCTCATCAATAGGTTGGCTGATTGCAGCAGTGTAAGGCAAAGCAATAAATGCAGGATTCACATGAGTAGGATCCTGCACGGCACCATCATGATGGCTGAAGATCCTGATCCAACGACTGACAAGGTTGGCATTAATACTATGTTGCAGTGCGACCGAAGCGATCGAGGTATTAGGATTTTTACAGGCATTGACAATACTGAGTTTGAATTCTTTGCTGTATGTTCTGCGTTTTTTAGCAACAGGAGGTGTTGCTGAATATATATCCATGTTCATGGATTAAGTCCCCACTTGTTTTTAGGTGGGAACTAAATTAAGGCTTATAGGATCGCTTGGTAAGGCTGTGTTAGCCGGATGCTTACAGTTAACTCAAATTATTTTTTGATAAATCAGCAACCAAAGTGCATGCTGATTCTTTGGGTTTAAATCTATTTGGATAGATACCGTCTAAATCAGCATCGTATAAGATTTTGATATTTCTATTGAATAGAGTAACCGCCATCAATTACATACTGTGAACCTGTAATAAATTTAGCCTCATCTGAAAATAAGAAACTTACCAAAGCTGCGACCTCTTCCGCCTTACCTAAACGGCCTATAGGGTGTTTTTTTACCAATGTTTCATGATCAATATGATCAATTAACGGTGTTAGGATATATCCTGGATGGACAGAGTTGATTCGTATATTTTGATCCGCATAATCTAGTGCAACTGCTTTACTCATGCCTGTGACCGCATGTTTGCTTGTCACATACGGTGCACGATTTTTAGTTGCAATTAGTCCTAACATCGAAGACATATTCACAATTGCACCGCCATCATTTTTCAGCATCAATGGAATTTGGTAATGCATACAGTAATACAGGCTATTGACATTAATATCCATGACTCTATGCCATTCCTCAATTGCAATATCTGCAACAGGATTAGCATCAGTAGTGACACCAGCATTGTTTAAAGCTAAGTCTAAACGTCCGAAATTATGCTCGATCTCTTGTAATACATACTGAATAAAAAGATGATCTGCAACATCACCTGTATAAATTAATACTGAAGTCAACATAGATAACTCTTTTTCAAGCCTCTCTAATTGAACTACGTTTAAATCTACAAGGCACAATCGACAACCTTCATGAGCAAGACGTATAGCTACCTCACGACCAATACCTGATGCAGCGCCAGTAATCATAGCAACTTTATTCTGCTTGTTCATTGAGTCCCCCATAAGGAAATTGAATCATATATGCCTGTATACTTTCTTTGATCTGAATTGGTATCGGTTGTTTCGAAAAATTTTTCTGATCCACAATCACGATTACACTGTTTCCAACTGCAATCACTTTTTGCTGTGCCTCACTATATATTTCATAGCACATACTAAAACTTGTATTGCCAACATGCGTAACATAGGACCGTGTAACTAACTGATCAGGATATAAAACAGGTGCTTTATATTCACATTCATTTTTCAAAATGACGCTATACAAAGATTCTTTAAAAAACTGGAATTGATCCAAAAAATCAATCCGAGCATCTTCCATATAACGAAAATAATGTACATTATTTAGGTGACCAAATAAGTCCATTTCTCCCCATGAAATTGGACGAGTAACTTGAGAAAACTTCACCTGATTATTCACGATATAGGCCACCATTTACATGGATGTTTTCACCTGTAATGTAAGATGCACCTGAACTACATAAAAATTTAATGACCTGTGCAATTTCTTCTGGCTGACCCAAACGTTTTAGTGGCGTGCTGTTAATCATCGCATTACGTTTTTCATCACTCATACCTTGCATCATCGCAGTATCAATTAAACCTGGAGAAATCGTGTTAATGCGGGTTTTCGGTGCCAGTTCAATCGCCAAACTTTTCGTCAATGCAAGTACACCGCCTTTTGCTGTAGCATAAGCGGTATGTGCAATACTCCCCTGATGCCCAGCGATAGAAGACATATTAACGATGGCACTCTGCTCTGCCAAAAGTGGTAAGAAGCTTTTAATTAAATAATAGTTAGCATTTAAATTAATACTGATTTGACGATTCCATTCTTCGTAGCTTAAATCTTCAAGTTCAATATGTTGATATAGACCAGCTGCATGAATCAGAAAATCGACTGTTTTAAATCGTGCTTCTACTTCACCTTTTACTTGATCAATGGCATCTGAACATGAAAGATCACATTTAAAATATGTATATGGACTTTTTAAAGTAGATAAAAATTTTGAATCTTCCCCAACAACATCCATCAAAATGAAGTTCACATTGTGTTCGTCAAAAGCTTTTATCGTCGCTTTAGCAATTCCACCTAGTGCACCTGTCATCACTACAGTTTTTTGTGTTAATCCATTCATATTGAAGTCCTTAAAAACTGAAGGGTGCATTACACCCTTCATATATCTATCCAATTTTAGAATTTGTATGCCGTGACAAAGTTTAAACGGGATACATCAAACTCTTTACCATCAAACTGTTCACGTTTGCCTTGATGATATTCAAGACCGACGTCCACGCTTGGAACTGGTGTATAGAAAAGGTTAGCAGCTAAATCTGACACACGCTTATTGGCTGCCGTATTGTTTTTGGCATAAGCAGTTGAATCATCAAAATCTAATAAAGAAGCAACTAAGTTAGTTCGCCACTGATCTGACAGTTTGTGTGAATAACCTAAAACATAAGTATTCACTTTATTTTGATCCAAATCGTTTTGGTTTGCATTAACACTAAAGTCACCCTTGCTTGGGTAACCATTTAATATTCCTGCATTTTGTGCTGTATAAGAAACGAATTTTTCATCACCTTCAACATGATAAAAATGACCTTGAATCGAGCTCTGGTCAGTCGGTTTAAATTTTAGACCTGCACCTATACCCCACGCTAATTTATCCAGATCTTTCTCATCACCGTTCACTGTAACCGTTGCACGCTTTTCATGGACAAAACCTTGTGCCACAGCAGTCACATTACTTTGGTTAAACACATATTTTGCAGTCAAAGCAGGAAGCTCGGATGAGCGAGAATCAACATATTCCGCAGCAATTTTTAAATTATGTTGGGGTGCTAAATTAAAGTTATAACGAACTTGCGGTGTACGTGTCCATGAATACCCCATAAACAAGGTGTAATCGACACTCTCAGTATTGGTTTCAATATTTGCCATACCTGAAGACGTTTGACCTAAAAGCCAATTATTAAAATCAACATAGGCATGACGAATACGTAATTTACCATTGCCCTCAGCGCCATCCCAAAAGTCCATTTCAATTTTGGCTTTGACATCTGTATCTTTTACCACTTTAGAGATATCCATACCTAAACGTGTGGCAGTCAATGTCACAGCTGAACGGTTACCTGCTGACGATTTGTTCACATCAGGCGTTTGGTTTTGTACAAATTGATTTGAGGCTGTATCTTTAAAATCAACAGCACCATCCATACGCACAATCCCATAAAATTTAAGATTGGTATCACTCAGCGTGATTGATGGTTGCTTCGTGAATTGGGTGGCAATTTGTGTATTTTTTGCTTCGGCTGCTTTAGCATCAGCAGCTCTCAATTCTTTAAGCTGATTCAGTTCAGTCTCAAGCGCTGCAATTCGGTTTTCCATAGTGTTAGCGAAAGCACTGCTACTGGCTACACATGCAATAGATAGAACAATTGTTTTTAATTTGAATTTCATTGTGAAGTCCTTTTTTAAACGCGAGTTTCCTGATTCCACTCAAGAAGTATGAGTGGAATGGTCTAAGTCATTTAGATGTGATGTATTAAGAAAATTTCTTTTGGTCTTCGTGGTCTACTTCATGCAGTGAACGGCCACGTGTTTCTTTAAGCATAAAAATTGCAAATACAGACAGTGCAATCACTGACATAATGTAAATTGTAATCGGTGTCGTGCTGTCATAAGCTTTCCATAACATCGTTGCAATCATCGGCGCAATAGAACCTGCCAAAATTGCACTGATTTGGTAGCAAAATGAAGAACCTGAATAACGCATACGTGTCGGGAAAATTTCAGCCAGTACAGCGCCTTGACCTGCATAGCACATTGCTTGGAAATATAAACCTACGCACATAGATAACAATACAATGTAGAACTGAGCCGTATCTAAACCGACGAAATAGAATGGCAACCACACAACTAAACCAGCATAACCAATATACATAGTTAATTTACGGCCAATCTTGTCAGATAAATAACCTGAGAAAATCATCGCAAAGAACTGGAATGCATTTGCACACAATAAAAGTAATAAGATTGTAGTGTATTCAAATTTCAATTGAATAGACATATAAGCAATTGAAAATACAACAATAATATAATACGTAGAGTTTTCACCTACACGCATTAACATACCAAATAATGCTTGTTTCGGATATTGAACTAGCACTTCTTTTAGGCCAGCAGCAGCTTTTTGGTTCTCTTCTTGACGCTTAATCTGCTCTTTGAAAACATCTGACTCTTCTACATTTTTACGAATATAGTAGCCAATGAATACGATAATCGCAGACAACCAGAATGCAATACGCCAGCCCCAAGATAAGAAATCTTCTGGAACTAAAGAGAAAGAGAGTCCTAATAAAACGAGACTTGCCAAGACGTTACCCGCACATGCAGCCGCTTGAGGAAAGCTCGTCCAAAAACCACGTTGGTTTTCAGGACTATGCTCGCCTACCAACAACATTGCACCGCCCCATTCACCGCCTACAGCAAAGCCTTGGATAAAACGAAGTAATACTAAAATTGCGGGTGCTGCATAGCCAATACTTTCGTACGATGGAATACATCCCATCAAGAATGTTGCAACCCCAACCATAATTAGACTGATCTGCAAAAGCTTTTTACGGCCGTATATATCACCATAATGTCCAAAGACTAAACCACCTAATGGACGTGCAATAAAACCAACTGCATAGGTCGCGAAGGCCGCAATGATACCCATCAATAGACTACCATCCCCCATTGCAGGGAAAAATAGCTTAGAAAATACTAAAGTACTTGCAATACCATAAATAAAAAACTCATACCACTCTGCAATAGTTCCTGCCATTGCTGCGCCAACTACTTTCTTAATTGACGATTTTTCTGCGGGCACATCAACTGCCCCAACATTATTTTCTACAGCTTCCATGTGAACTTCCTTTTAATCCTTAACTTAATTAATGTTGCCTAAACATACATATTTAATTTCTAAATATTCATCCATACCGTATTTAGAGCCTTCACGGCCAATTCCTGATGATTTCACTCCTCCAAAAGGCGCAGCAGCATTAGAAATAAGACCGGTATTTACTCCCACCATGCCGTACTCTAAACCACGCGAAACACGTATAAATTGATTAATATCTTGAGTAAAAACATAAGATGCCAAACCGAACTCAGTGTCATTTGACATTGCAATTGCATCTTGTTCTTGTTCAAATTTAAAAATAGGTGCAAATGGACCAAATGTTTCTTCTTTAGCGCAAAGCATGTCTTGTGTCACATCTTTAACTAAGGTCGGAATACACCAGTTACCATCAGTATTTTCAGTCTGACCAGTAACCAAGCTTGCCCCTTTAGACAAAGCATCCTTTATATGCTCTTCAACTTTTTGAATGGCTTTACGATTAATGAGAGGCCCAATATCTGTATCAGCATCTAGACCATTCCCGACTTTCAGTGCATCTACTTTAACTTTCAGTTTGGCAACGAATTCATCATAGATGGCACTTTGTACATAAATACGGTTAGCACAAACACAGGTTTGTCCTGCATTACGGAATTTTGTATCCATTACCCCTTGTACAGCTTGGTCTAAGTTGGCGCTGTTAAAGACTAATACAGGTGCATTACCACCAAGCTCCAGTGAAAGTTTTTTCACTGTGGGTGCACTTTGCGCCATCAGTTTGGCCCCAATTTCAGTCGAACCTGTAAAACTGAGTTTTTTAACAATTGGGCTTTCAGTAAAAATCTTGCCAATCTTGGTCGATGAACCTGTAATGACATTAAATACACCAGCAGGAATGCCAGCATTTTCAGCCAGTTTTGCAATTGCCAAAGCAGTTAAAGGTGTTTCAGATGCTGGCTTAACTAAAATTGTGCAGCCTGCTGCCAATGCAGGAGCAACCTTGCGGGTGATCATTGCTGCTGGGAAATTCCAAGGCGTGATTGCGGCACAAACACCAATTGCTTCTTTAAAGACTAAAATTTCACTTGAAGGAACAGTTGGAATAATGTCGCCATAACTACGTTTAGCCTCTTCACTAAACCATTCTACATAGCTGGCAGCATAAGCGATTTCACCCTTTGCTTCTCTTAAAGGTTTGCCTTGTTCTACCGTCATAATTGCAGCAAGTTCGTCCTGATGTTGCATCAGCAAATCAAACCAGTTTCTTAGTAAACGACTACGCTCATTCGGCGCCACATTTTTCCAAGATTTTTGTGCAATTTCAGCATCCGTTAAAGCTTGCAATACAACTTCATCTGACAATACAGGGACTTCTGTAATCACAGAATTATCCAGTGGATTTTTAACTTCTAAAGTTTCTTCAGAGCTGATCCACACTCCATTGACCCAGCATTTATTTTCAAATACTGACAAACGGGTGATATCCATATAGTAAGTTTCCTAAATCAATTTTTAACTGTTACTGTTTAAATCGTGCGATTTTCTTAACGAGTGTCGATTGCTCAACCCCGAGGGCTTCAGCTGTTGCACGTGTAGAGCCATGAATATTTAAGGCATTCAGGATCAAATCACGTTCAAAAGCGAGCACTTTATCTTTCAAATTCAGTTCTGCTGTTTCAGCATTAACTTCATGCCGTAGATAATCAGGTAAGTCATGTATGGTGATTTCCGTGTGCATAGTGCTGACCATCAAACGCTCAAGCACGTTTACCAACTGACGAATATTTCCAGGCCATTTATACTGTGATAAGGACTCAATAACTTCTGGACTAAACTGCTTATCCAGAGCATATTTTTCATTAAAACTTTTCTGATATTGCTGAACCAAAGGTAAGATTTCAGAGCTGCGCGCTCTTAATGGTGGCAGTTCTAGTTCCACTACATTAATGCGGTAAAATAAGTCTTCTCGGAATTCACCGTTTGATACCATTTCTTCTAAATTGCGGTGCGTAGCAGACATAATTCGAATATCTACTTCTTTAAACTCAGTTGCACCAACTGGTAAAAAACGATTTTCCTCAATAACTTTTAACAGCTTTACTTGCATGCTTAATGGTAAGTCACCAATTTCATCGAGAAACAATGTTCCTTGATGAGCAATTTCAAGCAGCCCTTTTTTGCCTTTAGTGGCTGCACCTGTAAAAGCACCTGACACATAACCAAACAATTCAATTTCCAGGAGATTGTCTGGGATACCCGAACAGTTAAGTTCCAAAAATGCATATTCTGCACGTGGACTAATGCTGTGAATGTAACGTGCCAGCTTACTTTTACCTGTACCTGTTTCACCACGAAGTAAAACTTTGCTATTAAACTTCGCAACATTGGTCGCTAAATCGAAAAGCTTTTGTGTTTCACGGGAAATAATCAAATCATTAGAAGCACAGGAAATTTTATACTGTGACTGACTACGGAATAAATTTTCCAATTGCTCCTGTGCATGTTTGGCACGCAACAACTCGGTAATATCTCGCACACTTGTCACGACACAAATCAGCTGTTTTTTTTCATCAAATACTGGGCTACCTGTAACCAAAATCTTCTGCGTACCATTGATGGTTTGCACAAGTGTCACGACTTCCTGACGCTTTAACACCTCAAGAGATGCAGAATTCGACAGATAGCCCAGTTTGACTAAATCACCCATATAACGACCAATCAGAATATTTCTGTTCAGTCCTGTAATGCGTTGATATGCGCTATTCACAGCAATGGTGATTGCATTTGCATCAGTGATATAAATACCATCTTGAATAGCATCAATAATTGAACGGATTGGCTCTACATCAAATATAGAATGGCCATCTTGAGCTTGAAGCGTGAAATGTCCCTTACTCGTTTTCATGAAAGAAATAACTTCATCTATACTCATGTCTTCACCTACCCGATCAATATGCTTCAAAATAAATTGCTTCAATATCCGTAATGGAAAGTTGACGTGGATTATTTTTCAGTAAACGCTCTACTTTGATTGCTTCTGCTGCTAGTGCAGGAATGTCACTCTCATGAATACCAAAAGAGCGTAAACCTGCTGGGATATTGAGCTGCTCAGAAAACTTATGTAAAAACTCCACCAAGCTTTCAGCATTTTCCTGATGATTTTGCCCTTTATTCAGCTTCAAAATCGTGGCGATATGACTCAGACGTTCAGCACAGCCAATCACGTTCCATTTCAAGACATGCGGTAGCATTAAGGCATTACTGACACCATGCGGCATTTTGTATTTACCCCCTAGCGGATAAGCCAAGGCATGTACAGCTCCCACACCTGCGTTACCAAAAGCCAAACCTGCCATTAAACTTGCGGTCGCCATTTTTTCACGAGCAACAAGGTTATTGGGCAAGGCATAGGCTTGCGGTAAGTACTCCACAATAAGTTCAATGGCCTGTACAGCTAACGCATCCGTAATATCAGAGTGATTTACCGAAATATAGGCCTCAAGCGCATGCACTAAAGCATCTACACCACTGGCAGCGGTTACAGAAGCTGGACAACTCACTGACATTATTGGTGATACAATTGCAACATCAGGTAGCAGAAAATCACTGACAATACCTTGTTTCATTTGGTTTGCAGTGTCAGATAAAATCGCAATATTCGTGACTTCTGACCCTGTACCTGAAGTCGTAGGAATAACAATCAAAGGAATATCACGACCTTTGATCTTATCTGTACCAACGAATTCAAGAATGTCACCCACTTGACCCGCTAGAGCAGCGACACACTTAGCAATATCCAAGGCACTCCCACCGCCTACCGCCAATACTGCATCACATTGCTGAGCATGGTAGACATCAATACATTCTTGTACTTGCTCTAATTCAGGCTCTGGTTTAACTGCATCAAAAATTGAATATTCAACAGTGAGTAAATCTAGGACATACTGAATCGTGCCCGACTTCACTACGCCCTGATCCGTCACAATTAAAGGCTTCTGAACTTTAAATTGCTCAATCGCTTGTACTAAATATTGCAAGGCTGATTGACCAGTGATTAATTTATTTGCACTTTTAAAAGTAGAAAAACTCATTCACGTTCCTGTTTAAATTTTGCTTGCGATATATTTACCAATTTGGACTAAATATTGCTCTGCAACTGGCAACTTCCCTGCCAGTGTGAAAATCCCGTGCATCAAGCCTTTTAAGTGGTGATATTCCACATTTAGTCCACTCTGAATAGCTTTCTGTAAATACAGTAAAGCCTCATCACACAAAGGATCGTGCTCAAGCGTTAATAAGAAAATGTCGCCATTTTTAGCATCAAATGGCTGTTTCAATAGAGATATAGCATCTCGGTCTTGTCCTTCAGCAAACAATTGCGCAAAGAACCAATGCATCGTACTTTCTACAAGTGGTAGACCATCTTGATAGCGTTGATAGCTGTTTAATTCGGGGAAATGTCCAATGACTGGATACAGCAACACTTGGGCTTTTAATTCGACACCATAGTTTTGGTAAAAATTTTGACCTAAATGTGCTGCTAAATTTGCACCTGCACTGTCACCTGCAAAGACCATGCGTCTTATATCCACATTTAAATCATCCGCATGCGCCATGATGTACTGCAAAGCACGCTGACAATCTTCAAATGGTATTGGAAACTTTGCTTCCGGCGACAAGCGATAATCCACAGCAATAACTCTGACATTTGCTATTGCTGAGATTTTTCGACAGATCGAATCATGTGTATTTAAGTTACCAATAACCCAACCACCACCATGAATAAACAACACTGTTGGACGTTTCTCAGCCTGTTCTATATTCGTGTCATAAACACGTAAATTAACAGGTTGTTCAGAAACTAGAGCAAAGATGTCTTGGCTTTGAATATGCTCTAAACCCTGCATGGCAGCCAAAGCACAATTGCCTTCATAAGTTGTTCTTAAAGCTGGGATCTCGCCCATTTTCTCAAATGATTTACCACCATTGGCAATAAAGGCGTCGATTATGGGCTGAGCCTCTGGATGCAGTACCAGACTCATACTGGCTCACCGTGAGCTGTAACTACATGTACCACATAATCTTCAGCATTAAACTGCGTATAGTTACGGTAAGACTCTACATTCAGTGGCCAGTTATTAATGACTTTACCTGCGGCATTTTTATACCAGCTTGAGCAATCAGAAGCAAAAGCTGAACTCGCCATCTTCACTTGAATATCGTCATTATAGGCAGTGAAAATTGGTGCTTTAACATCTAAAGAGACTTGGTTCTGTAAGATGTATTTCGTCGCATCAACAATATACTGATGCTGAATTTCAAGCATAGTCACAATCGAGTTATGGTTTAAGTTAGTGTTTGGACCATAAACGATAAACATGTTATTGAATGCAGGAACAGTTAAACCCAAATAGGCTTCTGCTCCCTCTGCCCATACTTCTGATAACGGTGTTGATTGCTGACCAATAATATCTAAATCACCATTGAAATTTTGGCTGGCAAAACCTGTACCATAAATAATTACATCCGCCTCAATAACTTCACCAGTAGTTGTAATTACGGCATTTTCTGTAATTTCAGCCACACCATCTGTTACCAAAGATACGTTTTCACGATTTAAAGCTGGGTAATAATCATCGGTACGTAAAATACGCTTACAGCCAAATTCATAATCAGGTGTGAGTTTTTGACGAAGGTCAGGGTCATCAATATTTTTTTCTAAGAACTCGAGAGCAATACGCATGCCTTCTTTTTGTGAATCAGATCCATGCTGTGTGCGGTTAAAACCATCTTCACGCATTTGATGAATATGATTACGACTGGCAAAGAATGTTTCTGGATTTGCTTCAAACTCATCTAACTCTTCAGCGCTAAAGATTTGTTGATCACGCGGCATGATCCAGTTAGCGCTACGTTGGAACACTGTTAATTGCGCTGCTACTTTTGCAACTTCAGGAATATACTGAACAGCACTTGCAGCATTTCCGATACTAATTACTTTTTTTCCAGCCAGTTCAACAGAATAGTCCCATTCGGCTGAATGGAAAGCAGCACCTTTAAAGCATTCTGCTCCTTTAAATTTAGGTATAACTGCTTTATTCAATTGACCCCAAGCAGGTACAAAGACTTTGGCTTTCACAGGTGCTGAGTTTTTAATTTCTAAATCCCAAAGCTGTTCTGCATCATTCCATACCGCCTTTGTAATTTCAGAATCGTACTGAATATGAGAATCAAGCTCAAAATGCTGTGCTAGTCGTTGTAAATAATTCAGTAACTCTTGTTGTCCTGCATACATGCGGCTAACACGAAGGTTAGGAAAATAATCAAAGCAATAAATATGTGACTGTGTATCACAAGCTGCGCCAGGATAAATATTGTCGCGCCAAACACCACCTAAAGCCGATGCTTTCTCAAAAATTCGAAAGTTTGTTATGTTATTTCTTTTCAATTGGGCTGCCATTCCCAGACCACCATAACCTGAACCCAAAATTGCTACATCAATAACTTTACTGTTCACTTGTTAATCCTTTACCAAATTTCCAAAAATAATGAAAAAAATCATCACACCAAATAAGTTACAATAATCATGCCAATATAAAGAAAATAAGCATCCATTTGTTTTTTAATATATTTTAAAAAAACAACTTTAGATAAACGATGAATACTTTCTCATTATTTAGTTTTTTCGATGAAAAAATTACTCTAACATTTAATATTCAATAATTATTATTTTTTTACACGAAATATTTTGTGAATTTTTTCTTAGACTTTGGTCGAAAGTGAAATTTATAGGTATATTTAATTTGAAGAATAGTCAAAGTGTCTTAGCTATAATTTTCAATAAAGTGAAGTGATTGCACCTAAAATAAAGGCTTTTGAGCAAATAAATATTTATATTCTAATTTTTGATGAATTTATTCTTATTAATAAAGTTTTATGTTTTTTGGAGATGGTGACAAAACAACTCATATTGAAAATTTAATTTAAACATGAAGTTAAAACAATATTACCCACTATCTATTACCCATATTTACCCATCAACCTCAGAAAGAGAATAGGCTGTGCATGAAGCACAGCCTGTAACCATCTATAAGAATTATAGACCTTTATAGAATTCCTTAATTTTTTGTGCCATGAGCTTACGACGCTCATTCAAAAATTCAGTATATTGATCAGCATCTAACTGGTTTAAATTACTTGGTATGCAATGAGTCTGTAAATTCAGGTCTAAACCTTCAATACTTTTCAGAGAAGTTATTTCATTCTTATCCAACTTAATATCATTTTGGATTTTTTCCATATACACTTTTGGAGAAGCGTTTCCTAGTTTAATATTGATTGCTTGCTCTGTATAAACATAATTAGCTACTTGATTATATTCACTTTTCTTAAACCCATTTTTAGCTAAATAGTCTTTTGGAAAAACGTGATGTACATCCCCTCTTTGCTCTATTAAGCTTCGTACAGTTAAACTACCAGACAGGAAGGATTGCTCATTTGATTTGCATTGTGCTGCTAGATAACACAAGTATGCATTATTAACAGTACTTGAAGAATCCAGCTCATTTACCAAACGGTAATTCCAGAACCCATCATCTAAATCTGCTTGCTCGATTTGAGCTAAGTATCCTTCAATACCTTTTTCTAAGATTTGTTTACTATCACGCTCAATCGCTGATTCTGAAGATCCAGAATAACGCCCTGTCAGTAATGAAACCACATACCAGCGTTTTACAAGATTTTGAATTTGTGGCTCAGGCATTTTTGATGCTCTAAGCTGCAAATAAAGCGCATAAGCAAAATTCAAGCTAGTCTTTGAGCTAATAAGTTTTTTGTCAATAAATCCCGCTGATTGGATGATCGTTAGAAAACGTTGGTAATTTGTCTGGTTGAAGAAGTCTTCTAAACCTTGACGTAACTTGTGATAACTTTCTTCAGCAATACTTTGTATATTACGTCTATTTTCAAAATCGCGGCCAGAAAGTAACGCCACAAGATCACTAAATTTTCCACGATTAAATTGGCACGTGTATGCCACACGTAAAACATCTATATAGTTAGGTTGATACAAATCATCTTTGATATCAGCTATCCAACTAATTTTTTTATAGTCCTCCGTATCTGCAAAATTTTTATCATTTTGTTTAATGATTTTATTAAAACTACCATCTTTCAAAAGATGGCAAAAGTAATCAATCATTTTACGTAATCGATTTCCACCAAATTGCTCATCTGATGCAATCTTTGACATAACAAAGTCTGCATTACTGAGTACTACACCCTTTTGATTGATTCGTATAAAAATTTCAGTAACCGTGTCGATATCCAGAGATGAATCTAGTTCAATGATACCAATCTGACGATTTTTGATTGCTTTTAACTGCTCAAGCTTATCTTCAATGAAATCTTCATTTGCATCTGGATTCAATCCCATATATGCACGTCTAGCCTGAGATATTGAAATATCCCCATTTAAAATTGGGGCGATATTATTGACCCAGATTGGATTACGCTCGATAGCTGTGTTACATACTTCAAATAAGGGCTCATCATCTTTAGCAGTTGGGTTATACGCTATTCGAATATTAGTTTCTTTATAGTCCTTATCTAACACCAACTGCCCAACAACAGCAGCAGTCAATGCAGTAATACGTTGCTGTCCATCAATAAGTACCTTTTTTCCTGCGGATAAGGTTCCATCTTTAAGACGAATATCCGGGTTACGCCATGTGATGATATAGCCGACAGGATAACCTTTATATAGCGAATCCATTAGATCCCGCACTTTACTACTCGACCAAACGAAAGGTCGCTGGATTTCAGGAATTGCGATTTCACCTGATTTTATCCAAGAGAGTAATGTATCAATTGGATGCTGATGTACTGAATATTTCGCCATTAAGACGCCCCTCAAAATAACTAAAACATACAAAATAAAAGGTCATTGGGTACTGATACCCAATGACCAAATTTAGAAAATCAAACTTCTTCCATATCAATCAAGTTTTCTAAGGTCTGACTAAACGTATCTTGGAATGCAGAATCTTTACGGTAGAGGTTGTACAAATCCACCATATTTTTACGCTGCACTACCATAATTTCATCCAGCATCTTTTTAAACACAAGTGCTCTGTTTTGTGAATCTTGCGTCTGCTTATACTTTTTCATGAAGTTTTGATGCTGCTGAATACGCTTCACCAAATCAATGATAATCACCCGTTGATCTTGTGGTGTTGCGCTCCAATCCTGAAACCATTTTTCATTAAACTTAGAAATAATAACATCTAAGGTTTCATCATCATTTTCTTCGCTTGGATTATGAGGATTTGGATTTTGTGGATCTAAAACCGTTTCTTCTGCATCAAGCGTAATGGTTTTGTTGATATGCTCACGCTTTAAAGCATAAGTGCTTAAATCAACTGACTCCAACAGATCATCAATACCATTTAAGCGTCCATCTTGTACATTCAATTTTGGAATAAGGAACTTTAAGAACCAATACAGTTGTTCCCATTCCTTTTTATTGAACTGCATGATCGAAGAGACTTGGGCATAAATTTTAACAAACTGTTTTGCCTTCACCTTAAAATCGACACGTTGCTCATGTTCCCATGATCCTTTTCTATCTACATCAAAACGGGCTGCCACTGTATCAATGATAGGGCTTAGGTCACTGCCAGAAGCATTACTAAAGAACAGTTCATTGAACTTCACCACTTCATGTAATTCATAAATGCCTGTGTCGTCCAATGCCGTTTTGATATCATTCAACACATTGACATCAGTCGCATTCGACAATGAAGTAGAAGTATAGAAATCATCAAAGGCTTTTTTAATGTCATCAACGTCGTTATAAAAATCTAAGATAAATAAGTCTTCCGTGCGTTTATTATATTTTGGCGCAGCACGGTTTAAACGTGACAATGCTTGTACACATAGCACCCCTGTCAGTTTTTTATCAACATACATCGTGGTCAGTTTTGGTTGGTCAAAACCTGTCAGGTATTTGTTTGCCACCACCAAAATTCGGTTTTCATCTAAATCAAACTTTTCTTTGGTTTTGGTATCATTAAAGCCATTCAGCGATTCTTCAGTATAGGTTTTACCATCAACCTCTTTCTCACCTGAGAACGCAATCATGATATTAAATGGGTTATTTTTTTGATCTAGCAATTTTTTGAGTGATAAGTAATAGCGGATTGCAGCTTCAATGCTTTGTGTCACCACCATGCCCTTTGCGACGCCTTTGAGCTTTTTCTTATTGACCACGTTATCAATGAAGTGCTCAAGCATAATGCTGGCTTTGGCATCAATGGATTGTTGTGATGCTTCCACATAGGCTCTTAAAATACGTTGTGCTTTTTTCGATTCAAACATTGGATTATCTTCAATCGACTTTTGAATCTCATAAAAGCTCTTATAGGTCGTATAGTTTGCCAACACATCTAAAATAAAGCCTTCTTCAATGGCTTGTTTCATACTGTATAGATGGAATGGTACATATTTGCCTGTCGCAACATCTAGTTGACCAAACTTTTCTAAAGTGGTGTTTTTAGGCGTTGCAGTAAAAGCAAAGTACGATACATTTTCACGCTTTTTACGTGTGGTCATCATTGCCACAAGCATGTCCTGAACATCATCAGCAGTTTTTAACGCTTCATTGCCCATAGCTCTGTTCATGCTGTTATGCGCTTCGCCTGACTGTGAGCTGTGTGCTTCATCAATAATGATGGCAAAGTTTTTATCACTTAAATCTGTCACGCTATCCCAAATGATGCGGAACTTTTGAATAGTGGTGATAATAATCTTTTTACCCGTTTCTAAAGCACTTTTTAATTCAGCACTACTCAGTGCAGGCGCAATAATATTTTTGATTTCCGAGAAATCTTTAATATTGTCCCGTAGTTGTTTATCCAAGATTTTACGATCCGTGACCACAATCACCGAGTCAAACAAAGGCTGATGCAATGCTCGTTTGCCTGCTGCCAGCGCATTGCTTGGATAGGCTTCGATTAGCTGAAAAGCAGCCCAAGTAATCGAGTTAGATTTACCCGAACCTGCGGAGTGCTGAATGAGATATGGTTTACCTACGCCATGTTGTGATACATCACTGATGATTTTACGTACCACATCAAGCTGATGATAACGTGGGAAAAATAAGGTGCGTTTGCTGAGTTGATCTGAATCTTTACCGTCTAAACGGACAAAGTGTTGAACAATATTGACCAAGCTTTCTTTGGCAAAGATTTCTTCCCACAGGTATGCTGTTTTATAACCGTTTGGATTAACAGGATTACCTTGTCCACCTGAAGCTGTACCTTTGTTAAATGGCAAAAAGTAAGTCTTTTTACCTTCTAGTTTGGTGGTCATATAGACTTCATCGGTATCGACAGCAAAATGCACCAAGCAACGTGCAGGTGTAAGCAATGGCTGTGTTGGATCACGATCTTCACGATATTGTTTTTGACCGTGATAACGTGCTGTTTGATTTGTCCATGCGTTTTTAAGTTCCATCGTCACCAATGGCAAACCATTGAGGAAAATAACCATATCAATTTCTTCACGACGGTTTTTCAGTGAATACTGTACTTGTCGTGTCACGCTAAAGATATTAGACGCGAAATTTTGTTTAACCGATTGGCTACTGCTTGCCAATGGGCATGGATACATAAAATGAAAATGTTGCTCATCGAGTGCCATCCCTTTTTTAAGCATATAGGCAATGCCATGTTTTTTAATCAGCTTGTCAAAACGCCCTAGAATTTTTTGTTTCCAGTCGTTTTTGTTATAGGCTTTGTAGGCATCTAAGCTATCTTTTTGAGTGCTTTCTAAAAATTGAAAAAATAGTTTTTCATCAATGGCATAGTCTGTATTAAAGTCAGACACTTGCCCGATGACATAGCCCAAACCCGTATGGGCTTGAGCGATGCCTTGAGCAAGGTCTTCTTTACAGATACCGACCAATGCACGTTCGATATTTTTTTCTAAAGCCAATTCGTTTAAATTTTTGTTCACAGTTACCCCTCTTGCATGCATTGGTAATTTATATTTTTTAAAAGCTAGATAAATAATTAAGCCACTTTAATTTTGCCTGTCACCGCATCATTAATGAGCGTGGTTTTATATTCTTTTAGCTTTTCGATTTGCTCAGAGTAATTTTTCACAGCTTCATCAAACCTAAAAGATTGTTCTTCAATATGTTTTAGAATAGCCATTTGTTCGTCTTTAGGAGGTATACCAATTTTTAAATCGAAAAGTTCCGTCGTATAAAGGCGAATTAGACCTTCTACAATACCACTTGATCTCAAAATAAACTGTTTGATATACAAAGGATTTCTAAACAACAATTCTAAGAATTTAGTATTTTCAATATAATTTACACAGTCGTAAACAGCATAGTCGGGACTTACACACCCTGCAAAATCATGAACACTAGAAAAAAAGACACCTAAATGAGCTTTAAGTTTATTAAAAACAAGGTCATTTTTATAAACAAGCTTATTACCAACCGTAGTAGCTGCTACTTCAGTTTTTTCGCTATATTCAGATCTAACGACTAGCCCATGTACTTGGCTCATCATTAATAAAGGTTCTAAACCATCTTTTGAACGCTCTGATCTTTCTTTTAAAACATACTTAAGTTTTTTGACAATCCAATGCTGAGGAATTTGACCAATCCATTCCACACCCGAATCTTTCATCGGTACATTTGGATTTAAACCTTGCGTCACTGCTTTTTGAATCACAATTTGCTTACGTTCATTCAGTAAAGCAATTTGCTGTTCTTTAATGGCTATGGCTTGGTCAATTTCAGATGTTTTTTGATCTAGAAATTCTGCTATATTTTTCTGCTCAAGCATGCTTGGGTAAGGTAATAGACTATTAGCTATATGATTAAAACTAATAGTCTGACGGACACCTGACCCTAATAATTTCATATATGCGACATCATAACGATGCAGTAAATATTTAAAATATTCCTTATAGACAAGATTATTTGCTAAAAGAACTATGTAGCCTGCGCTCACCACTACATTAATTTTTGATAAAGCTATCCGTAAACTAATTAAATCGTAATTTAAGTTTAGAGGATTTAATAAAAACTCCCCTTTCAAAACCTCTTGATAAGAAGCTTTTGTAGCTTCTGTAATTTTTTCGTCATCTTTATAAACAACATCTCCAAAGCTGATTGAACCTGAACTCAATGACATATTTTTTTTATGCTTTTTCTCAGTGAATAAATGCTTTAACTTAACAACTTCCCAGTGATTAGGTATTAAGCCAATCCAACCTTCACAAGAATCTTTATAAGCATCATATTTATTAAACATTCAGCCTCTCCTTAAAGACCCAAAATCTGTGCAATTAAACCATCCGCTTGCTTCTCAAGACTTAAAATATCCTGAGCCACCGCTTCAAGCGAACGTAACGGCTTATGTTGGTAGAAATACTTATTGAAACTGATCTCATAACCAATTTTTACAGAATCCAAATTAATCCATGCTTCATCCACATGCGGTTTTACTTCATCTAAAAAGTATTGGTGAATACGCTGATTTAACGGCACAGACTCACTGTCACGAATATCAGCATTAGTTTCATAGGTGATGTACTCACCTTTTTTGCCTGTTGCAAAATAACCAAAGTCGGCTAAATCAGACTCTTCACAGCCTAAATGTTCAAGTAGCTCCGCTAACTTATCGCCATTGAGTTTCACCACTTTTTTCAGCACTTTCTCAGCCGTTTCGTCATACCAGCTTACGGCATTTAAAATGCTGTTCTTTTCAGATGCAGATAGCTTTAAACCAAGGGATTTAATTGCTTTATCTACGTTGTCTTTAAACACATTAAAGTCACTTGATTCCGCTTCACCCACTTGCGCCATAATTGCTTGAGCAGATTCAAACAACGTCTTGAGTGATGTCCAATGCTTAATATCAAACAGCTTGGCTTTTGCTTTGGTATTTAAGCTGATCTCTTGCTTCTCACACCAATCTAAAACGTCTTTTTCCACTTCTTTGAGCTTGCCTGCTTGGTACAGCGCATCGCCATATTCAGCAAACATATATTCCATTGGCTCAAGCAAGGATTTATCAAAACGTAATGGCTGTAAACGCTCCAAACTAAACTGCGCTTTACGACGATCAGGACGTTCGATATTGACTTTATAATAGCCAAAATCACTATTATTAAAGACCTTAGAGGCTAATCCAATTGGATCATTATTGGCATCTAAACCACGCTCAACATCTTGCCCATTGAGGTACACATTTAAAATTTCCTCAAGATGCTCAGGTGCAAACTCACAGTTCTTTTGTCCTAAGTTTTTACGTAACTTACGGTAAAGCAAACTTGCATCAATCAGTTGTACTTTGCCTTTACGTGACTCAGGCTTGTTATTGGATAACAACCAAATATAAGTGGTAATACCCGTGTTATAGAACAAGTTGTTTGGCAATTGAATGATGGCATTCAGCAAATCATTTTCGATGATATAACGACGAATGTTGGATTCGCCGCCACCTGCATCACCTGTAAATAAACTTGAACCATTATGGACAGAAGCAATACGGCTACCAATACCATTTTGCTCAGGCGAGCTCATCTTACTGACCATTTCCATGAGGAATAAAAGCTGACCATCGCTCGAACGTGGCGTTGCATCTTCTTCTTTCAGCTCGCCCCAATAGTTTTTAAGCTCGACTCTAAAACGTGGGTCGATGACTTTTTTATCTTCGACAATGTATTTTTGATCTGATGCCCAGCTTTTACCATACGGAGGATTTGACAACATAAAGTCAAAACGTTTTGAGGCAAACTCATCACTTGCCAAGGTCGAACCCACACGTATGTTTTCAGGGTTATTGCCCTTAATCATCATGTCCGATTTACAAATCGCATAGGTTTCATCGTTAATTTCTTTACCGTAGAGGAAGATGTCACGATCTTCATCGCTATAACGCTCTTCAATAAAGTTTTGCGCTTCGGTGAGCATACCGCCACTACCGCACGCTGGGTCATACACAGACAAGGCATACGGAATACGGTCTTTGATTGGGTCAAAGACTAAGTGCGTCATCAGGTCAATTACTTCACGTGGGGTAAAGTGTTCACCTGCCTCTTCGTTATTTTCTTCGTTAAATTTACGAATCAGCTCTTCAAAGACATAACCCATACCAAGGTTAGACAAGCCACCGAGCTTATAGCCATTCGGATCTTGTGTTTCGAATGGGCTGAGGTTGATGTATGGCGATACAAATTTTTCCAGTACATCTAGCAAAACATCTTTGTTTGCCATGTGGCGAATTTGGGCAAATAAATTAAAGCAGTCGATGATCTCTTTAACGTTATCGCTAAAACCACGTAGGTAGTCTTCAAAGTTTGCTAGTAGAATTTGCTGATTATTGGTTGCTGTTTCGAATAGGCTTTTGAGCGTCCATTGCGAAGTGTTATAAAACACATATCCTGAAATATGACGTAGTGGTAAATCATCCAATTCTACAAAATCAGGCTCGGCTTGTTGGTCTTGGACTTCAGCTAAGATCTCAGCTTTGGTTGGTTCTAATAAGGTATCTAAACGACGTAATACCACCATCGGCAAAATGATGTCACGGTACTTACCACGTACATACACGTCACGTAGGCAGTCGTCTGCAATTGACCAGATAAAAGAAACTAATTTATTGTGTACTGAGTGATCCATGTTTTAACCTAAAAATATAAATTTTGTAATAACTTGCATTTATCTAACCCTATTCTATATTTGAAGAGTCGTTAGAAAATGACGATTTTTCTACTTAGCGACATTTATTGTCGCTAAGCATTGATCTGAAATCTTTTTGAACCTAATATTCTTGAACTGAACCTTAATACGCCATCTTACGGCTATCGAAATCATAGGTCGTGAGCAAAGCTTCTCCATCTGCGACCACAACTACACCACCTTTATCTCTAAGTCGCTTGGCAACTTTCAATTGTGCTTCAAGTTCATGAATTGTCTCATTCAATAACTTACGATTCAGGAACCATCGATCGCCTTGGATGACACCATGATCTAAAGTAAAGTTGATCATGTCTTTGGTAATGCCACGCTGTTGTGCTCGTTTCTGAACATGCTTGGTATCGTACATGACATCTCTCCCTTAAATTTGGCTCAGCAACTGAGTGAGCTTTGCTTGAGTGATTGAATATTCATTTTGCAAAGCACTCAATGCTTTCAATTCCTCATCCAAATTAAGTTCTGCTAGCTTTAATTCATGCTCAAAATACTCGGAACAGTGCAAGCTATACTTCTTAGATCGAACCTCTTGAATCGAAACATCTTTCACCAAATTCGACTCGGTATCACATCCATTAATTAAATTGACGATGTGTTGAGTTTCTTCATCAGTGAGTACAAGTTTGCCTCGTTTTTTGACACCTAAATTTCGACCATCAACCAAGCGAATGTCATAGGAGTCTTTCGCCTTATTCAGAACTAATAAGCTCATTTCTACCGCTGAATTTAAAAGCGTACCAGCAGGTAAAAGCGTTACAGATTCAACCAAATTTTTTTCAACTAGCTTTTCACGTAGTTCAGCATCATACCCCCCTCGGAATAACCAACCCGGGATAATAAGTAAATATGCTTTTCCTTGATCATTGAGCTGATAAAGTGCTTGTTGAATCCATAAACTCTCTGATGCACTTGATGGAATTTTTGCCTGAATGAATTGCTCTTTCAGGTACTCATTACCTGACACTAATTGCGATTGTACTCGTAGACCAATAGGCGGATTACTTACAACAAGATCAACACCATGTGAGGCTTCATTTTCAACCAATGAATCAGACCGTTTAATATTAACTTCAATTCCAGCTAAATTCGCTAAGATAGAAGCAATACCTATAGCAGTGGTATTAATATCTCGTAAAATTGTTTTCTCAGCTTGCAATGCTATCGGAGTAAGCGCAAGCCCACAGGCTCCGTCATATAAGATTTTGTCCTTACATGAACCCACCAACTTATTAAATATATTGGTAACCACCTCAGAGTCTATATTTTCTAACTTTAGAGAAAGATATAGATTAGTCAGCATCGTTAAAACTTGAATCTCATAATCTAGGTTAGAATGACGAAGTTCTACAAAAAACTGAATAATTTCTTGTAATTGTGTGCTGCCAACTGTAAATAAATTCGAATTAAACCAGTGCAATCTTTCATCTGATGCTATCTTTAATTTCAGTTGTTCAACAGTGTCTTGTTTATTTAAGCGTAATAAATTACTGATACCATCTATATCATTTTTTACCATGAAAGCGATGACGGAAAACAGCTGCACTGAATCCTGTACAGGCATATCACCACGTAGTAAATCTACATATTTAAAAATATCTTTTGAAATATTCATTGTCATAGCCTCCTAAGCAATCAGCTTCTGGATTGTTGCTTCCATCACTTTTAAGTGCGATTTTTTCATCTCTTCCAATAACATCAATGCCCGATGATGTTGGTAAAATGCTTGCGCAATAATTTCTTGCTTAGAAAACTCTGGTAAATTGATCTCAATATCCTTTAAACCACTGACAGGGATATTCATAATTACTGTGCCTTTATTTAGGCTAGTGAGTACCGCTTGACCATATTCACTATTCAAGAACACAGTTAAAAATTCGGGTAATACAAGGCTGGTATTAACCTTGATTACTAAACAGGTTGCAGGAGCAAATAAATTTAATTGTTCCTGTTCAGGTGTCACAATAGCTGCACGTAAATTTGTTCCTTTTGCTAAGAAGACAATATCACCTGCTTTTAGCTTCTTTTTTTCGATCAGGTCTTGATCAACAAATACTGTTTTTGTTGTATCAGTATTTACATGAAGAAAACCGTTGTCATTCAGGCTCTGCCCTGTCAGCAAAGATGCCTCGACAAAATTTTCAGCTTCGGTATCATTAAACTTATTGATACCAACAATAATACTCGAGCATAATTCATTTAGTTTCATAGCTACCTCAAAATTGTTTTCAATAAAACTATTTTTAAATCCATGATCAGATAGTAACTTCACCAAACAAACATGTCAATTGTTTTTGTAAAACCATTTATATTTTTTTATAAAAACCTATCAAATAAAGAAAATAAATATTAACGGAAACTACTTTTCTTTCACGACAAAGTCAAATCAACATAATGTTTTTATTAATTTTTAAAATTAATGCTATTTTTAACATCTTATACATAAGCCTATTTCTCTGCTTTACGTGAACACTCCTTATCCGTGAAAAAACAAAATATTCTATTGGAAACAAAAAAGAGCGCAAAAGCACCTATTACTCTCTACTATTTATACATTTACATAGCTTGAAGTATCTAAGTCAAAATATTTAATACCAATTCCCCCAATCACTATGACTGTACCATCAAAGGTACAATCTGCTCTGATTGGCTATTCTTTGCTATACTCATTCTAGTGATTAAATTAATGGAGCCTCACAATGCTGAAGACCTCTGAACAAAAAAAAATATATATTCAAAAGACACGTCTGAAAAACTATCAAGCTAGTCTCAAACTTGAAGGAATCATTGCATCTACTAGTAATGCGACTCAACTGAGCAAAGCCCAGATTCTGCAAAAATATAAACAATATGCACAGCCTGAAAGCTGATCAAGAATTTTGCCTATGGATAAATATGGGGAACTAGGAGATAGCTTATATTGCTATTCTGGTACAAGCATTTTAAAAAATAAGCTAAACATTCATGATGAGCAGATTTTAGAGCAAGCAGAACTTGAGCTGACAACCTTCTCAAGTAGCTTGATTGAATATTCAGAACCACCCTATGATTTAGCCTACCTACAATCTATTCACCAACAACTATTTAGTGATGTGTACGAATGGGCAGGACAACTTCGGCAAATTGATATTTCTAAAGGCAATACTCGATTTTGTACATTTTCCCGTATTGACGCTGAAACTCATAAATTACTGAAACCGCTCCAAGAACAGCATTACTTTCAAGATTTAGAATTTCAACAACTCATACCGAAACTTGCTGATTTATACTGTGAACTCAATGTCATTCACCCATTTCGTGAAGGTAATGGGCGTACCCAACGTATTTTCTTTGAACATCTGATTGCTCACTGCGGCTATGGTATTGATTGGTCAGAAATCAACTCAAAAGATCAGTGGGTAGAGGCAAATATTGAAGGCTTCTATGGTAATTTACAGCCTCTCATTCAAATATTTAAATCTTGTATTACCCTACCCGACTAAAAAATAAGGGAGCAAAAGCTCCCTTTCTATTCACGGCTCGCCAACTTATTTTCAATCCATTGATGGATCTCATACGCTGACCAACCGATACGGTTTTGTGTGATTTTGACTTTCTTTGGAAATGTCGGATCGTAGTAGGGTGAATTCTCATCCATCATTTCATAGATAGTTGAACGTCCAACGCCAACTAACTCTACGACCTGCTTGATACTAATCAGCTGGTTCATCTGGAATGTTTGTCCTACAAATGTACTCATGGTGTTTACTCCGATCTCATGATTTCGAGCAACTCGCTCATGAGATACGGCAATCCCGTAAGGTTTTACCCTGTCCGATTCAATTCAACGCAGTCACTGAGCCTTTTAAACCCTGTTGAATATTAAAAGACTCATTTTGAACAACTGACTGCTGTTGCTCCTCTGTCTGATAAAACTCCTCTACTACATCCAATCCTTCCTCTAGATCCATTTCAAACTTCGCATTAGCAAAGCCCTGTCGTGCCATCTGATCAAGCGCCTCTTGATTAAATCCTGCCTGCTTACTTTGCTGATCTATCTCACGTGCAGTATGAATAGCAGACTGCAAATCAATCCCCTCTCTTAATGTTAAATCCACATAATACACAGGCTGACGATAGCTTTGAGTCGTACTTTTACCTCGTAATGTCAGTTGCAGTGGCAAGCACGAAAGCAAACCATTCGATGCTGCATGGTAATAGCTCAAACGAGCTGCCAAAGTCCGAATACTGTTAAAGCCTGTCGTTCTAAAAATGAATGTGCCAAATTCATCCGACTCATCTAAGTTCACGTGCAAACGTCCATAAGGCTTGCAATGCCCGCCCTGAGCTAATGGACACAAATCAGGTGAAGGACACGGGTGCTGTTCAACGCCTTGGTTGGTTAAACGCTGACAAGTTTGACCATCTCCTACACAGATAGGTCGTCCAGTCTGACGATCAAATAAGGTGTACTCTGCCCGTAAATTCAAATCAGGATCATTAAAGATCATCCTGACAGGGATCGAGCGAAGTTTCTGATTCGGTGCATTGGCTCGAAGCTGTTCATCTAAGGGATGTTTAACCCATCCATCTTTATTTTGAATTTGTGAGGTAATAGTGAATTGGTCATCTTTTTCAGGTAGACGTTTGCCACTCTTTTCCACGACTCGTCCAATGCTGATACGCCCTAGTGTAGGCGGTGTGATTGCTAGACCTTTGATCATGGTGATACTCCCATATTTAATTCCTTACAGATTTGGGTGCTTCTATGTAGGTCAGAACACGGACTAAATAAGTTACCCAAATGTTGAAAAGCTGAGTTTTAGCTGCAAAGATCGCGACCGATTTGCTCTCTACACATGATGTAGAGAGCGGGGAGCGATTTTTGTGCATTTTTGATGAAGTGAATGAGATGGGCTTAATCGATATAGATGTTGAAGCGACGACTGCCCTGTCTTTTTAGTGGATATTGTTCAATGAGATCAGGCTGATGCTTGAGCAATGCTTTGGTATCCAAGCTGACACTGTCATTGGCTTTCTTCCAAACCACCGAACCACGACTAAACGTGGCACGCTCTGCATCCTTCATCATCATTTGGATTTGATGCTTCAGCTCATCGAAGCGTTCTTGCTTATGCTGAATCTCTTCTTTGAGTTTGATCAGCTTATCGAACATGAGATTAGCTGTTTCATTCTGTGATAGATCTTCAACTGTCAGTGGAACATGGACTGGATACAACTGCTGTATTGCTTTGGCTGCTGATTCACTGGCATCAACCGATGGTGGTGTATCCGTTTCAACACACTGCCAGAAGTAACGCTCTGCATTGATAATGTGTTCAATAACGGATTCAGAACGGTTCACCTTGAAGATCTTTGTTTCATGCCCACAGAGCAACACGCAAACATGGGCTGCCTGTTTTCCTGTCACAGCCAATTGGTGCTGTACCTGACAAAGTACATAGAGTGGTACACCATCACGCCAAAGCTTTGCCCCATGTTCCCCTGCTGTTTTACATTCAAGGATCTGAACTTCATCACCTCCAACAACGGAGTAATCTAAGTTTGCTAACATGAAATGCTTATCAGGATCGGGGTGCTGTAACACAGCATTGACTCGACGTACCTTATTATTAGTGTGCATGCTGTAATACTCAGCCACCAATGGTTCAAGCTGTTTGCCCCAGTACAGTGGTGCAACACCTGTGCTTTCATCTTCAATGGAGTGAGTTTGTCGACCTGTTTTAATCAGCCACAGTTCTAGCATCGACATATATGGATTTAAGCCACAGGCTGTCGCTGCATCACTACTGCCAATGCCTTGTTTACGGACTTCAAGCCAATCTTGATATGCCATATCTTTGGTGTTGACCAAGCGTTTTGCAGCACTTGCTCGTTTGGTTGTGGTTAATGGATTTAATGCTGTTTGTACACCTGTCTGTACAGTCTGATTTGAAATCGGTGCAATTTGATTCATGGTTCTATCCTTATAAATTTCAGTTTTTGTAAAAAAGAAGCGCGTAAAAAAGCCATACCCGACACGAGGTCGGGTATGGCGATATTCATGCTGATTTAGATTGTTGATTGTGAGTTGAAAGTAGAGAGCGTTACGTGTGTACTGTACTCAGCGATTGTTGAGACTTGCGGGGTTAGGGTTTCATGAGCTTAGGCTATCAAAGATAAAGCCTGTTCTAGTCCACGTTGTTTAAGACCTGCACCTGCACCAAACCATGCTGAATCGAGACGATGATCTGTACTCATGGCACGACGTTCATGATCAACGAATTCCGTGATCGAACACAGTAAGCCATAAGCCGTACCTTTAGCAGATGAAAGATCTGCCCCTCGCCCTTGACCATTAAACATGTCGAGTGCTTTGGTCATAGCTCTTCCATTGGGTTCAGTTTTATTTTGCTGTGGTGGGTTACTTGCCACCTGACGGTAGAACTGAATGATGTTCTCTTCAGGATCAGAAATTGACATGGTGCTATTGTTGAATACAGCATGAAAGTAAGCCTTCGCTTCCTGTTGACTGACTTTACGCTGCGAGAGCTGTTTCATTTCATACATGTGTTCATCCCATGCACGCACTGAAATACCCAATTGCTGTTTCACTTTCTCTGCATCGAACTTGGTGCTATGCGGTACTTTCACTACGCCTGAACTTGCAGTTGCACCTTTCAGAGCAATCGCAAGCGTGTTGTTACACACAACTCGAATACTCGTAAATTGTGCTGTGGTTGCTAAAGTGCCATCACACGCAGAAGCCAGCAGAATATAACCATTGCTGACATCCTTGCCCTTCAATGCTGTGCTTTGTCCTGTACGTGCTAAAGCCCAGAACTTCTTACCGCCTTTCAACACGCCTGCAGTTTCAAGCTCAAAGCCTGATTGTTCTGTCAGATCACGGTAGAACTCCAAAATCTCTTTCGGTTGTACTTCCTGATAACGCTGACTGACCACAGATAAGGGTGCATGTGTATCTGAGCGATACAGGACACGCTGTTCTTCAAACGGCATGATGATGCTTTGACCACGTTCATTCTGAGCCATGTAACTAACATCAGATGATTCGATACGCCAATCCATCCCTGCTTGTTGTGCCCAAACTTCAAGGGGTTGATTAGGACTGAGTTGATTCCCTAAGCCATGCCAAGGGGTTTCGCCAACATAGGCGATTTGTTCGATTTGATGTGCCATCGTTCTTATCTCCTATGATGATTCAACGAAAATTCTGCTGACAGTGATTGCAGTGATAGTAGGTCAGGGTGATTGGCTTTTTCGACTCATCAAACATGCTACTAAATAGGCCACCAATGACTGCACCTGCAATACCACCAATGAATGGAGATACAGGCAGTGGCAAACCCTTTGAAATGGATGCACCGATGGTGGCAAACGATGCAGATGCGGCTAGACCTGTAGAATCAGAACCATTCACTTGTTGATTCACCACTTGGATGACTTGATCAGATAGGCAGTAAGGACAAATTAAACTCATAATATACATCTCCAGAAATGACAAAGGCTTACCGATTGGCAAGCCTTGCAAAGTTAAAAAACTCGTTTTCATCTAGATGATGTATATCTGAGATTTTTTTCAAATCATTGGAATGTCCGCATTTTTGGACTGAGCTTCACTCTTAAATGTTGGGCTTCTTTCTCAGGGTTTACTAGATAAGCACCTGCATTACGAAGGTTACGAACTTCCACTGGATTATCCCGATGTATTCTACCGATACCAAGAATACCAAGCTCTCTATACTTGGCTATTTGCTCTGGATCATGACAGTTGAAATAACAACCCTCATCATTAGTAATCTGCTTCCACAACTTCCCGACCTTATCCGCTATAGCCCATCCTTTTTGACGTTGATGTCCATTAAAGATCAACAGCAAATGGCAATGATAACCTTTGGTTTCACCCTGCTCTAAAGCCCATGCAAAATCTACTAAGTCATGAAACGGATCTTTACGCTTAGATATCGCTTTACGCAATTCCTCTAAATCTTGGTAGAACATTTGGATATCAACGATACTGTGACAGCTCTGCAAATATGCAATATCTATTCTCACTACTTCTGACTTTGAATACCGACTAAGAGCTCTACCTAATTTTTTCGATAAAGATTCTAGATTACGTTTTTCGTTCTCACGATGCCTACGGAGATCTTTCAGCTGTCTACTCTGATACCCCTTAAAGTAATCTTGATAGTAATCAAATGATTCACATTTCAACTCATCGACGACTTCATCAAAATCTAAATCATCAATATCATACTCATCTAACCAATCACACCATGCATTGATAAGAGGTGGTTCCACTTGTTTGAACAACTAAAAGCGTATTTATAAGTGATATTCCGCTCTAGTTAAGCCACCTTGTTTTGTTGGGGTAGCTGATCATAGTAAAACTCATTTGGTGTCATTTTGTCTAG
>NZ_VPEY01000013.1:0-82955 GCF_013416935.1 Acinetobacter sp. YH1901141 | reverse complement strand
TCAAACGAACAAATAGAGCAGATAGAATTTGCACTCAACCATCGTCCTAGAAAAACACTAGGTTGGTATACACCGAGTGAAGTTATGGCTGGTTTTTATACTGTTGCACTTGCCGCTTGAATCCGCCTTTATATTACTTTTGGATTTTATACTTTTTTATTTAATGGTTTACGTCAAGGTATCGCAATGGCAGTATGTTTTTTAGCATTGCCATATCTTATAAATAAAAATAAATTAAAATATTTTTTATTAATTGTTATTGCTTCTCTATTTCATACGTCTGCATGGGTTATGTTGCCATTTTACTTTTTGGTTCATATGAAACTTAGATTAGAATATAAAATGCTTATAACTTTTCTTTCTTCTTTTTTAATTAGTGGAATATTGATCTCCTACTTTGCGGAACAAAATTCTCGATACGAAGGATATGTTCAAGTAAGTGAAAGTAGTGGAGGTTATATTTTATTAATGTTTTACTTTATATTGGGCTTATTATTGTATTTCCTAGGTAGGAAGGAGAGATTTTTAAATCATAATTATAAGATTTTTGAACAAGTGTATTTATGTGGGTTGTTGTTTATAATACCTATTGCTTTACTTGGTACAAATCCATCTGGTCCGCAGAGAATGTTGAACTATTTTACACCTATGTTGATTTTTTTGATTCCTATATTAATTTCAAAATTTAAAACAAGTTTTGTTTTATATGTTTTTTATATGTGTATGGTAATATTTTACTATCTTACTACAACTAGATTTAGTAATTTGACACCCTATATTATTAATCCAGTTTTTGAGATGTTTTAAATGAATAAATTTGAATATATAAGTATTGGTATCCCTATTTATAATGCTGAAAATTACTTGGTTGATGCTATAAAATCTGTATTGGCTCAAACTTATCCATATTGGGAGTTGATTTTAGTAGATGATGGTTCTACTGATAATTCCCTAAAAATCGCTCAAGAATTTGCAGAAAAAGATAAGAGAATTCGTGTTATTTCCGATGGTTTAAATAAGAAGTTGCCAGCAAGACTTAACCAGATTATACGAGAAGCAAAATATGATTATATTGCACGTATGGATGCGGATGACATTATCGCAGCGAATAGATTTGAAAAACAAATTGAATTTTTAAGAAATAATCAAAATTTTGATTTGGTTTCTACAGGTTTGTTATCTCTTAAAAATAATTTGGACTTGGTGGGTTATCGTATTCCTTATTCTTTAAAGCATATTACCTTAAATGATGCTGTATTAGGTACAACAGGAATAATACATGCTTCTATTATGGCAAAAAAGTCTTGGTATTTTAGAAATCTATACAATGAAGAAAATCGTTTAGCAGAGGATTATGAACTTTGGTTAAATGCTTATCTTAGAAAAGACCTAAATGTTGGGTTTATAGATGAGCCTCTTTATTTTTATAGGGAAGAGCAAAATATAAAACTTGAGAAAATGATACGTGCTTATGAGACGCAAATTTCAATTATTAAAGATTTAAATAACTCTTCGTTGAGTGGTGTAAATAAATTTAAATATATATTTAAATTACAGCAGAAAAAAATTTTAGTTAAAGTTCTTTTCTTAATGAAAGCTGATTTTTTATTACATAAAAGAAGGGCTAATAGTGATCGAAATGATGAATTTCAAGAAATTTTAAATAAAACTTTAAGTAAATTTAAATAAGGTTTTTTTTATGAAAAAAAAAGTTGCTTTAGTAGTTTCTACACCAATTATTTATAATGCATTTTATAAAAAGCATATAGAGCTACTCAGAATGAAGTATGATATTTATTTAATATCAAATTTCAATGAGGATGATTGTGCGATTAAAGGGTTGCCTATATATCATATAAATATTGAAAGAAAACCTTCTCTTTTAAAAGATTTGGAAACTTTATTTAAATTGATAAAAATATTTAAGAAGGAAAAATTTGATATTGTTCACACAACAACCCCGAAGGCTGGTCTACTAGCACAGATTGCTGCATATATTTCCAAAATAGACATAAGGTTACATTATTTTACTGGTCAAGTATGGGCAAGTAAAACTGGTTATAAAAGAGAGTTATTGAAATTAATTGATAAAGTTGTTGGAGCTTTGCCTACTCATATTTTAGTAGATAGTTTTTCACAGCTAGATTTTTTAATAACTGAAAATATTGTGACAAAAGGGAAAATAGATGTTTTGGGTCAAGGGTCTATTTCTGGTGTGAATTTATGTAAATTTTATCCTCAGGATAAAGAAAAACTAAAAATTAGTTTTTCTATCCCTGCAGACAATTTTGTTTTTCTTTATTTAGGTAGATTAAATAAGGATAAAGGGGTTCTAGATCTTTTAGAAGCATTTGAGCAAGTACATAATCAATATCCGAATATAACTTTACTACTAGTAGGAAAAGATGAGGAAAATTTGATTCCTTTTATTGAAAAAAATAAATTATTTAATAGTTCAATTTTTTATTATAAATTTACAAATACACCTGAAAAATTCATGGCAACAGCTGATGTTTTTTGTTTACCTTCGTATCGTGAAGGTTTTGGTACTGTAATTATCGAGGCAGCAGCTTGTGGTACGCCAAGTATTGGCTCTAATATTTATGGAATTTCTGATGCTATTCTTGATAAAGAAACTGGTTTGTTGTTTGAGGTTGGTAATATTAACGATCTTGCAACAAAGATGATAAGTTTAATTAATGACAGGCAGTTTTTGGGCTATTTATCTAGTAATGGTAAAAAGAGAGTAAATACTTACTTTGATGAAAATATAGTATCTCAACTTTTAGTTTCGTACTATGAAGATTTTGAAACCTTTAATAAGATGTAAAGTATCTATATGAAAATTTTAATTACAGGTAGCAATGGTTTTTTAGGTCAATATTTATCTCAATTTTTGGCTGAAAAAGGCTATTCCGTTTTAGCACATACCCGTAAAGCCCAAACATTTGACCATTCAAATATTAGAAATATCAATTTTGACCTAAATGACAATTTAGACAATATTAATCTGAATCAGGTTGAAGTTATTATTCACTGTGCAGGTCGTGCACATGTAATGCATGAAACTGCTGTCTCACCACTTGAAGCATACCGTCACACCAATGTGCAAGGTACTCTAAACCTTGCACAAAAAGCAGTACAAAGTGGGGTCAAACGCTTTATTTACTTAAGCAGTATTAAAGTGAATGGTGAGCAAACCACTACGCAAGCGTTTCAACCCAATGATCATGTTCATACAGATGACCCGTATGGCCTATCTAAATATGAAGCAGAACAAGCCTTACTAGCGCTTTCCCAAAATACAGGTTTAGAAGTTGTCATCATTCGTCCAGTCCTCATTTATGGGTCTAATGTAAAAGCCAATTTTAAAAGTATGGTGAACTTGGCAAGTAAAAAACTCCCTTTACCCATTGGTTGCTTAGACAATAAGCGCAGTATGGTGAGTGTCTATAATTTAGCTGACCTTATTCACACTTGTATGACTCACCCAAATGCCAACCGTGAAGTATTTCTAGCCAGTGATCAGGATGACATTTCAGTCAAACAATTATTTGAAAAATTAGCAAAATACCAAAATAACCAATTACTAATGCTACCTGTACCTAAGAGCCTGCTTAGTTTTCTTGCAAGTTTGGTGGGAAAAAAAGCAGTGGCCTCACGTCTATGTTCGGAATTGGTGGTAGATACCACGAAAAATACTCAACTTTTAGGTTGGACAGCACCGTATAATGTTGATACAAGCCTAGAAAAAATGTTTAACACACCGCATAAAAACTGAGCCTAGTCACAAATATGTCCATGCTATCCCTTTTTATTTTCTTTTTACTTGCGTTTGCGATGACCTATTTCATGCGCGCCTACGCCCTCAAGAAAAATATAATAGACAACCCCAATGAACGTAGTTCCCATAATGTACCCACGCCCCGCGGTGGTGGTGTAGCTGTGGTGTGTAGCTATTTATTGGCCTTGGCTGTGCTGATCTATAGCCAACAATTGACACTACATATTGGCTTAACTCTTATGGCAGCGGGTTTTGTCATCGCTTTACTTGGTTTTTTGGATGATCATGGGCATATTAACTCCATGCTGCGTTTAGCCGTACACTTCTTGGTGGCCATTGGTGTGGTGACCAGCTTGGGAGGCTTTAGCGAAGTTACAGCTTTTAATGGTCTGCAACTTGGCTTTATCGCCAATATTATTGCAGTATTATTTTTGGTGTGGTTACTCAATCTATACAACTTTATGGATGGCATTAACGGAATTGCTAGTGTCGAAGCAATCACCACTGTCGTTAGTATGGCCATTTTGTATTATGTACTGAATACCACATTAAACTCAGACATACTTTGGTTATTGGCAGCCTGTGTATTTGGCTTTTTACTGTGGAACTTTCCCAAGGCTAAAATTTTTATGGGCGATGCCTGTAGCGGATTTCTCGGCCTCACTTTGGGTATTTTGGCACTCATCGCCCTCAAAAAAAACTTGGCACTTTTTTGTGCGTGGATCATTTGTCTAGGTGTATTTGTGGTAGATGCGACTTATACCCTGATCAAACGCGTATTGAGCGGCTATAAAATGTATGACGCACATCGAAGCCATAGCTATCAAATTTTATCGCGTAAATGCGGGAGTCATACCCCCGTGACGTTGGCGGTTGCCGCAATTAACCTATTGTGGTTATTTCCTATCGCTTATATGACGGTTACACAAGCATGGGCGTACCCTGAATTGGCAGTACTGATTGCCTATATACCATTGTTATTTGTAGCTATAAAATTCAAGGCAGGTCATGCAGATGCTTAATAAACCAAGCTTGTTAATTTTAGGTGCTGGGGGATACGGTTTGGCCGTTGCAGAAGCTGCAGAACTGAGTGGACAATGGCAAGAGATTCTATTTGCCGACGACCGTTGGCCTGCAACACAGCATGTGGCGGACTATAACATCGTGACAAATATTGCCAATTTAAATCAGTTGCAGATTACGAAGCTTCAAGCGATTGTGGCAGTAGGCAATAATACATTACGTCAACAATGGCAACAGACCTTGCGAGCCTTGGGTATAGAATTGACTTCGGTGATTCATCCTAAAACAGTTGTGAGTCCAACAGCTCAAATCGGTCTAGGGGTGAGTGTGATGGCAGGGTGTGTAATTAGTCGTAAAACTGTGATCAATGATGGTGTAATATTGAATATTGGTACATTATTAGATCATGACGTTGTCATTCAGGAATTTGCTCATTTAAGCGTGGGGGTAAAAGTCGCAGGTGGTCAAACTATCGCTGCACATTCATTTTTAAAGGTTGGAACCTGTATTCTGCATTAAAAAATACGGTGTTTTAAAATTCAAATATTAATAATTGTATATTTATGAAATCCATTATCGAACCTGCTGTAGAATCCCCCCGCTCAGTCAAACTTGCATTTTTAATGGTGCTGGACTTTTGTGTATTTCCTGTCTTGCTGTGGCTATGTTATGCCATTCGCCAGTTTGACCTAGGCGCAGAAGTGGTGCCCAACTTGGCTTTTGGTTCGGTATGGGCAAGTGTAATTGCCGTTGTATCGCTGTTTATTTTTGGGGTATATCGCTTTATTGTGCGCACCTACAGCGAATTGTTTATGGTCAAACTGGGGCTAGGCACCTCTTTGACTGTGGCAGGGTTGTACGCGTTGGCTTATTTTACCGATGCCTTTATCCCTACCTCTATTCCGCTCATGTTCGGATTTCTTATGTTCGCATGGGTTTGGTTTAGCCGCGGTTTTATTCGCTTTATCGTGCGTTCTTATTTACAAGCCGATGTACAAAAAAAACGCATCGCGATTTATGGTGCAGGCAATGCTGGACAGCAAATTGCAGCAGCGCTATACAATTCCGATGAACACTTACCCGTATTATTTATAGATGATGATCCCTCACTCACTGGGCAGCAATTGGGCCGTTTGAAAGTCTATGATGCAGAAACAGCATTAAAAGTCATGCCGAAAAAGCATATTGATGAAATTCTAATTGCGCTGCCTTCTGTCGGGCGGATGCGTAAAAGTGAAATCGTCAAATTCTTAGAGCCTGCACATATTAAAATTACCGAAATTCCAGGACTTACCAAACTAGTCGATGGTGAAATTCGCGTATCGGATATTCAGGAAGTCGATATTATTGACTTGCTCGGGCGTGACCCTGTACCGCCTGTACCCGAACTGTTGGCTAAAAATATTCAAAACAAAATGGTCTTGGTCACAGGCGCGGGGGGGTCTATTGGTTCTGAACTGTGTCGCCAAATTGTCAAAAATAAACCCAAAGCTTTGGTGATTTATGAACTGACCGAATTTGCATTGTATAGCATTGACAAAGAATTACGCTTAAATAGCGATGTCACGATTATCCCGATTTTAGGTTCAGTGCTCGATCAGGCCAAACTAGAACGAGTGATGGAACAGTATAGGATTCAAACCGTGTACCATGCGGCTGCTTACAAACACGTGCCCTTGGTAGAATGTAACCCATTGGCAGGTTTGAAAAACAACGCCATTGGTACGGCATTTAGCTTAAATGCAGCGGTCAAAACAGGTGTGGAAACATTTGTACTCATTTCTACCGATAAAGCCGTGCGTCCGACCAATGTCATGGGGGCGTCTAAACGTATGGCAGAGTTGTATTGTCAGGCGATGGCAGAAGCGCAAGATCAGACCCAAATTAGCATTGTACGCTTTGGGAATGTTTTGGGTTCATCGGGTTCGGTGGTGCCGTTGTTTAAACAGCAAATTGCCAAAGGTGGGCCCATTACCGTGACTCATCCTGAAGTCACTCGTTACTTTATGACCATTCCAGAGGCCTCGCAATTGGTGATTCAGGCTGGTGCTTTAGGTCAGGGGGGCGATGTATTCCTGCTAGATATGGGGGAACCTGTACGCATTCAGGACTTGGCCCGTCAAATGATTGCACTGAGTGGTTTAAAAGTACGAGAAACAGGCAGTCAGGAAGGTGATATTGAAATTCAATATTCAGGCTTACGCCCAGGTGAAAAACTTTACGAAGAATTGTTGATTGATGCCGATAATACCGAAGTGACCCAGCACAGTCGTATTTTGCGTTCTTATGAAAAAATGTATCCGTTGGATGAATTACTGATGGTGTTTGAGCGTATGCATGACTTAACTGCAATTCAAAGTGATATCGACTGGGCTTTAGCACAGCTTGAACACTATGTGGATGGTTATGCCCGTGGTACAGAAATTAAGGTGAACTAAATTTCAAAAACTAAGTTGAATTAAGTCAGTTCAACTTGTTGATGAGTAAAATTTAACTAAAAAATTTGTGTGAAATTAGGTATCTGAGATGATTAAAAAAGCCATTTTACCCGTTGCAGGTTTAGGTACGCGTTTTTTACCTGCCAGTAAATCTATTCCAAAAGAAATGGTGACCGTGGTCGATCGTCCTGCGATTGAATATGTGGTGCGCGAAGCAGTAGCAGCAGGGATTGAGCAAATTATTTTGGTGACCCACTCATCTAAAGCCTCCATTGAAAACTACTTTGACCGTAACTTTGAGTTAGAAACCACATTAGCACAAAAACAAAAACTGGATTTGCTCAAAGAAATTACCGAAATTTTACCTGCCCATGTCAGTGTCGTGAGTGTACGTCAGCCACAACCTTTAGGCTTAGGGCATGCGGTTTTATGTGCTAAATCTGTAGTGGGCAATGATGCCTTTGCCGTACTGTTACCCGATGTATTGGTTAAAGATGATGCTGCACAAAATGACTTGGCACGTATGATTCAGCGTTTTGAGCAAAGCCATGCCGCACAGATTATGGTTGAAGCAGTGCCAGATCATCTGGTTAATCAATACGGTATTGTCGATGTAGCTGCAGCACCTGCTGAAGGTGAAAGTACCGTGATGCAGGGCATTGTCGAAAAACCCGCAGTAGGCACGGCACCTTCTAATTTATCGGTGGTGGGACGTTATGTCTTGCCTGCAGAAATTATGACTCTACTGGAAAATACCCCTAAAGGTGCAGGCAATGAAATTCAATTGACCGATGCCATTGCCATGTTGCAACAGAATAGTGTGGTGGAAGCCTATCGGATGCAAGGTCAGACCTTTGACTGTGGCAGCAAGCTGGGTTATTTAAAAGCAGTATTGCATTATGGGGTGGATCATCCAAAATTAGGGGAAGATTTCAAAGCGTTGATTGAAGAATTAAAGCTAGAGTCTTAAGGTGTAAAAATTGAGGATGATAAAAAGTCCTCTCTAATAGAAACAAAATAACACTGTTAACCCAATACCGCAGGAACATATTTTGAAAGTCGCAGTCTTTGGAAAAACCCTCTATGCAGGCGTGATGTCTGCACTTTTGGCAGAATGTGGGCATCAAGTTTATTGGTGCGATATCTTTCAGGATGCTGCTCATCCACTCGAACAGCAACATCTCAGCTTTCAAGACCAAGCGTTGAGCCTGTTATTACAACAACAATGCGGTAAAGGCTTTTTACACTATTGTGATTTTTCTGAATTACCTTTAGATGTGGATGTGTATCTACTCAGTTTAAATCCGACTGAAGAAGCCCACGCCGTAACCGTTTTGGGGCAGTTGCAACAACGTCCGATCATTCACCCTAAATTGATGATCAATGCCTCGACTTTGGGCTTAAATGGCACACAGCGCCTGCAAAAAATCTTGCCACAAGATGACTGGATTTATTTGCCCGACATGATTCAAGAGGGCAATGCCATTCAAAGTATGACCCGCGCACAGCAACTCACGGTGGGTTGTGAAAATGAACGTGCGCAAGTCAAACTCAAAGAATTACTCCGCCCTTTATTCCCACGTGCGCAGCAATACCTGTTTATGCCCGTGTTGGATGCAGAATTTACCAAACTGAGTATTTCAGGCATGTTGGCAACCCGTATCAGTTATATCAATGACTTGGCGGTGGTGGCAGAAAAACTCGGGATTGATATTGAGCATGTACGCCAAGGCATGGCGGCAGATAGCCGTATTGGTGCATCGTATATGTATCCTGGTGCGGGGTTTGGTGGTGAAAACTTTAGCCATGATATTCAGACTCTGGCCAGTACCGTCTCCACCACAGGGGTGAAAAGTCAGCTGTTGGCGCAGGTCTGGGACATTAACGAACAACAAAAAGAACTCTTGTTTAGAAAGTTGTGGAATTATTATCAGGGCGATTTAAACGGCAAAACCGTGGCGATTTGGGGCGCGGCTTTTAAAGAAAATACTGCACGGGTGCAACATTCTCCCATTCATGTAATGTTGCCTGCGTTGTGGGCGCAGGGTGTGACGGTCAAATTGCATGACCCACAAGCCTTGCCTGAAATTGTGGCCCAGTATGGTCAGCGCGATGATCTGATTTTATGTACAGACCAATATCAAGCGGTAGAGGGGGCATCGGCATTATGTGTGTTGACCGCGTGGAAACAATATTGGAGTTTGGATTATCCAACTTTGTTGCAGCAGATGCAGCATCCGCTGATTTTGGATGGTCGTAATATTTATGATCCTGAATTTGTGAAGGCACAAGGTTTTGCTTATATGGGAGTCGGTCGCTAATGATTCGTAGCACAATGCCACAGACGCTAAGCTCGATTTCCTCAAATGACAATGCCTTGTCGCATTTAAAACAATTGCAGCATCAGTTTCAGCAGCTGCATTTAAATCAGCTGTTTGCTCAAGATCCGCAGCGTTTTCAGCGTTTCTCGGTGGCTTTGGACAGTGTGCTGTTTGACTATAGCAAGCATCGGATTGATGCCAAAGTGTTGCAGACCCTGGTTCAGTTTGCACAGCAGAGTCAGCTTGCTGAGTGGATTCAACGTTTATTTTCAACGGCAACGGGCTCAGAGAAAATCAACTATACCGAACAGCGCGATGCGATGCATTGGGCCTTGCGTTTGCCTGCGACCAGTACAGCAGCATGCGCTTCCGAACAGACCGATGCCTACGCTGCATTGACTGAGCAAGTGCATACCCAGCTTGAGCGTATGTATGCCTTGGTGGAAAAAATCCATGCAGGCCAATACCGTGGTGCCACGGGTGAAGTGATTCAGGATGTGGTCAATATTGGTGTGGGTGGCTCAGATTTAGGCCCCTTGATGGTGACCCAAGCCTTATCTGATTTTAAAGTAGCAACTGAAAAACCACTGAGTGTACATTTTGTGTCCACCATGGATGGCAGCCAGCTATCTGAATTGCTGCATCGTCTGCGTCCTGAAACCACTTTATTTATTATTTCGTCCAAGTCTTTTGGCACCATTGATACCTTATCCAATGCACAGACCGTGAAACAATGGCTAGAAAAGGCCTTGGGTACACATGCGCAAATTCTGAAACATCACTTTATTGGGGTGTCTACCAAAGCCGATAAAATGACCGCTTGGGGCATTTGTCCTGAAAATCAGCTCTTGCTTTGGGATTGGGTGGGTGGTCGCTATTCTTTATGGTCGTGTATTGGCTTACCGATTGCCCTGACCATTGGCGTTGCGGGTTTTCAACGGTTTTTAGCAGGTGCACATGCGGTTGATCAGCATTTTCAAACTGCTGCATTTGATCAGAACATCCCGGTGCTGATGGGCTTGCTGGGGGTGTGGAATAATAATTTCCTGAATATTCAGACTCATGCGGTCTTGCCTTATGATGGACGCTTAAAATACTTCGCCTCTTATTTACAGCAGTTGGAGATGGAATCTAATGGTAAATCCATTCAGCGTAATGGCGAGGCGGTGAGCGTCGATACTTGCCCGATTGTTTGGGGTGAGGTCGGGCCGAATGCACAGCATGCGTTCTATCAATTGTTGCATCAAGGGACACATGCGGTTAGCTGCGATTTTATTGCCCCTGTGCAGCGTTATAATGCCAATCAATTTACCTATGCGGAAAATGCTGAGGCTTTAGTAGAGCAGCACCATTTGGCCTTGTCCAACTGCTTGGCACAGTCGCGGCTTTTGGCCTTTGGCAATCAGGCTCTAGATCAGCAGGAATTAGATGGCTTAGCGGCGTATAAGCAGTACAGTGGTAATCAGCCAAGTAGCAGTATTTTATTGCAAGAACTCAATCCGTATAGTTTGGGCATGTTGATTGCTTTGTATGAACACAAAGTCTTTGTACAATCGGTGCTGTGGAATATCAATCCCTTTGACCAATGGGGCGTAGAAAAAGGCAAGGAAATTGCCAATCAACTCTTGCCGATTTTAAATGGGCAGCAACAGGATTTATCGACACTCGATGCATCGACCCAAGGTTTATTAAAAATTTTATTAGGAAAAATAGATGGCTAATATTTTAGTAACAGGCGGTGCCGGCTATATCGGTTCACATACCTGTGTCGAGTTGCTGAATGCAGGGCACAGCGTGGTGGTGCTGGATAATTTATCCAATAGCTCGGCCGAGTCATTGGCGCGGGTGCAACAATTGACAGCTAAACCCCTGCATTTTATTCAGGGCGATATCCGTGATGCTGCAGCTTTAGATAACGTATTTGCTGAACATGCAATTGATGCAGTGATTCATTTCGCAGGACTCAAAGCAGTGGGAGAAAGCCAGCAAATTCCACTCAGTTATTTTGACAACAATATTGCAGGTTCAATCAGCCTGATTCAGGCCATGCAACGTGCCAATGTATTTAAACTGGTATTTAGCTCATCAGCCACGGTATATGACGAAGCCAATATTTCACCACTGAATGAAGATATGCCAACAGGAATGCCAAGTAATAATTATGGCTATACCAAACTGATTGTGGAACAGCTCTTAGAAAAAGCTGCCGCAGCAGATCCTCGTTGGTCGATTGCCTTATTGCGTTATTTTAACCCTGTGGGTGCGCATAAAAGTGGTCGTATTGGAGAAGACCCACAAGGTATTCCAAATAATTTAATGCCTTATGTGACTCAGGTAGCAGTAGGGCGTCGTGAAAAACTGTCTATTTTTGGGCAGGATTATGCTACGCCAGATGGTACAGGGGTGCGCGATTATATTCATGTAGTCGATTTGGCCAATGCGCATTTATGTGCCTTGAATAACCGTTTGACTGCACAGGGTTGCCGTGCTTGGAATATTGGTACGGGCAATGGGATTTCGGTGCTGCAAGTGAAGAATACTTTTGAACAGGTCAATGGTGTGCAGATTCCATTTGAGTTTGCACCACGTCGTGAAGGCGATGTGGCAACCTCTTTTGCAGATAATAGCCGTGCCGTGCAAGAATTGGGCTGGACTCCACAATATGGCTTAGAAGATATGTTGGCCGATAGTTGGAACTGGCAAAAGCAGAATCCGAATGGTTATCGTCAAAATTAATCATTCTAGCCATACACTCAGCCACAAAATTTAGGGCATATAAAATGGGAGTCAGTTTTGACTCCCATTTTTATATTGCTTTGATTTTTCAGATTAAGCTTGAATGAGTTGCGTCAACTCATCCACATAGTCCTGCATGGGGCGTGGATTGTGGCCACGACGGCTTTCAATATTTAAGCGCAATAATGGCTCAGTATTTGACGCACGCACATTAAAACGCCATGCACCAAAGTCAAGACTCACGCCATCGGTTTGGTCAATTGCTGGGTTTTGGCTAGCATAATGCTCAAAGATTTTTTGGATGGTGGCTTGAGTATCGGCCACTTTAAAGTTAATTTCCCCCGAACATGGGAATTTGGCAATCATTTCTTCGACCAGACTCGATAGCGATTCTCCTGTTTCAGACAACACAGAAAGCACCAATAACCAAGGAATCATGCCGCTGTCACAATAGGCAAAATCACGAAAATAGTGGTGTGCACTCATTTCACCGCCGTAAACAGCATTGTGTTCACGCATTACATCTTTAATAAAGGCATGCCCAGATTTAGATTGAATCGCTTCACCCTGATATTGAGCGACCACATCAAAGGTATTCCAGACTAAACGTGGGTCATGCACGATTTTCTCACCTGCTTGTTTGAGTAAAAATGCCTGTGCCAATAAGCCGACAATATAATAGCCTTCAATAAACTGGCCTTTTTCATCGAACAAGAAACAGCGATCAAAGTCACCATCCCACGCAATGCCCATGTCGGCTTGATGTTCTAATACGGCATTGCGGGTACTGTCACGGTTTTCCACTAAAATTGGGTTCGGGATACCATTGGGGAAAGTACCATCGGCATCATTATGAATTTTGACAAACTCAACAGGGATATTCAGAGCTTTGAATTTTTGCTCAATCGCATCGACCACATGCCCTGCAGCGCCATTGCCTGCATTCATGACCAGTTTCATTGGGCGAATTTTGGTAGGCTCGATATAAGTCATTAAATGGTCAATAAATTGAGGCAAAATATTGTAGCTTTGAGTGCTACCTTTGTGCTCAACTGGGGTAAATTCGCCCGATTCTGCCAAAGCCTGAATGTCTTTTAGGCCGGTATCGGCACTAATCGGACGTGCATTTTCACGTACCAGTTTCATGCCGTTGTAGTCCATGGGGTTATGGCTAGCAGTCACTTCAATGCCACCTTGCACGTCTAAATGAAAGGCTGCGAAATAGACTTCTTCTGTGCCTGTCATGCCCAAGTCGAGCACATTGACCCCTGCATCATTTAACCCACGAATGGTGGCTTGCTTTAAGCTTTCGCTGCTGAGACGGATATCGCAGCCAATTACAACGGTTTTAGGTTGGTAAATTTGTCCGTAAGCACGACCAATTTTATAGGCAATCTCTTCATTGAGTTCTGTGCCCAATTTTCCGCGAATGTCATAGGCTTTAAAACAGGTTAATGTGCTCATGTATTGTCCTAAATATTTGGAAAAATCGTATTGCTGCCTATGATAATCGAACTGTGTGTAATGTGCTGTATAGAATGGAAGATCAATTGCTTGAAGATGTTTCAGGTCAAAGACTATGGATGAGAAAAGATGTGGTGATGGCAAGGGTGTTTTTTATTGAGTGAAGTTGGTTAAAATACGGCTCAGACTTATGTGTTCGATATGATTGAAGATGAAATTACAGAAAAGTACTTTAGAGCCAGAGCAGAAACTTTCTGCGCCACAGAAAAAATTTCAGAAATTATGTCAAAAAATTGAGCAGGAACAAGTACGCTTGAATGAATGGCAGACCGCACAAGCCGATATTCAGGCACGTGCCAGCCGAGAAATTTTACCAACCTATACGCAATTGCGTGAAATTATATTTCAGCAAATTCAACAATTGCTTCAGCAAAAACAACAAAAAATGACGGCAGCCCAACAAACTAAACTTGCTCAAAAAATTGAGCAACTCAGTTTGCAGCTTTTAGAATCGCAGCAGATGTCTGCCGAACAAGTTCAGTTTTTAACAGAATTGCTGAATCATTATGGCTATGATTTTGAGCGGCCAGACTTAGATGATCTAGATGAGATGTTAGAGGCTAAAACTGAGTCTGAGTTCGCAGAAGAAAACTTTGAGCAAGGTGGCTTTGAAGATGATGCTTCTGAACAAGAACGACTAGCACAGCTCAAGTTGGACAGTTTGAAACATTTTCTCTGTGAAGAATATGACCTAGATCTAGATTTTTTTGATTTTCAGCATGATCCATTAGATTTAGATGATTTTATAGAAAAATTTGAACAAAAAATGCAAGATCAAGAGGAGCTAGATTTTTTAAGTCAGTTGAGTGGTGCTCAAAAAGCTTTTGCCGAACAGCAAATTGCCCGTGAAAAAGCCAAAGCAGCAAAAAAACAGCAACAGCGTGAAGAAGCAAAGAAACTGGCAAATCAGTCCATCAAAACGATTTACTTAAAAATTACAGCGTGGATTCACCCAGATCGTGAGCAAGATGAGCAGAAAAAACAAGAAAAAACCGCATTGATGCAGCAAGCCAATCAAGCTTATGAAGCCAATGATTTATTGACCTTGCTAAATTTGCAAATTCAGTTGGGTCAGCAGCACAATCTATCTTTCGCCAATCAACAATTAAAAGCGTATAACCTGCTTTTAGAAGAACAGTTAGAAACTTTGCAAATGCAAGTAGATGACATTATTTACTCTTTTGATTGGGGGCTGTTTTTATATTCTAACCGTAAAATTAAAGTGCAAGATTTGTATCGAAAATATGAGCAAGACTATCGGCATGCCCAACAAAAATTAGCTCGAGCACAAGAGATACTGGAAAAATATCAAGACCTTAAACAATTAAAACAATTGATGCGCAGTCAATATGTGTGGGAAATGCATGCTGTGATGATGTAGACATACTGAGGTTTGGTTCTGGAATAAAGCGAAGCTTGGGCTTGGAACATCTATGTCAGTAGCCCATGCCGCCAGACTCCGTAATCAACATGTTTTCACCCTATCGCGTGATGTTGGTGAAGGAGAGGTTGAGTTTTTTTTAATAAAAAAAAACCCTCATCTTTCGATGGGGGCTTTTAGAATGTGGAGCGGGAAACGAGACTCGAACTCGCGACCCCAACCTTGGCAAGAGTCACCGACATAAAATACACTAAATAACATAATTGGTACCTTAATAAACTCTATATATAACAGTTATATAGAGTTTTTATTTTGTGTGACGTAATTTAAGGTGGGGTGGGGTACTTTGATTTATGGTCACTAATTTATTGTGATAATCAACAATAATAACCAACATGCATATGCTTAATCTAAGGGTATTTTACTGACTGGTATAATTTTGTGATGAGAGAGTAATTAACTCCCATACTAAGAATAGGGAATATTATTAGTAATGGAACCGACATTGAATAATGGAAATTCGTTCATCCGTCACTTCATAAACTAATCTATGCTTCTCATCAATTCTACGGCTCCAGAATCCTGAAAGATTTGCTTTTAAAGGTTCTGGTTTTCCAGTTCCTTCAAAGGGTGTTCTTTGACATTCTCTGATTAAGGTATTGATACGTTTGAGTATCTTTTTATCCTGTGTTTGCCAATAGATATATTCATCCCAGGCATTTTCAGTCCATTCGACATTACGACTCGTCATCTATAATCAACTCTCTTTGTTTGGTTTTACCTGCGCGTAATTGAGCAATTGATTCGTTTAAACGAGTGGTATTATTTGGAGATGAAAGGAGATACAACGTTTCCATTAAACTGTCGTAATGATCTTGTCCCATTACTACAGCATGACCGCCTTCTTTTCTTGTAATGAAAGCGACATCTGCATCATCAATAACTTTATCTAAAACAGATTTTAAGTTGTTACGTGCGTCTGTATATGTAAATACATGCATATATTTCTCCCTCATAAAGTAAGCTGTGTTAAAACGCTACTGACTAGATGATAGTGATCGAACTTTACAATCTAAAATGTACAGAATTCTGTACATGTTGTCAATTTTGTGTAACAGTTTTATATCAAATAGGCTTTGTTGCATAAAGATTTCATAACTATATGATTTTAAAAGTTTTGATTATTTTTTGATCCAAAATTAAATTTATTTAAATCAGATGCTTACATATTTATACAACAGAGCCGACTGAAGATACTATTAAATTAAAGAAGTCTAATTAGATATTTACAATCTAATAGAGTCTAACAACTTGCTTTAAGCTCTATTAATTTTGCATGGTGTCACGAGGAACCGGGATTTGCTATCAGTTCAATCTGGAATATCTGGCCCCAGTAGTCTGAAGCAATGGGGTCGATGGGCAGGGCTCTGCCTTTGCTGATACCTCAGGCAGCTTAAAAGTATTTACGCCAGCCAATAGAAAAAACACCAAAGTTCACTACCAGATAGCGAGTTATAATTTAAATTTGAGTGAGTTGGGGGGATGCTTCAAATTATAAATCTTTGTGCAACAAAGCCCTACTATTCTGAAATGACAGCTTTGTCCGTTATAATTGTATAAACATTTTTAGTGTCTGGTAATTATGTCCTCATTGATCAATTTTCTATCTCGCTTTAGTACTGCAACTCTTCAGCGCAGCCAGAGCTATGCTAAACACATTGATAGGAAAACGATTGAGTTCTTTGAGGAAAATGACGATGTCACGATGTATGCCCAAATTGAAGGGACAGATTATTACGATACTGCAATTACCTATAATCTTAAAAAGGACCGTTTAATTGATGACGACTGCACTTGTCCGGTTGGATATAACTGTAAACATGCTGCTGCTTTAGCCAAATTATTTTATCAAGAATATCGAGAAGGATATCTGAAGAGCTATGTTGACTCTCAGTCATCATCTCACACTCAAAAAGATCGGGTTGCAATTAATCAAGCACAACGCTGGTTAAGTGAGTTTAAGCAGTATTTACAACATACCCAGTTAGAGCAGCAAAAGACAACGAGTAATTATTTACTTTATTATTTAGATCAGCCTTTAGGTCTATTCGGGTTAAAACTTGAGGTTCGCAAAGGTAGACGTAATAAAAGTGGGACGATCACAGGTGTCAGTTCTTATACTGAATATGGCAATATTCTAAAAAAACGTCTGTCTTTGCCTGATGGGAAGCGACAATTATTTAATCAAATTTATTATTATGCCAAGCTCAATCAGAATGAGTTTTCTTATGGAAATAGTCTTGATATATCAGGCATTGTCTTAGAGCATTTTAAATCTTTCATTCAGAGTGGTGATGTCTATTGGAAACAAAAAAGTGATGCTCCACTTACATGGTCAGAACAAAGCTATCAGCTTGAATTTTCTTGGCAAAAGAGCATTGAAAAACAGACTGAGCACTTAGATTTTGAGTTGGTCAATGGAAATGTTCGACTCAATTTAAAATCGAATCCACATCTTCAAATTCTTGTAAGTCAGCCACTTTGTTATATCGATATTCACAAGAATACGGTAGGGCAACTCTATAGTGAATATACATCGGATTTACTGTACTACCTTTGGCGGATGCCAGAGATGCCTGCGACGGTTTTGACTGAGTTTGAGCAGCTTACCCATCAATCTACAACGATACATAACTTGCCGAAACCTGGGTTTCTTCAAGAGATTGAAGTCTTACAGGGTAATCCCCAGCCAATTTTACGCTTCGGTGTTTTAGATAAATTTGATTGGAAATGGGAGGAGTCTGTTTGTGCTGAAATTGAATTCTCCTATGCAGGCGGGCGAATTAAAGCAGGTACATCAGGTGACAGTTTCATTGGTGAGCAGCATGACAAAATGGTGCGACAGCTTCGGGACTTAGTTCAGGAACAACAGTCAATCCAGCGTTTACAGCTATTGGTCGAATCACTGAAGTGGGTGAAAGATCTTAGTTATGACCAGCAATTAAAACTGGATAAACAACGTCTCGATTCTATGGTTTTTGCTTTCTATGGAGACTGGATCAAACAGCTGATGCCCATCAATCAAATTGAGTTGATGGGCTGGCAGATAGAGCATCTGGAAAACAGCCCCTTTAACCTGCAATATGTTGAAAATTTAAATATTTCTATCACTGAATCTGAAGGCCAGCAGGACTGGTTCAATATCGGGGCGACGGTTCAAGACAGTGCAGGCAATTCTTATAATTTACTTGATGCGCTCGTAGCTTTGGTGCGAGTAAATCCTGATTTACTTGATCCGCGGACTTTTATTCATCTGCATGACAGTCAAATTTTCACCGTGAAAACTGCAGTTGATCAACCTGATTTGGCGCTATCCGCTAGGGATATTAAGCCGGTATTATTGCATCTGCAGAGCATTTTACAGCAAGAAGAGCGCAGTATTGATCGCTATGATGCGAGTCAATTATTAGAATTGCAGCATAATCTTGGGATGACATGGCAGGTCAGTGATCGCCTGCAGAAATTTGTACATAAATTCAAACAAGGCTATCAGCAACAACTGCCAACACCACAAGGTTTTCAGGGGGAGTTGCGTCTATACCAGCAGCAGGGCTTAGGCTGGTTACAGTTTTTAAGGGAAACCCAGCATGGCGGGATTCTGGCAGATGATATGGGCTTGGGGAAAACAGCACAAACTTTAGCCCATTTACTCATGGAAAAGCAGGCTGGATATTTGCAGGATAGTCCCGCCTTAATTGTTGCACCCACATCGCTGATGCATAACTGGTTCAAAGAAGCGGAGAAATTTACCCCAGAGCTCAAGCTATTGCTGCTACAGGGGCCCGATCGCCATCAGTATTTTGAGCAGATTCCGCACTATGATATTGTGTTAACCACCTATCCGCTTCTGGCGAGAGATGAAGAGCAACTAAAGCAATATGAATATCATCAACTCATTTTGGATGAGGCGCAGAATATCAAAAATCCGCGCGCCAAAGCTGCACAGGTAGTACGGCAATTAACAGCGCGACATCGTCTATGTCTAACCGGTACACCTATGGAAAATCATTTGGGTGAGCTGTGGGCACTATTTTATTTCCTGATGCCAGGATTTTTATATTCACAAGAAATTTTTAATAAAAAGTACCGTCATCCGATTGAAAAGCGCGGTGATGAGCAGTTAAGACAAAAGTTGGTCAACCGGATTAAGCCCTTCATTTTACGTCGCTTGAAAACTGACGTAGCCAAAGAGTTGCCAGAAAAAACCACGATTGAAGTCAATATTGATATGAATGACCAGCAATCCAAGTTATATGAGGCTGTTCGTGCCACGATGCAGGCAAGCATTCAGAAAATTGTGGCAGAAAAAGGCTTTAAACGTAGTCAAATTCAAATTTTAGATGCCTTACTGAAGCTACGTCAGGTGTGCTGCCATCCTAGCTTACTAAAGCTGGATTCAGTGAAAATTGGGCAGGCGCATTCTGCCAAACTTGAACAGTTGATGGATATGGTCGTTCCAATGGTGGAAGAGGGGCGAAAAATTCTTATCTTCTCTCAGTTTACCTCAATGTTGGAACTGATTGAACAACAGTTCCATCACGCAGAAATTGGCTATGTGAAGCTGACTGGAAAGACCAAAAAGCGAGATGAAGTCATTACAGCGTTTCAGTCTGGACAAGTGCCGGTATTTTTAATCAGTCTGAAAGCAGGAGGGGTCGGTTTGAATCTAACTGCCGCAGATACGGTCATTCACTATGATCCATGGTGGAACCCTGCTGCTGAAGATCAAGCTTCAGATCGTGCATGGCGGATTGGACAGGACAAGCCAGTATTTGTGTATAAGCTGATTACCAATAAAAGCATAGAAGAAAAAATTCTTGCCTTACAGCAAAATAAAGCAGAACTGGCACACTCTATTCTAAGTACCGATCATGAGGGCGAAGCGAAACTGACGGAAAATGACGTGATGAACTTGTTTGAGAAATTTTAGTTTGGTTTCAGATTACCCTAATCATCTGTAAGTATCTGAAAGTCTGGATGCAATTTTTTCCACTGTTACTCTCCTCCGAGAAGACCTTTCCATGGGTTAGACATTAAGTCATCTTGATCTTCAATAGTGACTTTAATTTCATCATTCAATAATTGTCTAATCAAATGAACCTTATCATCTGGGATGAGCATCAGTTGAGCATTTAGTCCTGCCGCAATAATTTCTAAGGTATCTAATCGAGGATTGCCTTGACTTTCCAGTTTTTGGTACTGCTGTCTTGAAATGCCTGTACGTGATTGCATATCAACTTGCTTTAAACCCAATAGGGTTCGTCTTTTTTTGACTTGCTGTAGTAAAGACTTATTTGGTGTAGACATATTTATTGCTTTTTGGTGGTATAAGAAGCATATTAGTTGCTTTTTTATTAAGAAGCAATGACAGAAATTATTAACAGGCTCCGCGGCATCAATATTTAGGATCTAGGCAAGCTGATCTTGTTTAACATAAGCCACTTAGTAGTAGCTAATACTATCTTTTGTTTTGGAGTTTTTTTTATCTTGTATGATTGATACTTTGGAGCATCATCTACACGGTTTTTTGTTCACAGTTTTGAAAGAGCACTTTTGTAAACTTACTTTTTTAAGTATAAAAATTTCTTATGAAGTAAAATATTGAATAAAACAACAATAAAAAAGCCCCAGTCATTCAACTGAGGCTTTTAGAATCTGGAGCGGGAAACGAGACTCGAACTCGCGACCCCAACCTTGGCAAGGTTGTGCTCTACCAACTGAGCTATTCCCGCATGCGGTGTATAATACATTATGCAAAAATAGGGTCAATCCATTTATGCAAAAAATTAGCTTAATTGCATAAATAAACGACATTTTTTAGAACAACTGGCGATGAGATCGCCAAATTTAAGTAGAAAAACACGCTGTAACAGCACCAAGCACGAATGATTCTGCCAAAGTGCTGAGAATTGTATAGAACGCAGTTATACTGCTAGGCAGCCTTTAAACCATTTTGGGAAATACAATCATGAGTTTAGAACAACAATTGTTGCAACGCTTAGCTGCTTTAAATCCAAGTCATTTAGAAGTTGTGAATGAATCTGCAGGGCATGGCGGTTATTTCCCAGGAAAAGAATCCCATTTTAAAGTGGTGATGGTCAGTGATGTTTTTCAGGGCTTACGTTCGGTACAACGTCATCAAAAAATTTATGCCGCTGTGGGTGATCTACTCGCGCCAAATAAAATTCATGCGCTTGCGATTCATGCCTTTGTTGCCTCTGAGTGGCAAGGCCAAGATACGTCAAGCCCTGAATGTGCACATGCACCAAAAGATGCGTAAGGGAAGGCTATAGATGGAAAATTTATCAATGCTGAACAATATTCACGTTGCTGCAGTGGCTTTGTTGCTGTTGGTGATTGTGGTGCGTGCCATGACTTTATTTAAAGGTACATTGAACCACTCTCCAAACCCTAAAGCATGGAAAGTCTTTGTAGCTTTGCAGCATTCGGCACTCACGCTGATTGTGGTGACAGGAGTCATTGCCTTATTTCTGAAGGATTTTCAGGTCGAAGCTTGGTTTTATGCCAAAATTATTTTATTTTTTGTGATGCTTTCTTCTTTGATTAAAGCGTATAAAAAAGATGAGCGTATTTTGCTGGTGCAGCGCCGTGTTGGTTGGGGACTGGCTCTGATTGCCTTCATTGCCATTTTAGGTTTGGTCATGCTTAAACCAAGTTTTGGCTAGGGTAAGTTTAAGGATTGTTAGACACTATGTACCAACAATCATAGCGGGTCGGTTAAACTGAACATATAACAAGAACTGAAGTCATTCAACGAGGGGCGACAATGCGCACACGTGTGGTGTTTAATCAGAAAGGTGGTGTTGGAAAATCCAGTATTACCGTGAATTTGGCAGCAATCAGTGCTCATCAGGGGCTAAAAACACTGGTGATTGATCTCGACCCGCAAGCCAACTCCAGTCAATATTTACTGGGCGATGATGCGACCTATTCTGCCGATAAACCTGCACTTGAACCCAATATTGAAAATTATTTTGAAGAGGTTTTGGGGGGTAATCAGTCCAAAGGTTTATTGGGCAATGCGCTAGGCTCTATTTTAAAAAACCGCAGCAAAGGTTTAGAAGCTTATGTGCATCAGTCACCGTTCAAGAATCTGGATGTGATTCCTGCTAGCCCGCAATTGGGTGGTTTAGCACATGCCTTAGAATCTAAACATAAAATTTATAAACTACGTGATGCCTTACAGCAATTGTCGGATCAATATGACCGTGTATTTATTGATACTCCACCTGCGTTTAACTTTTTTACGCTCTCTGCCTTAATTGCTGCAGATCGGGTGCTCATTCCTTTTGACTGTGATGTGTTTTCTAAACGTGCCTTACAAAGCTTGATTGAAAATGTATTGGAAACTCAGGATGATCATAATCCACATCTGGAAATTGAAGGGATTGTGGTGAATCAGTTTCAGGCGCAGGCCAAGTTGCCGCGTGAAGTGGTTCAGCAACTCAAAGAAGAGGGCTTGCCTGTCCTGAACAGTATGTTGCCGCCTTCAGTGTTGATGAAAGAATCACATCATAAAAATTTGCCATTAATTCATTTGGCAACAGATCATAAATTGACGCAGGCCTATCAATCGTTGTTCAATGAAATTGAGCAAGCGTGATACGCAGAGGTGAACATGAAAACATTTGCAATCGGTCTTTTGGCGGTCAGTAGTGTGTTGTTAGGTGCGTGTGCGACTACAGTCAAGCCGACTTATGTGTCACCTACGCATTATCAGGCCTTGAATTGCCAGCAATTACAAAGTGAATATAACCGCATTCAACAATATATTGAAAGTGGTGTGCAGGCACCAAAACGTACAGGCGTTGGTGTAGGCGTGGGCTTAGGTGGTGGCTGGGGCAGCCGAGGTGGTTGGGGCATTGGACCTAGTGTTTCGGTGAATATGGGACAGTCTTCCAATACCAAAAATACCGAATTAGCACGTTTATTGGGTGAGCAAGAAGCGATTGTGCAGGCTGCAAAATTTAAAGCCTGCCCGATTATAGTGAAGCTTAAACCTGCAACATCTTAAGAAAAAACACTGTGGTTGTGCCTATATGGCACAGCCATAGCTGAAAATTTTTTAGCAAAATGTTTCAGAGCTTCCCTAAAATGAAACATATAAAAACAAAAACTTAGATTGAATTGTCGTTATATTTATACGCTTTGGTCAGTATTGGCGTATTAGAAAAACTTGTCTTTTTTTATGGCTTTCATATAAGGTGTGCTCCTGTTTGACTGGCGTACTTTGGTGTTTATGATTGAAAGTTGGTGGTTTGTCTTGGCCATGATCGCGGTCTTGATGATTCCTGGACCGACCAATGCATTATTGGCAAGTTCAGCGCATCAACAGGGCATTGCGAAAACCAGTATGCTGATTCCTGCAGAATTATTTGGCTATGCTTATGCAATTAGCTTATGGGCTCTGCTGATTCATTTAAGTGCCCCAATCTGGCCGTATTTTATTGATATTTTGCATATTTTGAGTGCGGGCTATGTATTTTGGATGGCCTTTCATTTATGGAAGCAGTCACATTTAGAGCAGCACAGTCAGAAGTATCCAACCATTCGCCCTGCGCAATTATTTTTCTCCACCTTTAAAAATCCAAAAGCCTTGTTATTTGCTGCGGGTATTTTTCCGGTAGAAACATGGAATAACCCGACCAATGTAGCGGTGGTCTACGTGCTATTTAGTTTGGTGTTGTTACCTACCGCATTATTTTGGATGTCATTTGGACGGGTGATTTTGGCCAGAGAAACTAAAAAAGTCACAGCCGATTTGCTCTATAAAGGTTCGGCCTTACTTTTAGTGGTATGTATGTTGCCTGTGGTGGCACGGTTCTTTTAAGGGTTCAAAGACAGAATCGACGTAAAGATCAAACCAAGGATGCGTAGTGCATCCTTGTAGGTCGAGTATTCAACGCTTGAATTTTTCCAATATGCGTATATTTAAGCAGGCTTTTTCTTGAGTTTTTGGCGAATAAAACCAATCACCCCTGGCAAAACACTCAGAATAATAATACCGAAAATTAAATAGGTAAAATTGTCTTTCACAATTGGCATATTTCCAAATAAGTAGCCTAGGGTAATAAACGAAGCAATCCAACAAAATGCCCCAACCACGTTATAGGTCAGAAAGTATTTATAATTCATACTGCCTGCACCCGCTACAAATGGTGCAAAGGTACGTGCAAAAGGCACAAAGCGGGCAAAAATAATGGTTTTACCCCCATGACGTTCAAAAAACTTTTGAGTTTCGATCAAATGCTTTTTATTAATAAAACGTGATTCAAGCTCGAAAACCCGTGGGCCAATATATTTACCAATATGATAATTCAGGGTGTCGCCCAGTACTGCGGCTATGAATAGTAAAACTCCGAGTAACCAAGGGTCCATCACACCTGTTGAAGCAGCGAGTGCACCTGCTGCAAAAAGTAAACTGTCGCCTGGTAAAAACGGCATGACCACCAAGCCTGTTTCTACAAAAATAATCAGGAATAAAATGGCGTAAATCCATACCCCATATTGGGTGATGAATTCGAGCAAATGTTCATCGACGTGTAATATAAAATCAATCAGTTCCATGGGAAAAAACAAGCGAAAGTGTGCTCAAATCCTAGCAGTCCACAGGCGGAAAGTCAGTATGAAAAGGTAAATAATTTTCACAGCAATTTTAGGGATGCCAGACCAGCCACATCGGTTTTTTTCGTTGCATAGATGCAACAACATGTCTTTTAAATGCGTATTTATCCTAAATTTTGAAAAAACTAAGATGTATTTGTCTTCAAGAATGAATCAAAAATATAGGTGATCTGATGTTTAATCCAAATGTTGTGTTAAAAAGTGTGGTCGAAAAAGCAAGTGTGCAAGCCATTGTAAGTTTATTTGCACGTGCTTTTTTAGCGTATTTATTTATTGTATCTGGTTGGGGCAAAATAGCAGGCTATGATGCGACAGTGGGCTATATGCAAGCTATGGGTGTTTCAGGTTCATTGCTACCTTTGGTGATTTTGCTAGAACTTGGTGGTGGTTTGGCAATTCTATTCGGTTTACAAGCACGTGTCGTGGGTTTGGGTTTAGGTGTTTTTAGTCTTTTAACTGCATTTTTATTCCATGCTGCACCAGAAGATGCGCTGAACTTTATGAAAAATATTGGTTTGGCTGGCGGTTTCTTCTACATCATGCTTTACGGTGCAGGCAAAATAAGTCTAGACCATCTTTTGGAAGCAAAAAAGTAAGTCATTGATTTCCACATCAGCTCAACAATTTAAGCAATCTTCAAGAAGGTTGCTTTTTTTATGCCATAGAAAATGCATAGTCTTTTAAAAATTAGAGTGTGGTCAGTGCAATAGCACGCAGAAAAATAGCCATTTTTAGGATTGTCTGAATAGTGTGCGCAAGGCGTGGAAAAATGCTAGAATAGCGCGCTTAATTCGTTTGCCTTTCTATAGTTGTTTGTCATGACTACCAATACTCAAATTACTGAAGATCGTATCCTGATTCTGGATTTCGGTTCGCAATATAGCCAGCTGATCGCACGTCGTGTTCGTGAAGCGGGCGTATATTCTGAAATGTATGCCTACGATATGTCGGAAGAAGACATTCGTGCATTTAATCCAAACGGTATTATCTTATCGGGTGGACCTGAAAGTGTTCACCAAGCGGGTAGTCCACGCGCACCTGAAATTGTATTTAACTTAGGCGTACCTGTACTGGGTATCTGCTATGGCCTACAAACCATGTCAGAACAACTGGGCGGTAAGGTTGAAGCAGGCTCAGTGCATGAATTCGGTTATGCCGAAGTCGATATTTTGGTACGTGACAAACTGATTGGTAACTTGCAAGACCGTGAAAACCAATTGCACGTTTGGATGAGCCATGGCGATAAAGTGGCACGCATTCCAGAAGGCTTCCAAATTACGGCAAGCACACCAAGCTGCCCTGTGGCGATGATTTCTGATGAAACACGCCGTTTCTATGGTATTCAATTCCACCCAGAAGTAACGCACACAGCTAAAGGTGCAGAACTACTGTCTAACTTCGTACATCAAATTTGTGGCTGTCGTGGTTTGTGGACACCAGAACACATCATCGACTTGCGTGTAGAACAATTACGTCAGCAAATTGGCAATGAAAAAGTATTACTTGGCTTGTCAGGTGGTGTCGATTCATCTGTGGTTGCTGCCTTATTGCACCGTGCCATTGGCGATCAATTGACGTGTGTATTTGTAGACAACGGTTTGTTGCGCTTGAACGAAGGCGATCAAGTGATGCAAATGTTTGCAGAAAACATGGGGATTCGCGTAATTCGTGCCGACGCTGAACAGCGTTTCTTAGGTGCATTGGCTGGTGAAGTTGATCCAGAGAAAAAACGTAAAATCATTGGTCGTGAATTTATTGAAGTTTTTGCCGAAGAAGCACGTAAGCTGGATGGCGTGAAATTCTTGGCACAAGGTACGATTTACCCAGACGTGATTGAATCTGCAGCCAGCAAACAAGGCAAAGCGCATGTGATTAAATCACACCACAACGTGGGCGGTTTACCAGAAGATTTAGCTTTTGAATTGGTTGAACCATTACGTGACTTGTTTAAAGATGAAGTTCGTAAGCTTGGCACCACTTTAGGCTTGCCACACAGCATGATTTACCGCCATCCATTCCCAGGTCCAGGTTTGGGCGTGCGTATTTTGGGTGAAGTGAAAAAAGAATATGCAGACATTTTACGTCTAGCTGATGATATTTTCATGCAGGAATTACGTGCAAGTGGCTGGTATGACAAAACAGCTCAAGCATTTGCAGTATTCCAACCTGTAAAATCTGTTGGTGTAGTAGGTGATGGTCGTCGTTATGCATGGGTAATCGCACTACGTGCCGTAGAAACCGTGGACTTTATGACCGCACGTTTCGCACACTTGCCGTATGACTTGGTGGATCGTATTTCAACACGCATTATGAATGAAATTGCAGAAGTTTCACGTGTGGTGTATGACGTATCATCTAAACCACCAGCAACCATTGAATGGGAGTAATTCAGGGATTTCACGAAGCACTGCTTCGTGCCTGAATTACGCCAAGCGCTATACGCGCGGCAGCTAGGGGTTTCAAGCAGCACTGCTGCTTGCCAGTTTTACGACATGAGCCCATTTTAAAGCACGGCTTTTAAAATGGGTGCAAGATGCGCGCGGCAGCTAGGGGTTTCGGACAGCACTGCTGTCCGCCTGAATTATGCCATGAGCCTATTTTAAAGCACAGATTTTAAAATGGGTGCAAGATGCTTGCGGCAGCTAGGTTTTCCTCTTACACATAAAAAAGAGCACTCCATGTGCTCTTTTTTTATGTATGCTAAACAATCCAAGATTTAATTTCTTTTTTTACCGCAGATTTAGGGGGCTCAGGCATCCCCACATCAAAGCTGATGACACAATTTCGTCCACGTTGTTTGGCTTGGTATAAGGCCAAATCGGCTTCTTTAATCAGGGTTTGCAAGTCGGTTTGTTGTGGTTTTAAACTCGACACGCCAATGGAGACAGTGAAATTAAAACATTTTTTATCAATGCACATTTCATGCTGAGCAATTTTTTGTCTTAAGCGCTCTGAAATCATCAATGCTTCATCTAAGCTGGTTTCACTGAGCAGCGCAATAAATTCTTCACCGCCAAAGCGTGCCAAAATATCCTTGCGGCGCATTTCTTTACGGGCAATGTCTGCAATATTTTGTAAGACTCGATCTCCAATATCGTGCCCATAGGTATCGTTAATTTGTTTAAAAAAGTCGACATCAAACATTAGCAAGCAGACCGATTCAGATTTAGGCCATGCATGAATTTTGTGTTCTGCCATGTGTACAAACTGACGTCGGTTATTGAGTTGGGTCAGTTCATCGGTATGGGCCAAGGCTTGCAAGGTATGAAAATTCCAGTCATCCAGCAAACTGCGTAAAAAGTGATGGCGGGCATTTAGGGTATTGATCCAGCTGATATACAAACTCAACAAACATACAGGGATATACACCACCATAAAAACTAAGGCATCCTGCAAGTTGGTGAGGGAAATCACCCCAAAAAACATGAGTACGCTCATGACCAATGAATTATAGACCGCAGGGCGGAAACGCACTTGAATACACAGATTGGCCATGAGTACAAAAATGACCGAGGCATACACATAAGTGGAAATCCAAGGGCTTTGTGATTGCGACAGGATATAGAACCAAATACCGCAGCACAGTGTGGCGCTGACCGGTAAAATTAAATCCAGCAGGCGAATATCTTTGATCAATTTAAAGCAGAAATAATTGCCAATCAGCGCCAATACAACAGCACTGAGACGGAGTGTGGCCGAGAGCGTAGTGACATCTGGAATGATGAAATTATCGATAAAGAAATACAGCAGGAACGTCATTTGCCCAATGTAATTGACTTGGCGTAAATAACGACGCTGATGTAAATTCTGGTGTTGATAAAAATGTGTTTCAAATTGCGGCGGGAGTTGCGCAGCAGGGTGCTGCAATGCTTTTTCAATTGCTTGTCGGTTTTCAAGATCACACTCAGTTGTTTTTAAAAGTTTTTCTGAGGCTTCCTGATTGCTTAAAATCTTCGAACGGGTCTGTTCCCCCATTCGAGCTTTTACAGACATAGCGATATTTACTCAAATTGATAACTTATAGTGAGGATTATGCGCAAAATGCAGAAAAAATAACCTCCCTAAATTTGGGTATTTTCTCTATTTTTTTAAATTTTGGTCAAAATTATGCCATATATTTTAAGGTGTAGTTCAAGTTTGAACCATAAAAATCAGAACAACAAATTTCATCTTGCTCTTCGTTAGTGATTTAGCGTATTTAATAGTCAAGGAATTTACAGAAATATAATAGGTATAGGATGAGCAACAGCAATTATACCGAGCTTTCCAATTCAGACGATTGTGATAAGTACGTCAAGCAATTTATACAGGAATTTCCACTGCGTAGTGCTGAAATTGGGCAGGGAACTTTAATTAAACGTGCTTTACCGAGTCGGCATAAACGCATGATTGGGGCATGGTGTTTTCTGGATCACGCAGGCCCTGTCAATTTTCCACAAGGTGAAGGCTTAGACGTCGGGCCGCATCCACATATTGGTTTGCAAACATTCACCTGGATGATTGAAGGTAGCATTATGCATACCGACAGTTTGGGTACCAAGCAATTGATTCGTCCCAAACAGGTTAATTTAATGACTGCAGGTTATGGTATTTCACATACCGAAGTTGCTCCCGACACCGAAACACACATGCATACAGCGCAATTGTGGATTGCTTTACCTGATGATCAGCGCAATATGGCGCCACGTTTTGATCATTACCCTGACCTGCCTGTGGTTCAGCAAGATGGAGTGGAATTTACCATTTTAGTCGGTGAGTTTTTAAATACCACTTCGCCAGTATTGGTACATAGTGAGTTGCTAGGGGTGGATATTTATAGTAAAACTAGCACGACAACTCGTTTGCCGCTGAATCCTAAGTTTGAATATGGTTTGATGATGCTGGAAGGCACAGCCACTGTGCATGGGCATGAATTAAACGATGAAAATATGCTGGTGCTTGAACCGGGCTTAACCGAAATTCAGCTAGATTTACATGCGGGTGCGCGTCTGTTGCTATTGGGCGGATTACCTTTTGAGTCGCCAATTTTGTTGTGGTGGAATCTCGTCGGTCGTACCCAAGAAGAGTTAAGCATTGCACGTGAGCAATGGGTCAATCATGATCCCCGTTTTGGCACAATACCAGACTACGATGGACCACGTTTAGAAGCACCGACTTTCCCCGCAAAAATGCGTGCATCAAAATAAATGATGGAATATCAATCTATAGGGAGCATCTTATGGCCAAGATTGGCACAGCACAGGTACGCAGTTTAGACACAGCATGGCAAGGCCAGATTCAAAGTGGTCAGCACCAATGGAAGGTAGATGAGCCTGAAAAGTTAGGTGGTCAAGATGCAGGTCCTGCACCTTATGATCTGTTATGTAGCAGTTTGGTCGCTTGCACCATGATTACCTTGCGTATGTATGCACAGCATAAGGGTTTGGATTTTGGCAAAATTCAGGTCGAGGCGGACTTCTTTACCAATCAGGAAGGGCAGGAGTGGATTGAACGCCGTGTGCAAACTGAAGTGGTATTGGATGTAGAATTACAGCAAAAAGTACTGAATATCTGTCAAAAAACACCTGTGACTAAAACCTTGTTACGCAGTGTGGAAATTCGTACTGAATTGGGTTAAACCTAGAGTTGAATCTGTCTCTTATAAAAAGGCATACAGGACATGCCTTTTTATAATGTTGCGTGAAACAGAAGATATAACAATCACTTAAAACAGATGCAATAAAAACAAAATAGGACGTTTATGATTACTTTACACCACCTTGATCAATCCCGCTCTTTCCGTATTTTGTGGGCACTCGAAGAGCTGAGTTTGAACTATGAAATCAAGTTTTACCATCGTCAGCCCAATTTAAGTGCGCCCAATGAATTGAAGCTGATTCACCCATTGGGTAAAGCACCAATTTTGACTGATGCAGAACAGACCATTGCAGAATCTGCTGTCATTTTGGAGTACTTGCAGCAGCATTATGATACGCAAAGGCAGTTTAAACCGCAGCAGGCTTCAGCACAGCAAGCCTATCAATACTGGATGCATTATGCCGAAGGTTCATTAATGCCATTGTTAGTGATGCAGTTGGTGATGACCAATGTGCCGCAGCATGTGCCATGGTTAGTTCGACCAATGGCGCAAAAAATTACTGCAGGTGTTAAAGTAGGGTTTATTCAGCCTCGTTTAAAAGATCATATTGCTTATTTAGAAGATTATTTGGGCAAACATGATTATTTTGCAGGGGATTTTTCTTTTGCCGATATTCAAATGGGTTTCCCGCTCCAAGCATTGCAAAGCCGTACCGGGCATCATTATCCACAGATTGCGGCTTATTTGGCACGCGTGGAACAGCGTCCTGCATTTCAGCGTGCACGCGAACGTGAGCAGCAGTTAATGCAAATCTAGCGATGATTTTTGTGAGTACATCGTTCTATAGACCTAAAAAAAGATGCCGAGGCATCTTTTTTTAATTGATTTTGGTCGATTGATAACAATGAGGCTTAGCGTTTCACGACAATTGAATCAATTCCACTATGCTGCAAAGTTTGCTGAGCAATCACTGCAGCATCGGCTGAATCATAAGGGCCTGAAATCACCCGATACCAAGTTTCACCACCTTCTACACTTTTCACTACATCTGCCGATAAACCATTCAAAATAATTTCGGCACGACGTGCATCTGCAGCATCTGGGTCGGTATAGCTACGCACTTGTAGAATATAGCTGGCTTGTACCACAGGGGCAGGCATTTCTGTCAGACCAACATTGGCTTCGCTGGCCGCTGGCGCCTCTACAGCAGCAGGCGCTTCAACAATGACTACGGTATTCTGTTGCTGTGTTTCAGGCACCGCTTGCTCAGGAATTGGGGTAACCTGTTGCTGTGGCAGCAAATCATAAAAACGATAGTCTTTGTTGGTATCTTCCTGATAATGCTCAGAATTGATTTGCCCTTTAGGCTGTACAGGTGCCCACGGTTTCCATAGCATTAAGGCTACAGCAAAACACAACACGATTAAAATCACCACGAGTGTGCCTAACCACGTTGGAATTAGTGGTTTTTTGGGCTTATTCGGTCGTTCAGATACACCGCGTTGCGTTTTTCCAAACACGTGGACTTCCTCTTGTTATGCTTTTATTTGGCTTTTACATTGTTTCTGGTGCAGAGACACCTAATAATTCTAAACCATTACGCAAGACTTGTTGTACGTTTACTGAAAGCAATAAGCGTGCTTGAGTCAAGGCTGCATCATCATTCAGAACTTTATGCTCATTGTACCAACCGTGGAACAATGCTGCTAATTCTTTCAAATAGTTACCTACCTGATGCGGTTCGTGGCTGTTGGCAGCACGTACTAAAATTTCAGGATACGCAGCCAGTTTGGCTAAAATTTCAGTTTCAGCATCTAGCTCAAGTTTAGCGGCAAACTGACGTGCAGTTGTCGCATTAAAATTCAATTGCGTAGCAGCAGCTTTTTCGAGCATACGACAAATACGTGCATGAGCATATTGAATATAGTAGACCGCATTGTCTTTACTTTGTGAAACGGCCAAATCTAGGTCAAAGTCAATGTGCTGTTCAGATTTGCGCATGACGTAATAGAAACGTGCAGCATCGTTGCCGACTTCTTTACGCAAATCACGCAAGGTCACGTACTGACCTGAACGGGATGACATTTGTACCATTTCACCACCACGCCATAAGCTCACGAACTGCACTAACAGTACCGTTAATTTTTTCGAGTCGTAGCCTAGTGCATCAATGGCCGCTTTCACACGTGAAATATAACCGTGGTGATCTGAACCCCAAATATCAATTAGGTCTGTGTAGCCACGTTGTAATTTATTCAGGTGATAAGCAATGTCTGAAGCAAAGTAAGTGGTTTGACCATTGCGGCGTTTCACCACACGGTCTTTTTCATCGCCAAATGTGGTCGATTTAAACCAGATATTGCCGTCTTGTTCGTATAGATAACCACGTTGATCTAGTGTTTGCAGAGCTTCATCAATTTTTTCAGTCAATGACGCTTCGCTAAACCATTGGTTAAAGGTGACACCAAACTCGCCCAAGTCATCTTTAATGTCGGCCAAAATAGCATTCAGCGCAGCCTGATGGAACACGCGATAATCATCACCCAAGAGCGTTTGTGAATTGAAAATCAAACCATCAATGTGTTTTTCTTTGTCGCCCGACAAGACCACTTTGTTGCCATCGGCATCGAGTTCTGCCGCATATTGCACATCTTCAGGCACATTGTTATATACATCTGCAACAGGGCGTACATGGCGTTCACCATCCTGTTTTAAAATGCTTTGTGCGATGTCTTTAACGTAGTCACCCTGATACGCATTTTTGGGGAACACCAGCGTTTGACCTGCCAGTTCCAAATAACGCAAGTAAGTTGAAGTCGCCAAAATATCCATTTGACGGCCAGCATCATTGACATAGTATTCACGGTCAACTTTAGCACCTGTGGCTTCAAGTAAATTGGCAACTGTCATACCATAAGCAGCACCACGACCATGACCCACGTGTAGGCTTGAGGTTGGGTTAGCAGAAACGAACTCGACCTGAATGCGTTTTTCTGCATTGATTTGGCTGCGTCCAAATTGTTGTTTTTGTGCTTGAATTTGATCTAAAACACTAAAACGCTGGTCGGCATTTAAAAAGAAGTTAATAAAACCAGGGCCTGCAATCTCTGCTTTGCTGATGTCTGCAACTTCAGGCAGAGCAGCAAGAATTTTTTCGGCTAAATCGCGTGGCTTCATGCCTGCGGCTTTAGAGGCAATCATGGCAATATTTGATGCGAAATCACCGTGGCTGCGGTCTTTGGTACGGGTTAAATTACTCGTATTGTTCCAGTCAGATGGGAGTACACCTTCAGCTTGAAGGGATTGCACTGCATGATCGAGCGCTGCTTGTATTGCCGTATTCATATTTAGTCGAAAAATAGATGTGCAGAAAAACGCTAAATATAGCAAATTTCAGGGGCTTTAGGGGAGTGCAATTGTATGCTTTATCGAATTTCAGAGATTGTAGCTAAGCATGAACAAATTGCCTGAAAAATCATCCTTTAAGCAAGCAATTCATGGCATAGTATGCGGCATTCAGTGAGGCGAAAAGGCTGGAGCATGAAACAACGTGCAATGATTTTTGGCAATGTACCCAAATTACCCATGAAATGGGCCACGGTGGTAATGCCTTTCTTTTTATCATGTTTGATGAGTGGCATCATTTCGTTGATTAATATGATCCGAAATTTGGGCTGGATTGAGGGATTTTTTACCCTGTGGTTGCATAACTGGATGATTTCTTGGGCGTTTGCTTTTCCAGTCGTATTATGTGTGCTGCCTTTGGTGCGTAAGTTCACTGGCTTAATTGTAGATATGACGCCACTGCAACCACCCAAATAAATTAGGTTCGATGCCTATATAACATGGGCTATCAGAAATAAAAATCATTCAGATTTGGTTATCAAACTTCTAAATGCCCTATTTGCTACAATTCGGGCTAAGCTAGTCAGATGTCAGATGGTGCATCTCAATCCATGCGCCATCAGCAACCGATTAGAATGAGATGAACAATGACAACCGCAAATTTGCAGCAGAAACGTCCTTTATATATTCCCTATGCGGGCAACGGCCTTTTAGAATTGCCTTTATTAAATAAAGGTTCTGCATTTTCAGAAGAAGAACGCACCCGTTTTAACTTGCATGGCTTAATTCCACATGCAATTGAAAATATTGAAGAACAAAGCCAGCGTTCGTATCAGCAATATTCTGCTTTTAGCGATGCCATCAACAAGCATATTTATTTGCGCAACATTCAGGACACCAATGAAACCCTGTTTTATCACCTGATTGAACAGCATTTGAGTGAAATGATGCCTATTATTTACACCCCAACTGTAGGCGAGGCATGTCAGCGTTTTTCCGATATTTACCGCCGTCATCGGGGTATTTTTATTTCCTATCCAGACCGTGCCCATATTGATGATATTGTACAAAACATCAATAAAAAGAATGTTAAAGTGATTGTGATTACCGATGGTGAGCGTATTTTAGGCTTGGGTGATCAGGGCATTGGCGGCATGGGTATTCCAATTGGAAAACTGTCTTTATATACAGCATGTGGCGGTATTAGTCCTGCCTATACCTTACCCATTACCTTAGATGTAGGCACCAATAACCCACAATTACTGAATGATCCGATCTATATGGGCTGGAATCAGCCACGTATTAGTGGTGAGGAATACTATCAATTTGTCGATCAGGTGATTGATGCGGTGAAACGCCGTTGGCCAAAGGCATTGATTCAGTTTGAAGATTTTGCTCAGAAAAATGCCATGCCCTTGCTGAATAAATATCGTGATCAGATTTGCTGTTTTAATGATGATATTCAGGGCACTGCTGCTGTATCTGTGGGCAGTTTAATTGCTGCATCACGTGCGGCAGGCAAGCAGCTGAAAGATCAAACCATTGCCTTTTTGGGCGCGGGTTCTGCAGGATGTGGTATTGCCGAGCAAATTGTGGCGCAAATGGTGGTGGAAGGCTTAAGCGATGCTGAAGCACGTGCTCGTGTGTATATGGTGGATCGTTTTGGCTTATTCACCAGCAATCAGCCAAACTTGCTCGATTTCCAACGTAAATTGGCACAAAGTCCTGACCGTGTTGCACATTGGGGCAATCCTGAAGGTGTGATTTCTCTGTTGGACGTCATTCAAAACGCCAAGCCAACGGTAGTGATTGGGGTTTCGGGGCAACCGGGTTTATTTACTGAAGAGGTGATTAAAACCTTGGCTGCCAATTGCGAGCGTCCAATTGTGTTGCCATTGTCAAACCCAACCTCACAAGTTGAAGCATTTCCTGCCGATATTTTGGAGTGGACTGAAGGCAAGGCCTTAATTGCAACAGGTAGCCCATTTGAGCCAGTGAACTATCAGGGCAAACTTTATAATATTTCCCAATGCAATAACTCGTATATTTTCCCAGGTATTGGCTTAGGGGTAATCGCTGCAGGGGCAACACGTGTGACAGACAGTATGTTAATTGCATCCAGTAATGCGCTGGCGGACTGCTCACCATTGTTGCAGGATCCAAATGCAGATTTATTGCCTGATTTAAATGAAATTCAGCAGGTGTCTAAATTTATTGCATTTAGAGTCGCAAAAGCAGCAATGGATGCAGGCGTTGCAGCTGTCATGAGTGATGAGGCATTACGAGAGGCAATTGAGGCTAATTTCTGGAAGCCTGAATATCGTGATTATAAACGTGTGACGTTTTAAGCAAAATTCATTCGTGTATTGTTAATGAAATAAGCCACAAGGCGTGCTATTGCACGCCTTGTTTTTATTTGGAATAGGATGGGGTTTGCGATGTGATTACTTGGAATTTAAGTCTTCAACTCACACTAAGCAATATAGTTCTGTTTTGGATTTAAATCGGCACAATTCAAAGGATTTAAGGCACATTGCAATTCATCAATTTGCTGCTCACTGACATAGCCTTGTCCAATCAGGTATTTTGCAACGTGGTCATCTCTCAGGCTTATAAACGCAGCATCGTACACGCCTAAATCGACAAATAAGGCTGCCGTTTCAAGACTGTTAAAACGGTCTAAATACACGTCATTGCCATACAGTAGAAAAATATGTTCAGTGGGTGCATGCGCATCGACTTTTAAGCGTTCTGCCAGCTCAAAAGGTGAGGTTTTAATGAACAGCAAATCGGACAATTCATCAAATTGAGCTGTATCGAGTTGTGCCTCATCTGTTTTGACTTTGCCTAACCATGCTTTAAAGACCAGTACCGCACCACCACGTAATAACATACTCCAAATATGCTGGCGGGTGCTTTGATCTAAGCCTTGCGCTTCTTGTTCCAAAACATCCAGTAATTGCTCCTCCTGTGCTGAAAGTTTGTTGAACAGACCTAAACCTTGTGGTTGATACGCCGCAGGGCGAAACACATCAAAATTGAGTTCTTCAAAGACTTGTAGGGCTAAGGGTACTGCGGTTTGATACAGGGTATTCAGCGCTTGTAGATGAGGAGCTTTGAGTTTGCTGTTTTGAAACAGACGATCCCAGTGAATTTCGGGCAATAGCGCATTTACGCCATATTGACGCTGTAGCTGCTGTGTTTGTTCTGCGAGCTGCTGTTCATGGTTCACGGTATTCATGAGATTCTTCCTAAAACGTGAAAACAGGTCGATCAACGCTTAATAGGGCAGGAAATTTGCTTGGATGTGGCTTGAAGATGAATGCGCTGATCATTTCTTGTACTTAGTTATGCGCGCAGAATAGTCAATAGATGTATAAGACTAAAGTCTAATGTATTGCAATGTGCTCAGAAAAGCCTTTACAAACTCGGCAATTAAAGAAATTGTAAGCAAGTTTGGGTGTATTTGCTTACGATCTTGTCAGACTTTGTCATAGCGAATCTGACCATGATATTTAATGTGAATTGTAGCGCATCAAAAGGCAGTGTTTTTGAAAACTTTGGTCAATGGGTGTTGTGCATCAGGCCAATGGCTGTGACACTTTACAGGCAATCTGTTATTTTTTGAGTGGTCTAGGGTTGCAGTTGGTAAAACAGCTTCAAGCCGCCACAAGACGGATATTGAATAGCTTTGCCTGCCTTGCACTTTAAACATGGCTTGAATCAAGCACAGTTTAAAGCGGGACAGACAAAGTTTTATTGCTATCAGCTGCCTGAAATTTTCAGTCCAGATAACCAAGAACGCAGCGATGCTGGTTTTAACGGTTTTTTCAGCAATACAATATTCAGCTCTTTTAAGCGCTGCGGCAATTCTGGGTCGGAGTCTGCTGTAATTAACGCCACAGGTACATCGGCTTGACGATGTTCCAGAATAAAATCTAAACCGATTTTATCGTCATTTAAGTGCTGATCGACCAACCAAACTTGAATGTGCTCACGTTGAATCAACTCAATTGCTTGTTCAGGTTCGGTGGCTTTAAATACGTGATAGCCCCATTTACTCAGCAGGGTCGCCATGCCTTCCAAAATGGTTTCATCATTGTCTAAACACAAAATTTTATAGGCTTTGGTTTTCAACGGCACCACTTGCACAGGTGCAGCCACTACTTTTGGAGCTTCGACAATCGGCACTTCAATCATAAAGCACGAGCCTTTGCCCAATTCCGAATAGACATGCACAGGGTAGTTCAGCAAACTGGTCATACGCTGCACAATCGCTAACCCAAGACCTAGACCTTGCTCACCCCAAGGCGACGTATGTCCGCAACGCTCAAATTCCTGAAACAGTTTAATACGTTGTTCTTCGGCAATACCCGGACCTGTATCCCACACCCCAATTCTAATATGTTGTGGATGTTCTGCAGAACGTAACACGCCCACGACCACACGCCCTTTGGCGGTATAGCGCAGCGCATTGCTGACAAAGTTTTGAATAATACGACGAATCCATTGTGGGTCGGTATCAATCCAGAACTGTACGTCATGCACACGGAATTCAATGCCACGTTGTGCCGCAATGGATTTAAATTGCAGGCTTAAATCGCTGAGTAAGTCATGCAGTGGATAAGCCTGACGTTTCGGCTGAATCGTACCGCCTTCCAAACGGGCAATATCCAACAAGGCCGAGAGCATACTTTCTGCACCATGCAGGGCACGATCCAGTTGTTGCAGGGTTTTACGGTCTTCATCGGACTGAATACTTTGCTCTAAAGCCGTACTGAATAAGCGCGCTGCATGCATTGGCTGTAATAAGTCATGACTGGCAGCGGCAATAAAGCGGCTTTTGGACATATTGGCTTTGTCGGCTTGTTCACGTGCCAATTGCTGTTCTGCCAAAGCATCGGCCAATTGTTGTGTGCGATCTTGTACCCGTGCTTCAAGTACGGCTTCGTTTTCACGGAAAGCGGTAATATCGGCAAAGGTGGTCACGAAACCACCGCCTTCAATTGGATTACCACGCATTTGAATTACACGACCATCTTTACGGATGCGTTCAAACTCGTGTGCACTGCCCATTTTCATCCAGTGAATACGTTTACGCACGTGTTCTTCAATTGAGCCCGGACCACATTCACCACGTTCTGCGTTATAGCGAATCAAATCGGCAATTGGGCACCCGACATAGACAATATCTTTAGGATAATCAAATAGTTTGAGATATTGATTATTCCATGCTACCAAACACATATTTTCATCTACCACACTCACGCCTTGGGTCATGTGGTCAATCATGGTCATGATTAGGTTTTGGTTAAAGCGTTGCCATTGTGAGGCTTGGTCAAGAATATTCGCAACTTGCCCTAAAGCGAGTCCGTTATTGACCATGGCAGTGGTGAGCAAAGTACGCGCAGATGCTGCACCAATGGTGCCTGCCAAATATTGTTCGGTAAAACGCCACCACATGCCGTTGGCATTGGCATTTTCATTCAGCACCACATTATTTTGCTGACTAAACTGCTCAAAGGCTTGTCGGGTTGGAGATTCGCCTGTAATGCGTTTTGCCAGTGTGATTAAATCGCCTACTTTTAAACGCGCGACATCCTGATGTGAATAGCTGACCTCGTTGCTCATGTTCTGAGTTGGCAAAGGCTTGGTTTCATAATAAAAGAAACTTTCGGCCTGAATCTGTTCTGCCACACTTGGGCGGAAAATACGTGACACCCAAACATATAACAAAATATTTAAACCGAGCGCCCAAACCACCCCATGTGTGAGCGGGGCAAAAGATTCAAAGCCAAGCAAGGCTTCAGGGCGTAACCAGTTGATGCCTAAAGGTCCCAGCAATAAAAATTCACGGGTAAACTCGCTGAACTGACTTGGCAGGCTGCGTAAAATAGTCGGAAGTAGCAGGGTATAGGCCCACATCGCAAATCCAACAATTAAGCCTGCATAAACGCCCTGTTTACTGCCACCACGCCAATATAACCCCCCAATCAGGGCAGGGGAGAACTGTGCCACTGCACTAAAGGCCAACAAGCCAAACACAGAAAGTTGATCAATATCGTTAAAGAAGTTGAAGAACAGGAAGCCGAGCAGCATCACCGCTAAAATACAAATGCGTCGGGTGAATTTCAGTACCAAAGGCAAGCGCTTGTCATGGCGTGAGAAAATGCCCATGCGCCACAAGGCAGGCATGATCAGGTCATTACTCAGCATGATCGACAGTGCTACTGAAGATACCAATAGCATGCCTGTTGAGGCGGAGAATCCTCCCAAGAACGCCAACAGCGTCAACCAGTCTTGGTTATAACTGAGTGGCAAAGACAAAACCGCTACATCTGGGATGGCTAAATATTGCGGAGCTGCGTGCAAGGCCCAACTGGCAATTGGAACAATCGCGATGGTGGTTAAAATCAGATAAACGGCAAACCAGCGACGCGCACCCCGAATATGTTTTTCATCGCGCAGTTCGACCACAGCAACGTGAAACTGACGCGGCAAACAAATAATCGCTAATGCCGCCAATAAGGTTTGCACCCAAAAGGTTTCAGGCACACCAAACAGCTGTACTTCATGGAAGGTAATTGAAACATCATTGGCAATTTGATGAATATTGTCAGGCGCTTCAAATACAAAGAAGAAGGCCACAGCCAGCAAGGCAAATAGTTTGACAAAGGACTCAAAGGCAACCGCAAGCATTAAGCCGCCGTGTTGTTCGGTATTGGCAATTTGTCGAGTACCAAACAGCATCGCCAAAATAGCCAATAAACCTGTCAGGAATAACACCGCATTGGTGGTACTTTCAACATTGGTGCTTTGATCTAAAACCACTGCGGCACTGAGCGCAATTGCGCGTAATTGCAAAGCCAAATACGGGATAATTGCAATCACCGCCAAAATTGTGACCAGTGATGCCAATGGCCCGCTTTTACCGTAACGTGCAGCAACAAAGTCAGCAATGGATGAAATGGCGTGGTGTTGTCGCACTCGACCTAAACGTCGCCAAATATCATAACCAACAGCGACAAACAGCAAAGGCCCTAAATAAATGGGTAAAAAAATGATCCCTTCACGAACGGCTGCGCCCGTTGCACCATAAAAAGTCCATGATGAACAGTACACCCCTAAAGTTAAGCTGAACATGAGCATGCGCCCACGTGTGCTTAAACGACTGGCGTGTTTTTCCCCATAGAAAGCACAGATAAAAAGTAATGCGATATAGAGGGCTAAAACCCCCATAATGAGCCAGCTGTTCATGATGCCTTAAAAGTATCGACAATAGGGCTATGATAGCCTATTCCATTGCCTTTGCGCTGAGGTTGATCATTTTTTTAGCGACCAAAGTCTAAATTGCAAATCGGCTCTAACATTGTTAATTTTAAGTTCGAAATAATTCGAATTAAAAATTTGCGCCTAAGGCAGGGCGCTTTAAGGAGCAGGTTATGGATGAGGTACAAGTAGAACGTATTCTACAAAACCCAAAATTCAAAGAAATGGTTCGCAGAAAAAGTAACCTAAGCTGGACATTAACAGCAATCATGTTGTTTGTGTACGTAGGTTTTATGCTTTTAGTGGGCTATAACAAAGAATTCTTATTGAGTTCAATTTCAGGTGGTGTGACGACTTGGGGTATTCCACTGGGTCTGGGCATTATCGTTTTATCTTTCATTTTATGTGCGGTTTACGCATCAATTGCGAATAGCAAACTTGACCAATTGAATGAAGAAGCGATGCGTGAAGTTGAAGCAATTACACATGAGAAAGGACCGCACTAAGATGAAATGGAATTCATTGAAAGCACTGGCTGTGTCTACTGTATTTATGTCAGGTATGGCATTTGCAGGACCAGATTTAGGTGCAGCAGAACAGCAGCCAACCAACTGGCCAGCAATTATTATGTTCTTGATTTTCGTTGGCGCAACTTTGTTCATTACTAAATGGGCAGCGAAGCAAACCACGAACACGAAGGACTTCTATACCGCAGGCGGTGGTATTTCTGGTTTCCAAAATGGTCTAGCGATTGCAGGTGACTATATGTCAGCAGCATCGTTCCTCGGTATTTCCGCAATGGTGTTTATGTCAGGCTTTGATGGCTTGCTATATTCACTAGGCTTCATGGTGGGCTGGCCAATTGTATTGTTCTTGATTGCTGAGCGTTTACGTAACTTAGGTAAATATAACCTTTCTGACGTGGTATCGTTCCGTCTAGCTGAAAAGCCAGTACGTACCCTTGCAGCATTCAGTTCACTTGTTGTAGTTGCGTTCTATCTGATTGCACAGATGGTAGGTGCGGGCCAGTTAATCAAACTACTCTTTGGTTTGAACTACAACCTTGCTGTAGTAATCGTGGGTCTACTCATGATGGCTTACGTAATGTTCGGTGGTATGTTGGCAACAACTTGGGTACAGATCATCAAAGCGGTGATGTTACTTTCAGGTGCAACTTTCATGGCCTTCATGGTAATGAAAGGTGTGGGCTTCAGCTTCACTAACATGTTCGAGCAATCAATCCAAGTATTCTCTAAAGTACATGACTTGAGCTTGGCAGATGCTGCAAACATTATGGGTCCTGGTAAGTTAGCCTCTAACCCAATTGATGCAATCTCGCTTGGTCTTGCATTAATGTTCGGTACTGCAGGTTTACCACATATCTTGATGCGTTTCTTCACTGTAAAAGATGCAAAAGAAGCGCGTAAATCAGTTGTAGTTGCTACAGGTTTCATTGGTTACTTCTACCTATTAACGTTCATCATTGGTTTTGGTGCGATCCTTTATGTATCAAACAACCCACAATTCCTTGATGTTGCGAAAATGGCAGTTACTGGCAAGTTAGAACTTGTTGGTGGTAACAACATGGCTGCGGTGCACTTGTCTGACGCAGTTGGCGGTGACTTGTTCATGGGCTTCATTTCAGCGGTAGCATTCGCAACAATTCTTGCGGTTGTAGCTGGTTTGACATTGTCTGGTGCTTCAGCAATCTCTCACGACTTGTATGCTAACGTATTCAAGAAAGGTCAAACGACTCCTGAATCTGAACTTCGCATGTCTAAAATTGCAACTTTAGGCTTAGCAATCTTCGCAATGATCTTGGGTATTCTTTTCGAGAAACAAAACGTTGCGTTCATGGTCGGTTTAGCATTCTCTGTAGCAGCATGTGCAAACTTCCCAGTACTTGTATTGTCTATGTTCTGGAGAGGCTTAACGACTCGCGGTGCAGTGATTGGTGGTGTAGCAGGCTTAGCTTCAGCAGTAACCTTGATTGTATTGTCTAAAGCAGTTTGGGTAGATACGCTTCAAATTTCTGACACACCAATCAACCCATTTAACGGTCCTGCGATCTTTGCAATGCCACTTTCATTCTTCTGCTGCTGGTTGTTCTCTATCACTGACAACTCTGCGCAAGCACAAGCTGAACGTAAAGCATTCGATGCACAGTTCGTACGCTCACAAACTGGTATTGGTATCTCTGGTGCATCTGACCACTAAGGTCTGAAACACCTCAAAAAAGTCCCAGCAATGGGACTTTTTTTATGGCTAAAATTTCGTGGATGATCTATCTAGCATCTAGGAGGGCTATTTCATCTAAAGCATAGAGAGGTTTTATATATGCAATTTTGATACAGAGTCCATGCATGCGGTGATCTGGCAGCATGTTATGTTAGAAATCAAAACAATAAAAAGGCAGCCGAGGCGTATGCAAGCACTACAAAATGTATGGAAAGGTTTTCGGATATTACCTTCGGCATGGCTGTTGTTTTTGCAGTTTGTGATTTTGCTACTTTCACTCTTTTCACATCACAACATGCCCTACAAAGTCATCACTTGGATGGTGGGGGTATTGGTGTTGCTGCTCATTGCCAAAGTGATTAGACAAACGCCAATGTTGAGTATTTTGGGGCTCAGTTTTGTTTATGCAGCTTTGTTCTTTTCATTCTTTATTTTATTGGGTGTGCGGCATTCTCTTATTTTGGTGATGAGTCATGCCTGTGAAGCTGCAGCCTATTTTAGCGCAGCCTATGGCTTATTGCGCTATATGTTCCATGACCGTTATTTAACCAAAGATGAGCTGTTTGCCGCTGCCGCAGTGTTTACTTTAATTGCTTGGGGTTTTGCTTTTTTATACAGCATTTGCCAGATTCTGATTCCAAATAGTTTTCAGAACCCGAATGTTACAGGTTTACAAAGCTGGTTGGATTTACTGTTTTTAAGTTTTAGTTTGCAGTCCGCGACAGGTTTATCCGACCTTATACCGATCAGCCCGGAAGCACGGGTGATTGCCATGTTGCAAATGTTCTGTGGGGTGATGTATTTGGCATTGATCGTGTCACGTTTAATCGCATTGCAGTACATTCGCCACTTACCGCATCATCACCATGATGATTCGGCTGAGTGAAATAGCAGTTCAAATTTTTCATGACATATTTCAGGCATAAAAAAGACGCTCAGATGAGCGTCTTTTTTAACTTCAGTGTCTAATGTGAAATTAGAAACGGAATTTAGCGTTTACACCAACAGTTTGAGTGTCAACAGCTTCGCCTACAGCATTCGCATTTACATAGCTAGCACCAACTGCAACTGCAGGAGTGATGAAGTAGTTTACGTTCGCGCCCCAAGCAGAATCGACAACAGAGTCAGCACTTGTTTCTACATAAGAAGCACCTACGCTAAGCGCTGGTGTTAAGTAAAGATCTGTTTTTAAGTTGTACATAGTGTCTTCACCATATACAAGACCAGCTTCAAAACCAACAGCCATATTGGTGCCGTCAATTGCACCTACGTACTTAGTACGTGCAGTGATTGCATCTTGGTCATAGTTTGGGTCTTCGCCAATTGAAAGTGATTCAAGAGCTGCTTTAGCAACACCATTAGAAAGAATGTTGAAAGCATCTAAAGAATACTGGTCTGCAACACTTGTATAACCAACAGCAACCAAAAAGTTAGGCGCAACGACTGCACCAAGTTCTAAGGCATAACGGTCGCCATTCTCGTTTGGTTCGCCAGTTTTATTGTCTGTGATAGTATGGCTATAAGATGCACTTGCATACGCTGGAACAAGTTTAGTTGGAACATACGCTTCAGCTTTAGCGCCATACACGTGCACAACGTCACGATTACCTGGTAGTTTGTCTTCACCATAGTTATATGCTAATGAGAAATTAGATGCTTGGTTTAAGAACGCAGCTTCAGCCAATGGACCTTTAGTCGCATCAACATTTTTGAAGTAGTAAGTACCTTGAAGGGCACCATAAAAGTCCTGATCGTTTACTGTATTGTCGATATATTCAGATTGACCTTGAACTTCGAATTGGTACGCTTGAGCACCGGTCATGGCTAATAATAATGCAGTGGCTAAACCGAGTTTTTTCATGATAGTTACCAGTTTTGTTAAAAATGGATGAAACATTGATCATTTTAGTGTAACAAATTATTAAGTCAATGAACTAAAAGGACTTTATTTAAGAATTAAGTCCAATTGACTTTGTTGTTTAAAAAATATTCAAATAAAATTTTTGCTGTCAACCTAAAAACTGTATGGATAACAAGTCGATATGTTCGTTTTTGCAACAAAAGTAGAAATAATAAGCAAAGCATTAATTGGATTAATCGATCAGTTTTATTGAAATTATCTTTAATAATAATTCTTGGAATGTGAAGAATAACGGAAAAATTCACCTGTTTTAGGGTGAAATCATGATATTTGGGTAAAAAACAAGCAATAAAGAAGGCTTGTTTAGACTGAATTTGAGTGGAATATTTGAATTAATGTGAGTTTAGTCACATTAAATTTTAATATTTGTATAAAAATAAATCAGACTGGTTGACTAGGCTTTACATAAACTGTGATTTATTTCATAATTCCACCATGAAGTCCTACTACTTAAGTCGGGTTTTTAAATTATGTGACTTATCTCATAATTTAACCATCAAATCCTAAGCTTGGTTCATCCAGTAGTGCGATCTGATTCTCCATAATTGTTTGCTTTTTATCTGCCCAACTTTCCCCAAGGTTGGGTTTTTTTTTGCATGTGAAAACGCAAATGGTTTTGAGAAAATTGCACCGATATGGTGCAGTATGAGGGTGTGATATGATCAAAACCCATAAAAAAATCCCAGTTTTCTTTCAAAAACTGGGATTTTTCGCCAAAATTTGCGGGTAAATTTAGTTTACTGCTGAGGAAAAACTAAACTCGCCCTAATGAGGTGCATTATGCACCCAAATGTTGCATCTGTAAAATATTTTCTGCATGCTGAAACATTATTTTTTGTATTTGTTGTTTTAAGCAAATGGGTCATGGGTATGCGCTTAGAAGTTTTCTTGAATAAGATGCTCTAGTTAGACAGGTTTAAAATATCAGATCCAATTTAGCTGTTATGATTTGGTGATAAAAACTAAATAATTCAAAATATAAGTGAATTAATTATCTTTTTTGTAAGTAATTTAAAGATTGCTCATGTAATATAGTCGCCGATTAAGTGATCAAGTCCACGATTTTGCACAGTTATAATGACGTAGGTAAAACTTAGCATGATGATGAAATTGCGCACAGAGCATATCAGTCAGCGACTGTTGATCTCGATGATCATTATTATCGTGTCATTGCTTTTTATTTGCGTTCCTCTGATGGTGAATAGTTATCAGAGTTATCAAAAAACAAAACGTGCTTTAATTGAAATTTCTGTATTAGGCAAAGTGGCTGAACTGACCAATAGTATTTCGCGTGAACGAGCACCTGCAAACAAAGTCATGTCGAGTTCAGCAGCTGAATTTCAGCAAAATTTACAAGAATTGAAAGCGTACCGTGCTGGCGTGGATCAACAAGTAGAACAGACCATCAATATTTTAAGAAAAGAAGGTTTTATTATCCATGCGCATCATTTATCGCATCAGTTAAAGACTGCTTTAGAACAAGGGCGTCAGGCGGTCGATGAATATGCAGCAACTCCACAGCATTTGCGTAGCTCTCAACAGATGGATCATGCGATTCAAAAAATGTTTGCGGCATGGGACAGTTCTCAGCATGTGCTGAAACACGTCATGCTCGATTCAGTGGCAAAAGACTCATCGGTATCGACCTATTATAGTGTGATTTTTGTTCTTTCAGATTTGCGTGATCAAGCGGGAAGGGTGGCATCCAATATTATTGCCGCGGTAACGTTTGCTGAAAAAATTCCTGAAACCAATTTGGCGAGCTCTTTGCAAACCCAACGCCAAGCTTATTATTTGTGGGATTTAATCCATACCATTTTGCCTGAAGCACATAAAATTCCTGAATATAATATTTTGCATAATCAATTAAAAAAGGAGTTTTTGGATGAGGGAATTCCTATCGTTAATCAATTGATTCAGCAAAGTATTCATGGACAACCTTATTCATTGACAGGTACTGAACTCACCCAAAAAATTGTGGATAAATTCAACACTGTGGTCAGTTTGCAGTCATTTATATTAGCGCACAGTTTGCAGGTTGCACACAAAGATTATCATCAGGCTCAGCGTACTTTTATTTTAACGCTAGTGGTGTCAATTATTTCGTTATTGGCTGCGATTTTCACTATGGTCTATGCGCGTTCGAAGGTCTTTATTCCCTTAATTCAGGCGCGCAGTCAAATTTTACGTTTGGCAGCTTATGAAGATGAAGCTCAAGGTACGCAAAATCCAGACAAGGTAACGCTCTTTGAGGCTATTCAAAAACTAAAACAACGCCTAGAGCAACGCGATATTTTAGAATTTCAGCTGCGTAATATTGCCAATACCGATGCCTTAACTGGTGTTTCCAACCGTTTGGCGCTTGAGGAATACATCAAATATTTAGAACATCGACCTGAAAAATTGAGCAAAACTGGTCTGATTATTATGGATGTGGATAAATTCAAACACATTAACGATACCTTCGGGCATGTGGTAGGTGACCAAGCTTTAAAATGTATTGCCGATACTCTCAAAGCGCATGTCCGTGCCTCAGACTTGGTGGTGCGTTATGGTGGCGATGAGTTTTTGGTTTTGATTGAGCAAATAGAATTTACTGAGGCGCTGTATTTGGCAGATAAATTGCGCTGCCATATTGTGAATCAAGAAATTTTTATTCCAGAACTGAATGATTATATTCAAGTGTCGGTCAGTGCTGGCGTGGCGGTGGGTGCTGCGTCATGGAGCAGATTGTTGGAAAAAGCCGATAAACACTTATTTAGAGCCAAAGCACGTGGGCGCAATGCCGTTGCTGGTGACTAAGTCACAGTAATTGATCCACGAGCATTTCCGAAGTGATAAAAAGCCTAGAGTGAAAGATTCAGCACAAGTTTGTGCTGAATCTGTATTTAAACTTGAATGGGCTTAAAAACTGAAATAATCTATTTTAGCCTTTTAACATCGGTTTTAAGAATTTTGCGGTATGTGAAATTTTAGATTTTGCGACAGTTTCAGGTGTGCCTTCGGCAATGATTTGTCCACCGCCTGCACCACCTTCAGGGCCTAAATCGACAATCCAGTCTGCAGTTTTAATCACATCTAGGTTGTGTTCAATCACCACAATGGTATTACCCTTGTTGCGTAGCTCATGCAGGATGTCGAGCAATTTGGCAATGTCATGGAAGTGCAAACCAGTGGTCGGTTCATCCAGTACATACAGGGTTTTGCCTGTATCTCGTTTGGCCAGTTCACGCGCCAGTTTTACGCGCTGTGCTTCACCGCCAGATAAAGTTGTAGCTGATTGACCAAGGCGGATATAACCCAAGCCAACCTGATTTAACGTTTCCAACCGACGATGAATCACAGGAATGGCATCAAAGAAATGCATGGCATCTTCAACGGTCATTTCCAAAACATCAGAAATATTGCGACCTTTATAACTGACTTCCAAAGTTTCGCGGTTATAGCGTTTACCATGACAGGCATCGCAAGGCACGTACATATCTGGCAAGAAGTGCATGGCAACTTTAATCATGCCATCACCCTCACAAGCTTCGCAGCGTCCACCTTTAACGTTAAAGGAGAAGCGTCCTGCTGCATAGCCACGTGCTTTAGCTTCAGGGGTTTGCGCAAACAGCTCACGAATTGGAGTGAACAAGCCTGTATAGGTCGCGGGGTTCGAGCGTGGCGTTCGCCCAATCGGGCTTTGGTCAATATCCACCACTTTATCTAAATATTGCAAACCATCAATCGAGTCGAATTTTTCTGCGGTTAATGTAGTTGCGCCATTTAATTGTGTTGCAGCCAAAGGCAATAAAGTGCGGTTAATTAAGGTCGATTTACCCGAGCCTGATACGCCAGTAACGCAAGTCATGACCCCTAAAGGTAGAGTCAGATCCACTTTTTTCAGGTTGTGTCCTGCGGCTCCCGTGAGTTTAATTTGTTGTTCAGGATGCGGTGGTTGGGTACGTTTTTTTGGTACTTCAATTTTTAACTTGCCCGATAAATATTGTCCTGTCAGTGAATCGGCATTTTCCGCCAGCTCTGCATAGGTGCCTTCGGCAATAATATGCCCGCCATGCACACCTGCACCTGGGCCAATATCAATAATATGATCGGCTGCACGGATGGCATCTTCATCATGCTCTACCACCAATACGGTATTGCCCAAGTCACGTAAACGAATCAGGGTTTCTAGCAATCGGTCATTGTCGCGTTGGTGTAAGCCAATAGAGGGTTCATCCAGCACATACATCACGCCCATGAGGCCTGCACCAATTTGCGATGCCAAACGGATGCGCTGTGCTTCGCCGCCAGACAGCGTTTCGGCAGAACGTGACAAACTTAAATAATTCAAACCTACCGACACTAAAAAATGTAAGCGCTCACGAATTTCTTTAAAGATTTTATCTGCCACTTCACCTTTGGCACCATCCAGATTCAGTCCTTGATAGTACTGCTCGGCATCACCAATTGACATTTGGGTAATTTGAGCAATAGTTTTGTCTTTCACACGGACATTACGAGAGATTTCATTTAAGCGTGAACCTCCGCAGGCATCACAGGCCGCATTAGATAAATACTGTGCCAAATCATCGCGTACATAATTACTTTCGGTTTCACGATAACGACGTTCTAAATGCGGCAACACACCTTCAAAAGCAATCACACGTTTATGATGGCGACCACGTTCATCGGTATAACTCAGGTCAATTTTGTCTTTGCCTGTACCGTACAGAAATTTCTTCTGGGTAGTGCTGTCAAGCTGATTCCACGCAGTTTCTAATGAAAGTTCATAATGTGCTGCGACTTTTTCTAGCATGCTGTAATAATAGGGACGCTGTCTGTCCCAACCGCGAATTGCACCCTGACTGATTGAAAGTTCAGGGTTTGGAATTAGTTTTTCTGCGCTGAAATGGCTACGTGTCCCCAAACCATCACAGGTTTGGCAGGCGCCAAAAGGGTTGTTAAATGAGAACAAACGTGGCTCAAGTTCAGCAACGGCACGATCACATTTTGGACATGAATGTTTGGCTGAAAAAATACGATCAGGCTGTTCGGCATTCATCCACGATAAAATGGCTAAATCGCCACCTAAACGCAGTGCCGTTTCAAAGCTTTCGGCAATACGGTTACCCAAATCATCTCGGACTTTAAAGCGGTCTACCACTACCTCAATCGTGTGTTTTTTCTTTTTGTCGAGTTCAGGCGGTGGGTCTATGTCCATGACTTCGCCATCCACTCGGGCACGTACAAAACCCTGACTTTGTAGCTGTTCAAACAGATGCACATATTCGCCTTTACGCTCACGAATCACCGGCGCGAGTAGCATTAAGGCAGTGCCTTCTTCCAGTGCTTTTACAGCATCGACCATTTCTGAAACAGTTTGCGCCACCATTGGTAAATCATGTTCAGGACAGTAGGGTGTGCCGACACGTGCATACAGTAAACGCAAATAGTCGTAAATTTCGGTAATGGTACCCACGGTTGAACGCGGGTTATGGCTGGTCGATTTCTGTTCAATGGCAATTGCGGGACTTAGACCTTCAATCGAGTCGACTTCAGGTTTTTCCATTTGCGATAAAAACTGGCGTGCGTATGCAGAAAGCGATTCGACATAACGACGCTGTCCTTCGGCATAAAGGGTATCAAACGCCAGTGAAGATTTTCCTGAACCAGATAAACCCGTAATTACCACAAATTTATCGCGTGGAATATCAAGGTTCACGTTTTTTAGGTTATGGGTACGTGCACCTCGAATACGGATATGACTTTGGCTCATAAAAACTTCTCGATATTTTGCAAATGAAAAACCTATATATGATAGCGCATGAAAATTGTTCAAGTGTTATTTTTCATGCTTTATCGGTCATGGCTTGTCGCACTGTATGGAGTGATCCCCATACGGTGCGTGAGGGCGGCCGTTAAGCTTGATCTAAACCCGGCCACTGACGTTGATGATAGGCGCTATCCCAGAATAACCATTCCAGTTCTGCGGCTTTGGTGTAAGCGTGGTGCATTTTTTCAAGGGTGTCGGCATCACAGCGCGCAGCAACACGGTCAATGGTTTGAATCACATTATTGACTGCAGTGTGGAATTCCTCGCCCGAATAGGTATCGACCCATGCCTGATACGGATTATTCGGTGCAGAATTATTGACGATATCTTTACCGACTTCGGCATAAATCCAGAAACATGGCAGTAGTGATGCCAATACCACAGGATAGCTTTCCGACCATGCAGTTGCGACTAAATAAGAGGTGTAGTGATGGCAGGCAAGGGTTAGCGGAGTACTTTCAAATTCCTGTTTGGAAATATCAAACTCCTGCATAAAGCTGTCATGTAAGGTACGTTCCACCACAATTGCAATTTTAGCAGCATCTGCAAACTGAATAATATCATCTGCATCAAAAGCTTTGGCCGCACAGACGGCCAGTGCGCGCCCGTAGGCAATTAAATAATGTGAATCTTGAATCACATAATGTGCAAAAGCAGCTTTACTTAAGGTGCCTTGTGCCAACTCCTGATTAAATGGTAAAGCGAGCGTCTTGTGATAAAGGGCAAGGTTACGTTGCCAAGCGTCTTGAGAAAAGCGCATCCTAAATTCCTAATATGTCGTTGCATTTCACTATAGCAGTTTGGGAATGAAAAACACGGTTTTCACGGTATCTGATCGGGAAACCAAAAATCATACGAAGAATTTTGCCGAAGTTGAGGAAAAAGCGTCATAATTGCAGCATAAAATTTTACATTCTCAGTTTTTGTCCGATTTAAAATTCGGGCAATTCAATTTTCAGAATTTTTGTATCTGTTAAAGCTTAATCAAAACTGTACTTTGCGTTGATGGTACAGATTCGGCAGATGAAAAGTTCAGATCAAAATATAGTGATAGGTCGTTTCTCATGATGAAACATTTTGGTTTCTCAATCGTATTTTCGATTGTGTGTCTTGCGCTATCTGCATACTGGGGCTATACCCATGGCCCAGAAGCAGGTGTGCAAACCATGCTTACCGCACTAACCATTACCGCAATTTTGGCGATTATGGAAGTGTCGTTGTCGTTTGATAACGCGGTGGTGAATGCGTCAGTGCTGCGCGGTTGGGATCATTTCTGGAAAATGCTGTTTTTAACCGTGGGGATTATCATTGCAGTTTTTGGTATGCGTTTAATTTTCCCTGTGGTCATTGTGGCGGTCACTGCCGATATGGGCATGATGGAAGTGGTGCAACTGGCATTGAATGATCCGAAGCAATATTCGGCTAAACTGATGGCACATCACCCTGAAATTGCTGCTTTTGGTGGCGCATTCTTGTTGATGGTTTTCCTAAACTTTTTCTTGGATGATGAAAAAGACACGCACTGGTTTAGATGGTTTGAGCGTCGTTTGAGCAATCTGGCAAGCGTGCCTGCCATGTCGGTATTTTTGGCCTTAGTGACTTTGTTAATCATGGCGGCCAATGTGGTGGAAGATAAGCGCCTTGTGGTGACGATGGCGGGTATTTGGGGCATCGTGATTTATATTGGCGTACAAGTGCTGAGTCACATGTTGGGCGGTGAACCAGAGGTCGATGAACAGGGCAATGCTGTGCGTCATGACGAAAATGGCGTACCGACAGGCGTGGTGAAAGCGGGTATTGGGGGCTTTTTATATCTGGAAGTGCTAGATGCCTCGTTCAGTTTTGATGGTGTCATTGGTGCATTTGCAATCACCTCTGATGTGGTGATCATCATGTTAGGCTTGGCGATTGGTGCAATTTTCGTGCGTTCGATGACGATTTATTTAGTCGAAAAAGGCACGTTGGATGCCTATATTTACCTTGAACACGGTGCGCACTATGCGATTGGTGCGTTGGCCTTTATTATGATTGCCAGCGGTACAGGCTTGCATGTGCCAGAAGTGGTGACAGGTTTAATTGGTGTTGCCTTTATTGTTTGGGCGGTGATTGCATCTATTCAATTTAAAAAACGTCAGGCAAAAGCGGGTTAATGCTATGGTGATGCCCGTTGCTGTATTGCCGCGAAATCACAGAGCAATACGGTGATGAAGACTGTATAAAATATAAATTTGGGTGCACAACGTTGCGCCCTTTTTTATTGAAAAAGTAGGGTCTGTTGAATAAACATCGGGAAAAATCAGCATCCTTAAGCTGAATGTTGTAGGATATCTGCAAATTCAAAATTATTTAGTTTTAGTCGATTGATATGATGAATGCCTTAGAACGCCGCTCGACCTTTGCTTTAAGCAGTATTTTTGCATTGCGCATGTTGGGTCTGTTCATGATTATTCCTGTATTTTCAGTAGCAGGGCAGTCATATCAATACTCAACTCCTGCACTGATTGGTCTTGCCGTTGGTGTTTATGGACTCACCCAAGCCATTTTACAAATTCCGTTTAGCTTAATTGCAGACCGTTATAGCCGTAAGCCATTGGTGGTTTTTGGCTTATTACTGTTTGCTTTGGGTGGTGCAATTGCAGCCATGTCTGACACCATTTATGGCGTGATTATTGGTCGTGCCATTGCAGGTGGTGGCGCAGTATCTGCCGTGGTGATGGCATTACTGGCCGATGTGACCCGCGAAGAAAACCGCATGAAAGCCATGGCGGTGATGGGGATGAGTATCGGTATGTCCTTTGTGGTGGCCTTTAGTTTAGGGCCATGGCTTACGGGCTGGGTTGGTATTTCAGGGTTATTTTGGGTCACCACAGTGATGGGACTAGCAGCGATTCTCATGTTGTTATTGGTGCCTAAAGTCACGCGTCATCATCGTAATTTTCAGCAAGGCTATATCACTCAGTTAAAGCAAGTCCTGAAAATGGGCGATTTAAACCGTCTGCATGTATCGGTATTTACCCTACATTTATTGCTGACTGCCATGTTTATTTATGTGCCTTCGCAATTAATCCAATTTGCCGATATTCCTTTGCAGCATCATGGTTGGGTGTATTTGCCATTGTTGTTGGTCAGTCTGTTCGTGGCATTTCCAAGCATTGTTTTGGCAGAAAAATATCGCAAAATGCGTGGCATTTTCCTGACCGCGATTGCAGGTATTATTTTAGGGCTGTTGGTGCTGATTTTCGGGTTTGAATCGAAATACATCCTTTTATTGGGTTTGGGTTTATTCTTTATTGCCTTTAACGTTATGGAAGCCTTATTACCTTCGTGGTTGTCAAAGGCTGCACCAATTCAATCTAAAGCCACCGCGATGGGTGTAAATGCCAGCAGTCAGTTTTTGGGTGCATTCTTTGGTGGGATGATTGGCGGACAATTATTGATGCTCAACCACACCGCAATGGGTTGGAGTATTTTGACCGCGATTGCTATAATTTGGCTATTCGTTAGTTTTGGATTGGCGCAGCCGCGCTATCTTTCGTCTTTGGTGTTGCGTTTGCCTGAGAACCGAGAAACAGATGAATGGACTTCTCAACTTTTGGCAATTCGTGGTATTGAAGAGGTCGTGGTGATGTCTGACCAGCAAGTGGCTTATGTGAAAGTGGATAAACAGCAAATTGATGATGCTGCGCGACAACAATTAACGCACTTGTTGGGGAAAGAGGTAGCCATTTAAGCATAACTCTTATAAAGTAAATAATAGAAACAAATAGGAAGAAAACGTCTAATGCGTGGTGTAAATAAAGTCATTTTAGTGGGTACTTTAGGTCGTGATCCTGAAACAAAAACTTTCCCAAATGGTGGTTCTCTCACTCAATTTTCTATCGCAACCAGTGATGTCTGGACAGACAAAAACACAGGTGAGCGTAAAGAGCAAACAGAGTGGCATCGCATTGTTTTACATAACCGTTTAGGCGAGATTGCACAGCAATATTTACGCAAAGGTTCTAAAGTATATATTGAAGGTTCATTGCGTACGCGTCAGTGGACAGACCAAAATGGTCAAGAGCGTTACACCACTGAAATTCGTGGCGATCAAATGCAAATGCTCGACTCTGCTAACCGTGGACAATCTGACCAGCAAGATGGTGGCTTTGCTCAACCACGTTTTAACAATAACCAAGGCGGTTATGGCAATCAGAACCAAGCTCCAGCCACAGGTTATGCGAATCAAAATCAAGGCGGTTTTAACCAAAATCAGGGTGGTGGCTATGCCAACAATAACCCAAGTGGTTTTGCACCGAAGCCACAAGCTGCGCCTGCAACCGCACCTGCAGATTTAGATGATGATTTGCCGTTTTGAGACATACTAGAGATAGCCATTTGATTCAAAATGGAAAATCATCATCCAAACCCTTTGTTTCGACAAAGGGTTTTTTATGCAGATATTTAGCAAATATCTATTTTCTCGATTAAATTTCAAACTATGATAGGATTTATAATTCATAAATCCGATTATTTTTATAAAAAAACACTGTTTTACCGATTCTTTCGATTTTCGTATTCTAGCTACACAAGATAAGCAATCCCCGAAACGAATTGAGGAGTCATCCATGAGTTTAATCAATACCCAAGTCAAAGCATTTAACGCAACCGCTTACCACAATGGTCAATTTATTGACGTATCTGAGCAAGACTTTATTGGTAAATGGTCAGTGGTGTTTTTCTACCCTGCAGATTTCACCTTTGTTTGCCCAACTGAACTTGCCGATTTAGCCGATCAATATGCTGAATTCCAAAAAATGGGTGTGGAAATTTACTCAGTATCTACAGACACACACTTTACCCATAAAGCATGGCACGACACCTCAGAAGAAATTAAAAAGATTCAATATCCAATGATTGGCGACCCAACTTGGACATTGTCTAAAAACTTTGAGGTGCTGATTGAAGCAGAAGGTTTGGCAGATCGTGGTACTTTCGTGATTGACCCTGAAGGTAAAATCCAAATTGTAGAAATCAATGCAGGCGGTATTGGTCGTGACGCGCAAGAGTTGTTGCGTAAAGTAAAAGCAGCGCAATATGTGCATGCACACCCTAGCGAAGTTTGCCCTGCCAAGTGGAAAGAAGGCGATGCAACCCTAGCACCATCTATTGATTTGGTGGGTAAAATCTAATCGAATCATCGCACTCAATTTTAAAAATCCAGAACCTCGCTTCTGGATTTTTTATGCTCATGATTTGTTTAACCATGTATAAGTTTCAGCAAGATTATTCCATTCTTGCAATGCTGTATGCCAAATTTGCACTAGGTTGTGGTGCGATGAGCGATTAAGATCAAAACATCTATTCTCCTAGCAATAGGTGTAACACATGAAAAAAATAATCGGTTTATATCGCAACCAAAACATGCATTGGGTGGGCAATGGTTTTCCAGTCAAAAATCTATTTTCTTATGACCGTTTAGGGCAGGCGATCAGTCCATTTTTACTCTTGGATTATGCAGCGCCGTATCATTTTGATGCGACTACCGCACAACATGGTGTTGGTTCGCATCCACATCGCGATTTTGAAACGGTGACGCTTGCCTATCGGGGCGAAGTGACGCATAAAGATTCGGCAGGTGGTGGTGGCACCATCAAAACAGGCGATGTGCAGTGGATGACAGCAGGTGCGGGTGTGGTGCATGAGGAATTTCACTCCAAAGACTATGCAGCACAAGGCGGATTGTTTGAAATGGTGCAGCTTTGGGTGAATTTGCCTGCCGCAGACAAAATGACATCGCCACGTTATCAAGCCATTGAATCTCAAAATATTCCGAAAATTGAGTTTGAAAATCAGGCGGGGCATTTACGCATTATTGCAGGTCAGTACGCAGAGCAATCTGGGCCTGCCAGCACCTTTAGCCCTGTCAATGTTTGGGATGGGCAACTGAAAGCTGCACAGACCCAAGCGCTGCATGTGCCGGTAGATCACAATACTTTATTGGTGGTGTTGGCAGGTGAAGTGCGGGTCAATGGCAGTCAACTTGTGCAAGATCACTCAGTGGTGTTATTTGCTCAAGATGGCGAAGCGTTAATTCAGCTTGAAGCACTGCAAGATACGCAATTTTTAGTGCTGACAGGCAAGCCATTAAATGAACCTATTCAAGGCTATGGTCCATTTGTCATGAATACCAAGCAGGAAATCATTCAAGCTTTTGAAGATTTTAATCAAGGCAAGTTTGGTGAAATTCCGATTCAACATCAAGCGGGTTAAGCTTTAAAAAATCTTAGCCAAGAAAAAAGCCTCATGTCGATGTCCCGACTGAGGCTTTTGTTATTCTGGCGCTGTCAAATTTCTAGTTTTAGCGGATTGATCATATTCTTTATGATAATTATTTGTGATTTAGTTATTAATTTTGTGCCTACTATCATAGCGTTTAGAGATTTATTTGTAAAACGAAAATTATATAAATGGTTAATTTATCTATATGGTTTAGAACACTATTTATAGTATTAAAGAAATAATATAAATAAATTCTAAGGCTTATTTAAGCACTTTCTGATTGTTAAAAAATGTAATCATATTGCCAATGTACTTTGTGTTGTTTCTCTGTGAAAAGTACACAATCTGGTAGTTTTTAATAGCTCATTTTCCTTAGGCATGGTTCATAATTTCATAAAGTATGTAAAAAGATGGATGATCGGTTTGGATATCGCAGTGATCGGTAGTGGTATGGCTGGACTGGCTACCGCAAGAATTCTTAAAGATGCAGGGCATAACATTACAATTTTTGAGGCGCTGCCTGGTCGTGGAATGGACAGTCATAGCATCGAATTTGAGGATGGTTTAATTGATGCGCCGTTACGGGTCATGAACCCACATTTGTGGAAAAACACCCTCAGCTTGGCCACACATTTAGGCATTAAAACTTATCCTGTGCGTACTTATATGGCGTGCAGTTGGTTATTTGAAGATCGTACCGAAACTTGGCTGACCACAAGCCGTACCCGTATTGGTAATTTCCCAATCATTAACAACCGTAAAGGCATACAACAATACGGCTGGCGTTTGGTAAAAGGCATGTTGCAGTTAAAAACAGCCATCGCTAAATTTTTCAAATCTAAAAACCAAGACATTACCCTTGCGGAATTTATCAACCGTAACGAAATTGAAGAAGTGTTTTGGCATGGTGCAGTGATGCCAGTGCTTTACACCATTTGTACTTGTGACCCTAAAACCATTGGTGAATGGCCAGCAAAACCATTGTTGGTATTTTTACGCCAATTGACTGATGGTGATGCATTATTGCGTTTACAAGGTGGCACGCCTGCATTGGTTGATAAGTTGATTGAAGGTATTAATATTCAAAGTGGTGCAGCGATTACTCGTGTTCATCAACAAGAAGATGGTGTAATTGTTGAAAATTCTGAGGGTCAGTCGCAAACATTTGACCGTGTGGTGATTGCAACGCCAACCACTAAAGTCCAAGACTTCTTGGACAATCAACAATTTGCAGAAGATATTGAATTGCTTAAACAGTTCAAATTCGAGCAGGGTGATTTGGTGATTCACACTGATCAAACGGTGATGCCGCCAAAACGTAAAGATTGGTCTGTTTTAAGTTATATGATGGATCGTAAATTTACTCGTCAGCAATTTACGGTATGGCTTAACTCGATCGAACCAACTTTGGTCGGTAAATCGCCAGTGTTCCAAACATGGCGTCCAGTTACACCAATTGATCCGAAAAAGATCATTTCAACGGTAACTTTAACCCGCGCTGTGGTGGATTCAAAGACAGTGGCATTAAACAAAGAGTTGCAGCAGCGCCATCACCAAGACAATCGTAAAGTGTTCTTCTGCGGTTCATGGTCGTGCGATGGTTTACCAATTTTAGAATCTGCAGTGACTTCCGCTATGCATATTGCAGAAATTTTTGGTGCACCATTACCGTTTATTGATTTAAAACCACAAGTTGAGGTTGCGCCGCAATTAGGTTATTAAGTTTAGGGTCTGTTGATATTTCATAAATGGTTTGTGCTGTAGGCTAAAACTGAGCAGATCAGGCATGAAACGCAGGGAATAGCGAGACTATTGCCAAGTTTCATAACGCAATCTGAGAAAGTTTTAGCCACAGCCTTTCAGGACAAGCATATTTTTTGCTGCTATTGCGTTATGAGTCAGTCATTTAGAATGACTAAATTTCCTGCCTCATGCCTTATATCAGCTAAAAAATATGCGTTGTCGCAAACATAGATGAATTATCAACAGCCCCTCTTTTTTGAATTAGACTGAGTCAGTATGAAATGGCAACAGGCGATACGACAGCATTTTCCAAAACATAAATATGCCATTCAAGCGGCATATTTGGGAGATACTTCCGCACTGCCGTGGAGCAATTTAGGTTATTGGTCAGATGCAGTGGGATCTGATTATCCCGCTGCATGTCAAAATTTAGCAGCGCATTTGGCCGCAGCAGTGCATTTAAATTCAAAAGATGTTGTACTGGATTTAGGCTGTGGGCAAGGTGCCAGTCTTAAATATTGGTTGGAACACTATCAAATACAACGACTTGAAGCTGTTGAGCTACAAGATCATCATGTGCAGTCGATTCGACAACATTTAAATTCAAATATTAAAATTCACGCTGCTTCATTTTTAAATTTAAAAGCACTTTTTCCACAACCACGTTTTGATGTGGTGTTCTGTATTGATGCGGCATATCACAGTCATTTGAATTCATTTTTAAGTCAGGTCAATGCAGTTTTGAATTCAAACGGACGTTTGGGCTTTCATTATTTAATTTGGGCAGAACAAGCGCCACCACATGCATTCAAACAGCTGCAATATCGTGCCTTATTAAAATCTGCCGATGTCAATTTTAAAGATCTAATGTCCGAAAGTCAGCTTCGAGCGGTCTTGGCACAGTTTGAATTTAAACAGATTCAGGTGGAAGATTTGTCGGCACAGGTTTTGGCGGGTTTTGCTGATTATGTGTATCAGCATCTCAAGCATCAAATTCAAACGCGAGATGCAGACTGGTTTAAAATTGCCATGACCGCACGTTTATGTGCCAAGCTCTATGCAGATGGCTGGATTAAATATGTGCAGGTGAGTGCGGAAAAAGCTTAATCTATTGTAATGAGCTGTTAGATGATGGGATTTTTCGGTGTTTAGTTGTCCATGCTTAGCTTTAAATCCTACCCACCACATGAAACTGCTTCGGTAAAATTTTTGCGCCACACGTCAATTGATCTCCGACATAAGCCACGGCTTTATCATCAAAAAGAATATGATCGTGACTTTTTATAATCGTGGACCAACGTTGGCACTGAGGGCAGAAATGTCCATCACCCGCCACTAAAAATAAATTTCCCATTTGAGAAACACGCATTTGGTTGGCAAGGATGATTCCACCATGATTGGTCATGGAATGATGCGTTGCAAAGCTTTGAGCCATGAGGTCTTCCTTAAACTGGAAAATTTTAGAGAAGCATTGTTTTAATACTCAATTTTCTAAGACTTATAATTTTAAATTTTTATTTTAATTCACAAAAATATTTTTAAATGTCAGTTTATATGGATGAAACATCAACAAAATAGACCATCAATATAAAAATACGATCTGAAATATGTGTACAGCATTCTAAATCATAAAATACATTTAACAAGTGAAAAGTCACAATCTTGTATTGCAATTGAAGTTTTGCAGATAAATCGAAGCCCTAAATAAATTGGAGATTCGAGCAGCATGAGGAAGATAAAAATATACGTTTATAGAAACAAAAAACCTCATAAATTAAAAACTTATGAGGTTTAATATGGTGCCGGCACACGGATTCGAACTGTGGACCTACTGATTACAAGTCAGTTGCTCTACCAACTGAGCTATGCCGGCGTTGTGTAGAGAATTTTACAGAATTTTTACGTGTGCGCAAGCCAAAAAGTAACCGTTTAATGCAGGGCATAGAGTTTTTGAAGATTTTGTACACAGTATTTTGGCGCGTTACAAACGAGGAAATCACATAGAAGGTTTTGTATGAAATGAGCCCAGCGGGTGGGCTCATTGAAGAAAATAACTTGAAATGAAGTGTGAAAAGCGATTATTTATTTCTTAAGATGCGATCTAAATCCTGTGCACATTCTTCTAAGGTAAAGGCCATATCAAGTTGCATTTGTGGTTTGAGTTCATTTGCGAGCGTTCTCCATTGTTCAATTAGGCGAATGGCTTTTTGAATCTTATGTTTGTTGATGTCTTTGGCGATGGTAGGCGTATATCCTCCACGTTTAGCATTTTTAATTTGTTTGACATAATTTTGGCTGTTATTCATGTTCGCTCCCGAATAGCAGTTATATATGTAAGGCATTTGCATGCTTTTATTATGCTAAAGCTTAATGATGACCCTTTTATGTAGAAAGCTGAGATGACGAAATAAAAATAAAAAAAGGTTTTGATAAAAAACAATAAATTTCTTCACCTCTCCTTTTTTGACGGCATAACTCAGTTGTAGCATAGCGATTGAAGATTGTCTTGACTGCAGAGTAACGCAATGTGTCATGTTTGTTGATTTTTCATCAATAGAGGGATTGAGGATTATCAAAATTGGCGATGGAGATGGTCTTAACTGCAAATTCCGTTTATCGCTTTATCCATTTTACGCTCTAGATAATTGCCAAGTTGCTGATTAGAATAGCGCCACTATAAAAATAGCAACGATAATAACAATGCAAAGTTCACTCTTTGCTGTATTAGAAAAATTTGGCTTAAGCCCTCAACACCGCACAATTCATATCCAGTTTTCTAATTCAGCCTTAAATCATCAGGTCTTTTTGCAGTGCGTTTATGGTCAGCATGCCATCAACCAAGGTTTGCAGATGGATGTCTTATGCCTCTCACCGCATGCAAATTTGCCGTTGAAACAATTTATTGGCAGTCGGGTGGCTGTAGATCAACTCACCGATCAAGGCGAATTATTTCGACATAGCGGCATTATTACTGCAGCAGCGCAAGGGCAAAGTGATGGCACGCTCAGTCTCTATAAATTGCAGATTCAGGATGCAACGGCTTTGTGGCATAAACGCCGCAACAGTCGGGTATTTATGAATAAAACTGTGGTGGAGGTGAGTGAAATTCTGTTTAAAGAATGGCAAGACCGCAGTGCATTATTTGCTGCAAGTTTAAGTTTAGATTTAAGTGGTCTCAGTCAGCGTTATGCAGTTCGACCTCTTATCATACAATCCAACGAAAGCGATTATGAGTTTTTAACCCGTTTGTGGCGTAGCGAAGGCATCAATTGGTTGGTGGATGAAAAACAACCTTGGGTTGAGCATTTTTTAACGCCTATGGATACACAAAAATTAAGACTGATTGAGCAGAATAGTCATTATCAGCCCTTAAAACGTAGACGAGTGGCATTTCAGCGTACAAGTGCAATCGAGCAGCGGGATAGCATTTACACTTGGATGGCACAGCGTAACCTGCAACCCACTGAAGTACAGTTACAACGCTGGCAACCCGATCTTTTGGCACAGGACCAAAATTCAGTACAGTTCACATCGCCCTTACAAAGTAGCACACAAAATAGTGAAGCTTTAAGTTTAGAACAGGCGTGGTGCGTGAGTCCTGCGTGGATGCAAGACTTAACTGGGCAAGATCAGGTGACAGCTGCAAGTACCGAACAATTAGAACAATTGGGACAACAATTGGCTCAGTATTATGATTTGCAGGCAAAATATTTTTCCGCGCAAAGTAATTTACGTGATGCGCAAGTGGGGTATTGGTTTGAATTACACGGGCATGCTGAAATTGATCAACATCCCCAAACTGAACGAGAGTTTTTAATACTGTCCAAACAGTTTTATAACCAAAACAATTTAGCACCTGAATTACAACAGCATTTTTTGAGTCTGCTGCAACAAAGTCAGTGGACATTTCAGTTACCGTTGGAGGGTGATCCTCAACAATTTTGTCAATTGAATTTGATTCGACGACATATTGCGCTCGTTCCAGAGTTTAATCCATTACTGCATCGTCCCGTGGCTTATCCACAGCGCGCTAAAGTGGTTGGACCTGAGGATGAAACCGTGCATGTAGATGCGTGGGGGCGTATTAAAGTTCGGTTTTTATTTACCCGAAGTGATGACCACTTGCATGATGGTGGTGCGGGTGCCAACGACAATGAGAGCGATTCGGCGTGGGTGGATGTACTCACACCGTGGGCAGGTGAGGGTTATGGTGCAAGATTTCACCCACGTATTGGTGAAATTGTGGTGGTGGATTTCTTTGATGGCAATATTGATCGTCCTTTTGTGGTTGGACGTTTACATGAGGCAGAACGACAACAGACACAATTCGATACAGTTGGAACTCTACCCGATACCAAATACTTGAGCGGGATTCGTTCACAAGAAATACGTGGTGCAGGGTTTAACCAACTTCGCTTCAATGACACCACCAAACAATTCAGTGCGCAATTGCAGAGTAGTCATGCTGCGAGTCAGTTGAATTTAGGATATTTGAGCCATCCAATGCGGCAGGAGGATTCAATTGGGCGCGGCGAAGGCTTTGAATTAAGAACTGATCGGTGGGGAGCTGTGCGTGCAGGTGCAGGCTTACTGCTTTCAACTCATCCACAAGCACAGGCACAAGCGTATCATTTAGATGCGAGTCCTGCCAAAAGGCAATTGGAGTCCAGTTTAGCGGCAAGCAAAGGCTTAAGTGAGTTGGCACAAAATCAGCAAACAGATCCTTTGGAAACACTGGAGCATCTCAAAGAATTTTTAAATCAAATTGAACTAGAAGATCAAACTAAAGCGGCAAGTTTTAAGCAGGCGGTTATGATTCTTTGTGCGCCCAACTCAATTGCAGTTTCAACTCAGCAAGATTTACACCTTTCTGCAGATCAACATATTCATCAAAGTGCCGCAGGCAGTATTAATGTTTCTACCCAAAAATCTGTGATTACACATGCACGCGATAAAATCAGTTTATTTGCAGCGGAGCAAGGTATACGTGCTTTTGCAGCCAAGGGTAAAGTCGAAATTCAGGCACAAGATGGTGCTATAGATGCAATTGCACGCCAGAAAATCAAGCTGATTTCTACGGAAGATCGGGTGGAAATTACCAGTCCAAAAGAAATTGTGCTAACGGCAGGTGGTTCACAAATCAAAATTAATTCAAAAGGTGTTTTTGTGAGTACTTCAGCTAAATTTGAGGCGAAAGCAGGACAGCATTGTTTTGAGGGTGGGGAGAAGATTATTGAAGAAAAAATAAGCTTGCCTAAGTCACCAACGTTATTCAGTAATAAAATTAATTATCAGTGGAATCAGCCCTCTACAGGAGAAAAAGAAATCTTTGTTTTAGATAAATTGAATGGAAAGCTCATTAAAACTAATAAATCTATATTAAATGAAAATAATCAATTGAGTACGTTACGCTTTTATACCTCTCAACCGACAGACTTTGTTGCTTTAGGCTTCGCGTCTTTATATACACAACTGATCCAAGAATCGAATCTTGACAATATAGATGAACTAATGGATGAGGTCACGGAGATTAACTCTGAGGACGATGTATATGCTGAAGAGGAGGTTAAGTAATGAGTAATTTAGTTACAGTAATCTCAAAAATTTATGATGCCTCTGGGAAATATGTTATCAATTTAAACGTTAAATCGCGTTATAAAGGTTCATCAAGAGAAAATTCAAAAAAAACAGATAAAGAGGGATTATTTATATTTCAAGGTTCGCCTAATCGAACTGTAGAAATTTTGGCAAAGCCTCCTAATGCTAAAGATTATATTGTGATTAAAACGCTTAACTCATCTCTTGTTTCTTCTAGAAACAATCCTCTAAAAGTATTTTTACCTAAAAGCATAGAAGAATATCGGAAAGAAAAAATTACACCTAGCTCAAAAGGAATTGTCACAACTTTATTTAAAGTCATAGATTGTAATGAGAAAGTTTTAATTAATTTCCCTGTGAAATCTCGTCCCAAAGGAAGACAAAGTTCATTTGAACGTACGACAGATGAGCAAGGAATTGTAGAAGTACTTTCTTCACCCAATCGGGACATAGAAATTCTAGTTTTGAATTTGGAAGATAAATTTGTAATGAAAAGTACTATTAACTCAGAAAATGGCTCTCAAACACCGATCATAATTAAATTAGATGAGCCTTATGAAAATTTTATAAGTAAGACATTCATAAGTCTTTTGGATCGTAATCATCAAGATTATGTGGTTGAAAATACCAAAGTGGAAATTGTTGCGTTAGGTACTCAAACTAAAAAAATTCTTTCTATATCCAATGGAAAAATTCCTGTTCAAAGCAGGATTGGTGAGAAAATTCAGATTACTGTATTTAAGCCAGATGGCTCTCCTTTAAGCCCAGAAACTTATTTAGTAAAAAGCTTAAAACAAAATAATGTTAAATTGGTTTTGGATGTGGATGTCGTTAAAGGTAACACTAATCAGAATAAGCCAACCATAAATAAAAGAATAGATAACGCAGAGTGTGCTTGTAATAGAGATATCACTGTAGAAGAATTTAAGAAGATTACAAATACTTCGACTGCATTAAGTTTTTTAAATGATTTGAATCAACAATTTAAAAAATTAAGTATGAATAGGTGTTTAGAAAAAGCACATTTTATCGCACATACATTACATGAAACTGCGGGTTATAGACTTATGGAGGAAGGGCTAGGAGGAAAGTCGGAAAGTGAGGTTTATGATGGATATAAAGGTAGGGGCCTAATGCAAATTACCTATAAATCAAATTATGAGGGATATGGTAAAGCTATTAATGAGAACTTTCTAGGAGCCAATAAAGTACGTATTGCTAAGGAGAAAAAACATGCGGTAGGTTCGGCGGTGTGGTATTGGCTTCATTCTAAATCAGGTGGCTTAACTCCTTATGCACTAAATAATGATTTGATAGCCACATGCTCTTTAATTAATGGGGGATATAATGGTTTCGATGATAGAGAGAACTACTTAAAAAGAGCTATTTCCGCTTTCAATATTAAAGAATGTGGATATCTTAATAAAAAAATAATAGCCACGTTGGACTCATATTTGAGTTTTGAGGAAAGTTCTATTGCGCAGAATAAAAGTGGTGAAAGCTTTGGTTGGGGACTATGGAATGATCCACTAGGTAAAAAAAAGGGAAAAATTAAAAATTTAAACGAAGCAAAAAAAGGATATATGCGTTTTCTTGAAATGACTAAAACGACAACCTTTCCATTTGGTACTAAAAAAGAAGGTGGGCAGATAGTGAGTCGAAAGCGTTATGGTTATACGGCGAATGCTGCGAAATTATTTGCTGAAAAAAGGTTAAAAGAATTATGAGAATTTTCTTTATTTTGTTATTTATTTTAGTTTCTTGTACACAGGTTTATTCTTCAGAAAAAGATTACTATTGTTTTAGTAGTGGTAGCAAATCTGTTCTATTGGTGCCTAGTGAATATCCTAATATAAATTCAATTATGTATTATCCATTCATGAAAAAAATTGAACTATCTACGACTTTAAGGATTGAAGAAGTGGATATGGGGGATAACGCCAAGCCTGAAATTTATAGGACAGTACAAGAGATTATTGACAATAAAGTGAATGGACAATACAGGTTTATGTCACAAGGCTATATCTTGTATGAAGCAGAATATTTAAATTTAAAAACTAAAAAGACAACAGTTTTTAATAAAATAAATTTAGATGCAAAGGGTATTAATTGCATTTAATAAAATCAAGAAGCCGACTCTCGTCGGCCTCTTTATCTTAACCTTCCAAAACTTCTTCTAATAACTCTTCACTTGGGGCAAAGTAATATGCACCGTCTAGAGCAGTCACAAAGTGCAGTAAACGGTCATGGATGCCATCACCTGAAGTACCAAACATACGTTCTAACATGGCATCAATAATGCTCAAATCTTTGGTATAAGCAATAAAGAATAAACCCTGATCGCCCTTGCCATCACCATAAGGTAAAGAGTGGCGCAAAATTTCCATTTCATCGCCTGCATCATCTTCAACGACTGTACGTGAAACGTGCGAATTTTCAGGTTGTACATCTTCATCTAATTCAATCGATTCTAGCTTGGTACGTCCAATCACGTGTTCTTGGGCATCAACTTTGAGCTTTTTCCATTTTTCTAAATCGTGACAATAGCGCTGTGCAAAAATAAAAGAACCATCGGCAAACACGCCTGCATCTTCCCCTAAAAGTGCAACTTCGGCACGATCATCTGGAAATTGTGGGTTTTCGGTACCATCAATAAATCCCGTCATGTCGCGTCCATCAAAATAACGGAAACAGACCCGTTCATCCAACACTTCAATTTTGTCTTGGATCCCCTCAAAAAAGGCCTGACTGAGCGCAAAGCAAATATCTGAACGGGCACTCGCGAGATGAATAATCACATCGGCAGGCACGACAGGCATTGGGTACGCCCCTTGAATCGGTTGTAATTGTTTAAAACCATCTGGAGATTGCTGATAGAGCTGTGCCCAAAGTTCAGGACCAAAAGCAACGCCAGTTTTAATTTGGGCATGTGGATGTTGGGTAATCAAACGATCCCGTGTGCTAAACAAGTCAGCCAATTTTTCTTTTAACTCAGTAATGCTTAAGTCTTTTAAACGAAGTACAAGAAAGCGAGCATGATCTGAAGGTAGTGGCAAAATTACAGATTGGGCAGTCATGTATAGCTCCTGAAAATTTGTTGTTTTCTATAAATTTGACTTTATTGTGCCTGATTGTATGTAGGCTTAATAGCCTCAACCCGATTTTTATTCCACGTTTTTAGTCATGAGATTAAGTGAAATATCATATAATGCACTGTCTTGTGAAAAGCGGCGATATATGTCTTATCAAGTTTGGATTGCGTTTATGTTGGCCTGTTGGGTGATTAGTGTTTCACCTGGCGCGGGTGCGATTGCTTCGATGTCGAGCGGTTTGAGTTATGGTTTTCGACATGGTTATTGGAATGCGATTGGTCTACAACTGGCTTTATTATTGCAAATTGCGATTGTAGCCGCAGGGGCAGGGGTATTATTTGCGACAACGCCTTGGGCATTTCTGATTGTGAAATGGTTTGGTGTGGCGTATTTGTTGTATCTGGCGTATTTGCAATGGGCAGCGCCTGCACAGTCGATTGAAATTCAGCATGAGTTGACGCGCAAATCTGCTGGAAAATTGGTGATGTACGGCTTTCTGGTCAATATGAGCAATCCCAAAGCAATTGTGTTTTTATTGGCAGTTTTACCGCAATTTTTAGATTTATCTAAACCACAATGGACGCAATATGCAATTATGGCGTTGACCATGATTAGTATTGATTTGATTGTGATGGCGGGCTATACGGGCTTGGCTGCAAAAGTTTTACGTTTGTTAAGATCACCGAAGCAGCAAAAAGTCATGAATCGTACTTTTGCTGCATTGTTTGCAGGCGCTGCTTTTTTGTTAAGTTTGGTGCATCAGTAATGTCTTCAATTAAACAAAAGTGTATGTTGTAATTATAAAAAAATAGATTGAGATATACGTTGAAAATTAAAGGTATACCGCGAGCACGTTATTGGCAACATTGTTGGATTAGCATGTTGCTTTTGAGTTTTTCAACTTTAATTGCAATTGGATTAGCGATTCACTTTTCAGTAGATCGCGTGTTTTGGCCAATTGCTTTGATGGCACACTTGAGTATCAATTTAATTTTTTCTTTTGTATTTGCCGCTTTGCAAACTTATTTTAAACATACGGTGTGGCAAAGTGTGGTGTTGATTAATATCACAGCTGTGTTGTTGATTGCCATTCATGCAATGTTTTATCTACAAACAATAGATTGGAATGCTGTTTCAGAAGGTCAGCAGCAATTGAGTCTTTTACAGCAAGTGATTCACAGTGATATGGCACTGTGGATAGTGTATATGCTGCCACTTTTAGTCGTAATGCTCATTGCTGCAATACAAAAATATAGATACTCATTAACGAAAAACTAAGCCATGGTTCTGACTTTTTGAACGCTAAAAATCACCGCAAAAATGATCGCCATAGTCATCACAATACTTAAACCTGTCGAAATATTTAAGCCCGCACTTGACCATAAACCTACGCTGACTGCAATTTGCGCCACAATAAATGCCCAAATCACCATTTGTTTAGGCGAGTGAGCCAATAAACGTGCGGTTAAAGCGGGAATCACCAACAATGCGCCCATCAATAAAGAACCGACTGCACGTAAAGCCAATACTGTAAATAATGCCAATAACAACATAAAAATCAGACGTTGCCATTGTGCATTCACACCTTCACTGACTGCAATGTCAGGGTCAATTGCAATTTGAATTTGAGCCTGCCAAAACTTATAGAGTACCGCTAAGGCTGCAATAATGACCAAAGCAAATACGGGTAAATCTGCCCATGAAATGGTGAGTAAATCGCCAAATAAATAGCTCAGCAACTCAGGACGCAAACTCGGAATATGTTGAATAAAGAGCAAACCTGAACAGAGCAAGGTCGCAGAGCAGAGCGCCAATAATGCATCATTTGGCAACCGTGGATCATGTAAAATCCACAAAACACCCACCAATAATAATGCCAAGAATGTCACGCCCATCCACAGAGGTAAACTTAACGCGCCTGCAATTGCCACACCCAATAAAGTGCCATGCGCCATCGTATCGGCAAAAAAGGACATGCGTCGCCACAGCATTAAACAGCCAAGTGGGGCGGTCAAAAATAGCAATAAACTGCCCATGATCCATGCAGGTAACAGCAATTGTAGCCAATCCATCATGGGTTAAGCTTCCGGTTCAGGGTGAATATGAGGACGTGAATCATGCTGACAAGGCTCGGCATGATCGCCATGGGCGCAGTGTTCATGGTGATGTTGATAAAACACCCGATTGGTTCCAAAAATAGCTTGGTATTCAGGATGTTGCTGTACATTTTCGGGCAAACCGCTACAGCAAATGTGTTTATTTAAACATACCACACGATGCGTACCTTGCATGACCCATTGCAAATCATGCGACACCATCAACACCGCACAGCCATATTTGCTCGGTAAGTTGCGCACATAGTCATACAGTTCAGCTTCGGACTGAATATCTAGTCCTTGCATCGGCTCATCCAGTACCAAAACATCAGGTTGACGTAATAAGGCGCGTGCCAATAGCACCCGTTGCCGCTCACCACCAGACAGTTGTTGTACTTTTGAATCTTGCAGTTTGGCAATGCCAGTATCGCGGATAATTTCTGCTTTAATTGCGTCTGGGCATTTTTCTAAAGCCAGTAAATCTTTCACTCTTAAAGGCAAGCTGTGTGAAGGATTAAACTTTTGCGGCACATAAGAAAAGGTCAATTTGCGAGCATTTACGAGCTTGCCTGCATTTGGTTTGACAATGCCAAGCAAGACTTTAATTAGAGTCGATTTTCCTGCGCCATTGGGGCCAATTAGCGTGACAATTTCACGTGCATGTAATTCAAAATCGACATTTTTTAAAATATCGCGCTCATCTATTCGCACCTGAATATTGTGCAAGGCGATGAGCGGTGCAGTGGTTATTTGCTGTTGCACTGCTGACATTTTCCAGAAATCTCAATAATGCTGTGATGCGGGCTAAAGCGGTCAGAGGCTGCCAACTGATCTAATTGCTCTAATAAACCTTGCGCTGAAGCTTCTTTAACGACTTTACATTCAGTACAGATCAAAAAAGCCGCTTGGTGTCCTTCACGTGGATGACAGCAAGGAATATAGGCATTGATTGAAGTCAAACGGTGAATTAGTCCTTTTTCCAGTAAAAAATCCAAAGTACGGTACACCGTTGGCGGTGCTGCAGGACGATCAGACTCACTTTTAATTTTCGCCAATAAATCATAAGCACCCATTGGTGCAGATGCCTTGAGAATGAGTTCCAACACTTCTTTACGTAGCGGTGTTAAACGAGCACCTGTTGCCGCACATAAACTTTCAGCTTCGGCAAGACGTTGATCGACATTGTGATGGTCGTGAACGCCATGTAATGCATTGTGATGCTCGTGCGAACATAAGCTCATAGCCACCCCAGTTGAACTTTAAAAGAAAAACGACAGTAAATCTTAGCATGAAGCGTTATTAGTTTCGATTATACGTAGGTATTTTTATAAATTTGTTATATTATAACATTTGTCGATTTTTCGTGATATGCCGCAATGTTTCGTTTATTTAGTTTCTGTCTTTTAGCGTTATGCAGTACTGTCAGCATGGCGCAGGCTTTGGTGGTGTCTACCCATCCTATCTATTTGATTGCCCAAAAAGTCACGCAAAATATCGAAACACCCACGTTATTACTGGCAGATCAAACAGGGCATGATGTATCGCTCACGCCTGCACATCGAAAAATCATCCAAGATGCGGATTTAATTATTTGGCTAGGTAAGGCGCATGAAGCACCGCTAGAACGTGTATTACATCAAAATCCTAAAGCGATTGCTTTATTAGATACGGGCATTATGAAAACTTTGCCGCAGCGTTCAGAACGTGGTGCAGCATTAAAAAATACAGTAGACAGCCATGTCTGGCTAGACCCAAACAATGCGGTGCGTATCGGCTTCTTTATTGCCGCGTTACGTTCTCAGCAAATGCCTGAACATCGCGATGCTTATTGGAACAACGCACGTGCCTTCGCACAGAGTTTATTCAAAAGTGCAAGTCAGTTTCAGACTCAAACTGCAGTACAGCCATATTGGGCTTATCACGATGCCTATCAATATTTAGAACGTGCCTTAAATTTAGAATTTTCTGGGTCGATGACCAATGATCCGCATATTGCGCCAACAGTCGCACAAATTAAATATTTGAACGATCACCGACCAAATCCAAAAATGTGCCTACTTGCAGAAGGACATGCCAGTAAAAATCAGTATATGAAATTGAATCCAATTGTGTTTCAAAAGGTCGATGAAAGCATGCGCGGTGCAGATGATTTTGTGCAAGCGTGGCAGCAATTAGCCAAGCAAACCAAGGCTTGTGTATTAAATGCACGAAAATGATGCGTTTTTTAAGCAAAATTGAAATATGACAATTCCGAGACAAACATGCAAAAAAACACGACTAAGGTCGGGAAACGATTGCATGTTCAGGGGGCTAACTCTATAATGCCTGCGATAAAAAACGATCATCAGTTGAACTTGTCAAGCATTAATGCTGTGAGTGGATAAAAAAATGAGCCGAACTAGTCGCTTGATTGACCGACGATTAGCTAAAGCTTTGGTCTTCTTACAAGCATTCATGATTCCAGTTTCAGCCCTGATAGCGTGGGTCTTGAAAGACTCAACGGCTGCCTTAAGCGCTGCACTTGGTGCTAGTGTTTGTTGGTTGGCAAGTTGTTATTTTTCATGGCAGTCGTTTCGAGCAGCAGGTGCACGAGCGTCCAGACAGGTTCTTTCGAACATGTATAGAGGAATGCTCGGTAAGTTTGCAATCGTGATCGTAGGATTCATTTTAATTTTAAGCAATGTACAGCCGTTATCCCCGGTGGCATTGTTTTGTGGTTTTATGCTCGTTCAAAGCATGTCGTGGGTTGCGCCATTTTGGGTGTCACGATTACAAAAACGAGTCTAAACGCAGCAAAAATTGAAAAGTTTTTCAGGAATAGGCGAGATATCAAGCAGCACGCGATGTTCGTTTGTTCTATTAGTTTTTTTACATTGACCAGGTGTGATTTATGGCTGCTGAAGAACATGCCCTTACTTCGACCGAGTATATCAAGCATCACTTGACCAATATGACCTATGGCAAAATGCCAGACGGTTCATGGAAGTTGGCTGAGTCTGCTGAAGAAGCTCAACAGATGGGGTTCACTGCTATTCACTTGGATTCAATGGGTTGGTCTATCGGACTTGGTCTGATCTTCTGTTTATTGTTCTGGATTGTTGCGAAAGCTGCAAATTCAGGCGTGCCTGGTAAATTCCAGTCAGTAATTGAAGTGATTATCGAGTTTGTGGATTCAAGTGTACGTGATACCTTCCATGGGAAGTCTCGATTAATTGCACCCTTAGCATTAACCATTTTCGTGTGGATTTTCCTCATGAACTTGATGGATTTAATCCCTGTTGACTTTATTCCTTATGTAGCTCAACAGGCGATTGCATCTATGCTGGGTGTGGACCCTCATCAGGTTTACTTTAAAATTGTTCCGACTACAGATCCAAACATTACCTTAGGTATGTCTATTTCTGTATTCTTCTTAATTATTTTCTATAGTATTCGTGAGAAAGGTGTTGGCGGCTTCGTTGGTGAGTTGGCACTTAACCCATTCAACCCAAGTAATCCAGTTGCTAAAGTGCTTTTAATTCCATTCAACTTATTGTTGGAATTGACTACTTTCTTGGCGCGACCAGTTTCATTGGCTCTACGACTATTCGGTAACATGTATGCGGGTGAGTTAATCTTCATTCTTATCGCGTTATTACCGTTCTGGATCCAGTGGGCATTGTCTGTGCCTTGGGCGATTTTCCACATTTTGATTATTACGCTACAAGCATTCATTTTCATGATGTTGACTATCGTGTACATGAGCATGGCAAGCGAAAAGCATTAATGGTATGGCCTAACTGTCATCGGGCGGTTGGGCACACAATTTTTTAACTTAATTTGGTATAAAACCTAACCTCTGAGGAATTATCATGGAACTCACTTTAGGTCTAGTTGCAATTGCATCTGCTATCTTGATCGCTTTCGGTGCTTTAGGTACTGCGATTGGTTTTGGTCTTTTAGGCGGTCGCTTCCTTGAAGCTGTTGCTCGTCAACCAGAATTGGCTCCACAACTTCAAACTCGTATGTTCTTAATCGCGGGTCTTCTTGATGCTGTGCCTATGATCGGTGTTGGTATTGGCTTGTTCTTCATCTTCGCTAATCCATTTGTAGGTTAATCAGCTTAATTCCGAAATTCACTATTTGAGGAATTTGCAATGAATATCAACCTCACATTGTTTGGCCAAGCGATTGCATTTGCGATTTTCGTCGCATTCTGCATGAAGTTTGTATGGCCACCACTAATCAATGCGATTAGTGAGCGTCAGCGTCGTATTGCTGACGGCTTAAATGCAGCTGAAAAAGCCAAAGCTGACCTTGCCGATGCGCAAGCTCAAGTAAAAGCTGAATTAGATGCAGCTAAAGCACAAGCGGCTCAATTGATCGAACAAGCGAATCGTCGTGCAGCACAATTGGTAGAAGAAGCGCGTACCCAAGCATCTGCTGAAGGTGAGCGTATCCGTCAACAAGCGAAAGAAGCTGTTGATACAGAAATCAATTCTGCTCGCGAAGAATTACGTCAACAAGTGGCTGCACTTGCAGTAACTGGTGCTGAGAAAATTCTTAGCCAGCAAGTTGACGCAGAAGCTCACAATGCCATGCTGACTCAGCTGGCTGCTAAACTTTAAGAGAGGCAGATTATGGCTGAACTCTTGACGTTGGCACGCCCATACGCTAAAGCAGCATTTGCTTACGCTTCTGAGCAAGGTGCAACTGACAATTGGTCAACAGCACTTAACTTGCTCAGTGCTGCGGTGCAAGACGAAGCATTTTCAGCTTACTTAAATCGCCCTGAGCTTACGCCTGCTGAGCAGGTGAGTATTTTTGCCAAAGTTTTAGGTGAAGACCAAACTGCAGCAGTGTCAAACTTTTTGACATTGCTTGCTGAAAATAACCGTTTGGCTTTGCTTCCTGAAATTCAAGCAGAATACGAACAGCTCAAATCACAGAATAACAATACTGTGGATGTTGTGATTGAATCAGCATTCCCATTGACTTCTGTACAAGAACAAATTCTTGCTCAAGCGTTAGAAAAACGTTTCGCTGCAGCAGTAAATGTTTCTGTAGAAGTGAACCCAGCGTTAATTGCGGGTGTGGTTATTCGTGCAGGCGACCAAGTGATAGATGATTCTGCGCTTAACAAGCTTGAAAAAATGCGGACACGTCTTTTAGCTTAATTGCGAAGACTGAACTAATAAAAGATTGAGGTATAGCGCAATGCAACAACTGAATCCATCCGAGATCAGTGCGCTCATTAAACAGCGTATCGGCGATCTGGACACCAGCGCGACCGCTAAAAACGAAGGTACCATTGTTATGGTATCCGACGGTATTGTGCGCATTCACGGCCTTGCTGATGCAATGTACGGTGAAATGATCGAATTCGACGGCGGCTTATTTGGTATGGCACTGAACCTAGAACAGGATTCAGTGGGCGTCGTTGTTTTAGGTAACTACTTAAGCCTTCAAGAAGGTCAAAAAGCACGTTGCACAGGTCGTGTATTAGAAGTTCCGGTTGGTCCAGAACTTTTAGGCCGTGTGGTAGATGCTTTGGGTAACCCAATTGATGGTAAAGGCCCTATTGATGCAAAATTAACTGATGCTGTAGAAAAAGTAGCACCAGGCGTAATTTGGCGTCAATCAGTGGATCAACCTGTTCAAACTGGTTATAAATCAGTTGATACCATGATCCCTGTAGGCCGTGGTCAACGTGAGTTGATCATTGGTGACCGTCAAACTGGTAAAACAGCAATGGCGATCGATGCGATCATCGCTCAGAAAAACTCTGGCATTAAGTGTGTATACGTAGCAATTGGTCAAAAACAATCGACTATCGCAAACGTAGTACGCAAGCTAGAAGAAACTGGCGCTATGGCGTATACAACTGTTGTTGCAGCAGCAGCGGCAGATCCAGCAGCAATGTTGTATCTTGCTCCGTACTCTGGCTGTACAATGGGTGAATACTTCCGTGACCGTGGTGAAGACGCGTTAATCATTTATGATGACTTGTCTAAGCAAGCTGTTGCGTATCGTCAAATTTCATTGCTTTTACGTCGTCCACCAGGTCGTGAAGCGTATCCAGGTGACGTGTTCTATCTACACTCGCGTCTACTTGAGCGTGCTTCTCGTGTATCTGCTGACTACGTTGAGAAATTCACTAACGGTGAAGTTAAAGGTCAAACTGGTTCTTTAACTGCATTGCCGATTATTGAAACTCAAGCAGGTGACGTATCTGCATTCGTACCAACCAACGTAATTTCGATTACAGATGGTCAGATCTTCTTAGAAACATCATTATTCAACGCGGGTATCCGTCCTGCTGTGAACGCGGGTATTTCTGTATCGCGTGTTGGTGGTTCTGCTCAAACTAAGATCATCAAAAAATTGTCTGGTGGTATCCGTACCGCTTTGGCGCAATACCGTGAATTGGCAGCGTTTGCTCAGTTCGCTTCTGACCTTGACGAAGCAACTCGTAAGCAACTTGAACATGGTCAACGTGTAACTGAGTTAATGAAGCAGAAACAATATGCGCCATACTCAATTGCTGACCAAGCTGTTTCAGTTTATGCATCTAACGAAGGCTACATGGCTGACGTAGAAGTGAAGAAAATCGTAGACTTTGATGCTGCGTTAATTTCTTACTTCCGTTCAGAACATGCTGCGTTAATGCAACAAATCGATGAAACTGGTGATTTCAACAAAGACATCGAAGCTGCAATCAAAGCAGGTATTGAAAGCTTTAAAGCGACTCAAACTTACTAATTTAGCATTGGCTAGTTAGGGGTTTGGTTCACGGAATCAACCTTCGGAAGCCTGAAAGGGCTTTCGAATACTAGGTTAAGCGTATGGCAAATTTAAAAGAAATTCGCGCCAAAGTTGCTAGTATCAAGAGCACGCAAAAGATTACTCGCGCGATGCAAATGGTTGCTGCTTCTAAGATGCGTCGTGCGCAAGAGCGCATGGCTCAAGGCCGTCCGTATGCCGAAAATATGCACCGTGTAATTGCTCATTTGGTACAGGCGAACCCTGAATACAAACACCGTTATATGATTGAACGCCCTGTAAAACGCGTTGGTTATATCATCGTGTCTTCAGATCGTGGTTTGGCAGGTGGCTTGAACATTAACTTGTTCAAGAAAGTTGTAAAGCATGTACAGCAACAACAAGAGCAGTCAATTGAAGTTCAGTTTGCTTTAATTGGTCAAAAAGCGGTTTCGTTTTTTAAAAACTACGGCGGTAAAGTGCTTGGTGCAACTACAAACGTAGGTGACGCGCCAAGTCTTGAACAGTTATCTGGCTCTGTGCAAGTGATGTTAGATGCGTACGATAAAGGCGAGTTAGATCGCATTTACCTCGTGTCAAACGGCTTTGTCAATGCCATGACTCAAGATCAGAAAATCGAACAACTTGTTCCTTTAGCATCTGCTGAAGAAAACAAGACTCTTAACCGTCAATACGGTTGGGATTATATCTATGAACCAGAAGCTGAAGAGCTGTTAAATGGTTTATTGGTTCGTTACATCGAGTCTATGGTTTATCAAGGTGTGATTGAAAACATCGCATGTGAACAGTCTGCGCGTATGGTTGCAATGAAAGCTGCAACAGATAACGCAGGTGAACTGATCAAGAGCCTACAACTTATTTATAACAAGCTGCGTCAAGCCGCGATTACTCAGGAAATTTCTGAAATCGTTGGTGGTGCCGCTGCCGTTTAACATTATTAGTTTGAATTGAGGAGACAGCAATGAGTGGCGGTCGTATCATTCAGATCATCGGCGCGGTTATCGACGTCGAGTTTGAACGCAACAGCGTTCCTAAGATCTATGACGCTCTCCAAGTTGACGGTACTGAAACTACATTAGAAGTTCAGCAACAACTTGGTGATGGCGTAGTTCGTACTATTGCAATGGGTTCTACTGAAGGCCTTAAGCGTGGTTTGAACGTAACTAACACTAACGCGCCAATCTCTGTACCAGTAGGTACAGCGACACTTGGTCGTATCATGGACGTTCTTGGTCGCCCTATCGACGAAGCTGGTCCAGTTGCAACTGAAGAGCGTTTACCAATTCACCGTCAAGCGCCTTCTTATGCAGAACAAGCGGCTTCTACTGACCTTTTAGAAACTGGTATTAAAGTCATTGACTTACTTTGCCCGTTCGCGAAAGGTGGTAAAGTTGGTCTGTTCGGTGGTGCGGGTGTTGGTAAAACCGTAAATATGATGGAGTTGATCAACAACATCGCTAAAGCGCACTCAGGTTTATCTGTATTCGCTGGTGTTGGTGAGCGTACTCGTGAAGGTAACGACTTCTATCACGAAATGAAAGACTCTAACGTTCTTGACAAAGTAGCAATGGTCTACGGTCAGATGAACGAGCCGCCTGGTAACCGTTTACGCGTAGCGTTAACTGGTTTGACTATGGCTGAGTACTTCCGTGATCAAAAAGATGAGAACGGTAAAGGTCGTGACGTATTATTGTTCGTAGACAACATCTACCGTTATACACTAGCAGGTACTGAAGTATCAGCACTTCTAGGTCGTATGCCATCTGCAGTAGGTTATCAGCCTACACTTGCAGAAGAGATGGGTGTTCTTCAAGAACGTATTACTTCAACTAAGTCTGGTTCGATTACATCTATTCAAGCTGTATACGTACCTGCCGATGACTTGACTGACCCATCACCTGCTACAACGTTCGCGCACTTAGACGCAACTGTAGTATTGAGCCGTGATATTGCATCTCAAGGTATTTACCCTGCGATCGATCCACTAGACTCAACTTCACGTCAGTTAGATCCATTAGTTGTTGGTACTGAGCATTACGAAATTGCTCGTTCAGTTCAAAACGTTCTTCAACGTTATAAAGAATTGAAAGACATTATCGCAATTCTTGGTATGGACGAATTGTCAGAAGAAGACAAACTTACTGTATACCGTGCACGTAAGATCCAACGTTTCTTCTCTCAACCGTTCCACGTAGCTGAAGTATTTACTGGCGCGCCTGGTAAACTTGTACCGCTTAAAGATACAATTCGTGGCTTTAAAGGTCTTCTAGCTGGTGAATACGATCATATCCCAGAACAAGCGTTCTATATGGTTGGTGGTATTGACGAAGTGATTGCTAAAGCCGAGAAACTTTAATTAGCAGCTCTAATTTAGGAGATTCTCATGGCGACTATGCAATGTGATGTTGTAAGTGTAAAAGAGTCTTTGTACTCGGGCACTGTGACTATGCTAATTGCAAAAGGTGCTGGCGGTGAACTCGGTATTATGCCGGGTCACGCACCACTGGTAACTTTGCTTCAGCCGGGTGCAATCCGCGTTCTGCTGGAAAATGGTACAGAAGAATTAATCTATGTATCTGGTGGCGTTCTAGAAGTTCAACCGCATGTTGTTACGATTCTTGCAGATACTGCAGTTCGTGCAGAAAACTTAGATGAAGCGGCAATTATTGAAGCGCGTAAACACGCTGAACAATTGTTGGCAAATCAAAAGAGCGATTTGGACTCTGCTGCTGCTTTGGCTGCTTTGGCAGAAACTGCTGCACAGTTGGAAACCATCCGCAAAATCAAAAACCGCGCACTTTAATTGTCGGTTTAAGATTGAAAAAAGCCACTCGAAAGAGTGGCTTTTTTTATGCTGTTTGGAATTGAAGCCTTATCTTTGCTTAAGATGCTGTATTGGTAGTTTCAGTAGGCTGATTTGACTCACCTTGTAAAATCATCCCCGCCAGTTTTAGCATTTCAGCTTGAATACTCCCCATTTGCTGTTCCAGTTTCTTAAAGTCCACTTTGCTTAAATCGACTTGTCCATTTAAAAATGGTGAAGCCAAAACTTGCTGATTGGCAGCCAATAAGTTTTGACGGATGGTATCAATTTCCTGTGTTTTTAAGTCTAGGCTGCTTAGTGTTTGATTGAAGCCTTGTAACTGCTGTTGTAATTGAGTCGCTGCAATTTGTAATTGTTGTGGATCTTGCGCATCTACAGCGGTTTGCAATTCAGACTTGGTTTGATTTAGTTGTTCGACATATTGACCTGCTTTGAGCTGTAGATCAGCCACATCGCGCACAATATAGAACATATTGCCACTGCTTAATGGAGCGTTGGTTGGGTTTGTATTGCTGTTGGATGATGCGTTGGAATCATCTTGATTAGTTGTTTGCGTTTGCGGCGTGTTCATTTGATCACAGGCGCTGAGTAGCAAGGCAGAACTCAATAGTGCAAACGGAAGTAGTGTCTTCGAAGATACATTTTTCATATTCATGTGATTTTTGGTACTCATTGAGAATGAATATAAAACGAAAATATGAATAAAAAACAGATTGTTGCAAAGCAATAACAAATCTTAATTTTTTTGTCTAAATCAAAAAAAATAGGAGTTTTAAAGAAACTCCTATGAATTACACTTCTTTCATAAAAGAAAAATGATCATAAGTAATGCGTCGAATTGATATTGATAGTCCCTTCTCTTGCGCCATATATGGCTCAGGATGAGGAATATATTCCGCAAGAGGATGAGGGAGCTGAATTATTGATTTAAAGAGAATTTATGAAAGAACTCTTTAACTTGCTGAATAAAAAATTATTTAGCCAATTCAGCCTCAATCGCTTCTACAATGCGCGGGTCATCTGCGGTTAAATCTGGGGCAAAACGCGCCACCACTTCACCTTGTTTATTCACCAAAAACTTTTCAAAGTTCCACAATACTTCAGGTGGTTCATTTGGGGTTAAGCCGTAATCAACCAAATCTTTCCACCATGGGCCTTCACCAATACGTTCAGGAATTGCTTGCGTTAAAGCCGTGTAGAGAGGATGTTTTTCTGCACCCACGACTGGAATTTTAGCAAACAATGGAAAACTCACCTGATAATTCAGTGAGCAAAATTCCTGAATTTCTGTATCGCTGCCCGGTTCTTGTGCCAAGAAATCATTCGATGGAAAGGCTAAAATTTCTAAGCCTTGTGCCTGTTTTGCTGCGTAGAGTTGCTGTAAGCCTTCGTATTGCGGGGTTAAGCCACATTTTGATGCCACGTTCACGATCAACAACACTTTTCCTGCATATTGATTTAATGTGGTTTCCGTACCCTGATTGGTTTTTACTGCAATGTCATAAACTGAAGTGCGCATAGTTGCTTCCTAGAATCTGTATTTTACCGCTACTGTTGTAACTGTAATTTTTGGGTACAGCAAGTTTTATAGCAAAGAAATTTACGACACTGATGGAATCCCGCATAGCCGTGATATTGCGCAGAAAAATGTAATTCGTATCTGCATTTTATTTTATTGATGGATAAATCGAGCGAAAAGTGCCATAAATAGACACTGGGTTTTTAGCACTTTGCATCACAAGTCAGTTATAGAAAAGGGTTTCACAGCAGGTATGCTGTTTGGTACAACAAGGATGATGAATACATGATACGGTCAGATAAAGGCGTATTTTGGGCAATTTTATTGCCATTGATTGCGGTATTGATTTGGTCTTTAAATATTGCAGTAACGAGGTATGTGGCGGAGTATATTTCACCCGTCAGTATCAGTTTTTATCGCTGGTTGATTGCTTTTCTGATTTTAACCCCGTGGATATTGCCCAAAGTTTGGCAGCAGCGTGAGTTGATTCGTCCACATTTGAAACAGTTGGCAGTGCTTAGTGCTTTTGGTTTGGTGTTGTATCAAGGTCTAAGCTATACCGCAGCCAATTACACCACTGCAACCAATATGGGCATTATTAATGCGTTTATTCCCATGTTTACGGTTTTGGTTTCATTGCTGATCTTAAAAGACATTCCGACACGATTTTCGGTTTTGGGCTGCATTATTTCATTTTCGGGTTTGTTGTATGTGATTGCACAAGGAGATTTGCGTCAACTCAGTCAGCTGACAGGACATGCGGGCGATATGCTTATGGTCTTGGCGGTATTTTTTTACGCTTTTTATGGGGTGTTTTTAAAGAAATGGAATTTAAAATTGCCGCTCATGCTGAGTCTTTATGTGCAAATTATTTTCGCCTTACTTTACCATCTGCCATTTATTTTGTGGTTCGGCTTGGATCATTTAAATAGCCAAAATGGTTTAAGTGTGCTGTATGCAGGTATATTTCCTTCAATTATTGCACCTTTGGTATGGATGTTGGCCGTTCAATATTTAGGGCCAAATCGCACCAGTATTTTTATGAATTTGATGCCTGTTTTTACGGCCATCATTGCATATTTTTGGTTGGCAGAAGTGTGGGGGAGTTATCACAGTATCGGTGGATTGATTATTTTAACGGGTATTGTGTTGGCGCAAATGAAGACACGGGTACACATTCAAGCAAAAAGTTGAGTTTAATTGGTGTTTTTTTTGATCACATAAAGGTGTATTTAAAATGCCTTTTATTCAAAATTTATACAGTATTGAGTGTTATGAATTATGACAGTTTTTTTAATTTTTCTAAAATAATTGTAAAAATAGTAAGATAATTTAAATTGTTAAGAAAAAAAGATGAATCTTTCATTGAATATTTGTCTTGGATTAATAGGAAAAATCTATTTGTATAGTCGACTAAATTACTCCATAATTCACGTACTGAAAACGATCCACTGTATTCAATAATCAGTGAAATATCATTTGCAGCAAGATTTTCAAACCCTCTGGATGTGCTTTTATACACATCCTTTTTATGCTCAACCATCCCTATATGGTTGAGCTTTTTTTTATCCACTGGAGCGTAAAACCTCGTGGTTCAGCACGAGGATATAAGCGACTGGAGTAAACCATATGAACGACACGAAATGTCGTTTTAAATACTTGTACTATAGTCACTATTAAGAAAAATACTGTTAAAATAATTGGATGAAGACACTCAAATTACGCATAAAAGACAAACATTGCAAGGTACTAAACCAACTAGCGACCGAAGTCAATTTCGTCTGGAATTATGTCAATGATTTGTGTTTCAAACACCTACAACAAAAACAACAATTCTTTTCAGCATACGACCTTGCAAAATACACGAAAGGCACATCGAAAGAATGCAACTTGCACAGTCAAACTATTCAGGCAGTGACAGAAGAATTGGTCACAAGACGCAAGCAGTTCAAAAAAGCAAAACTAAAATGGCGTGTCAG